>JAGQPS010000087.1 GCA_020426595.1 Planctomycetales bacterium
CGCCCTCACGGACGACGTCCTTGCGCGGAAAGGCCACCATACCGAGTCCTCCTCGGATGTTGAGTGGCCTGCTATTGATAATGAGTCATAGGCCCCGCCCAAGACAGCGGGAACTCGCTTGAAACTAACCGCCCATGCCCGCCTTCGCAACTAGGCGAATACGCCGCCCCGCTCGCCCTGCATCGAGACACGCCCCAGCTAACGGCGAACCTGTTCCGTTGGCTTCATCGCGACGCGACCGACCAGCGCTACGTTAAGCCGATCAGAACGGCGGCGAGCCGCGACCTCCGTAAGGTGGTAATACGAATCGAAGAACTCATCGCGCGAAAAGACGTTCTCCGAGGGAGTATCAATTATCTCCGCGTGCAAACCGCTTCGCAGCGTGGACTCCAACGATGCCAACGTCTCCCTCGACTGCTCAAATCGCTCTTCGTCAATCGGCGCGAACGAAAAACAAACGGTCGCTCCCGCCGATTCACAACGATCGCAAAAACGATTGACTCGATCCAAGAACGCGGTCAGCTCTTCGTCCGTGATCCGAATCGGACCAAACGACTCTTTCTCAGGAGCCGGAAGACCATAATGCCCCACCATGTCTCCAAACTCATTGAAACTCCCTCGGTAGTAGACTCCGTTCTCCGAGCGACGCCGACGAAACGCATTGTGAGTCCACGTATGAACCAACTGCAATGACTCGTGGTCCAACAAAGCCTTCCAATGTCGCCATCTCGATTCGTCCGGTCGAAGATAGGGCCGCACGGAAGGACACGACGCAAGCATCTCCGCCTGAATCGTCTCACTGGCGACTCCACTAACCAGCTCGTACTCCGGAATGAACACCACGGTATCACCCGCTCTTACGTGAGCCTCCACCAACTCGAGATACACGCCGTATCCAACACCGGCATGTAGGGCCACATTCACCGGCTCACCGGCCAACCCCCGCGCGACACGCTGACTATCGATGCCAAACACCGCGTTGGATCCGCCCAAGATGATCACGCGAGGCCCCTCGATCGACTCGAGCCGCGCGATCTTGTCCTCCATCGCGCTGTAGTACGTGTCGTCCGAGATCCTCCCGGCCCAAACCACGTAACCAAGCACCACCAGTTGAATGGCGACAAACAACAGAACGCGTTTGACAAATCGAGCCATGAAGCCGCTCAGAAATCAAAGTAAATGAACTGCTGCGAACCGGTCGTCGGCAGAAGGTAAAACAGCCCCCACAACAACCCCGTGTACGCCGCCCAACGCAGCGCGACTGGCATCCCCGCGAGTCCCTCGAGTGGACACTCGCGCACTCGATTCCACCATTCGAAGGCCACGAAACCACACAAGATCAATGTGGCTCTTTTTAGCAACTTGTCCCCGAACACCTCGCCGAACGAAGCCTGCCATGCATGAGGATTCAACGCGTCGACGACGATCTGTCCAAGAATACCGATGGCCTGCCCCATCGATTCCGATCGGAAAAACACCCACCCGAGACAAACAATGCCAAAGGTCATCATCATCCGGCCAAACACCTTGGCCCTGAATAACGACGCCGACGCCAGCGAATACTTACCCACCGGAGCCTCGATCTGCTTCTGCCGAAACGTGAGCTCGAGAAACACGCCCTGCAGAGCCCCCCAAACCACGAACGTCCAAGCCGCTCCATGCCACACGCCACTGAGCAAGAACGTCAACAACAAATTGCAAGATCGCTTCCAGGGCGCGCACCGACTTCCACCCAACGGGATGTACACATAGTCGCGAAACCAAGACGACAACGAAATGTGCCAACGACGCCAGAACTCCGACAAGCTCGTCGAGAAATACGGATAATCGAAGTTCCGAATCAAACGAATCGAGAACAATCGGGCGGTCCCGCGCGCGATGTCGGAGTACGCGGAAAAATCGCAGTAGATCTGAAAGGCGAAGAAGACCGTCGCCAACATCAGCATGGGACCGCTCTGAGCCGCATGGTTGCCGTACAAGTCATCGACGATCACCGCCAACCGATCGGCGATCAATAGCTTCTTGATCACGCCGTACAACATGAATTTGAGACCCGAGGTCGCGAACTCCGAGTCAAACTCTCGGCACCCCTTGAACTGAGGCAATAAGTTCGTCGCTCGCTCGATCGGTCCCGCGACAAGCTGTGGGAAGAAGCTCACGAACGCCAAGTACTCAATCAGATTCCTCGACGGTTCAAGCTGCCGACGATAAACGTCAATCGTGTAGCTCAAGGTCTGGAACGTGTAGAAACTAATGCCGACCGGCAACACCACGTTCAGAGTGAACGCATCGAGATGCCAACCCAAGGCCCCCAACGCTCCGGTAACGTTATCCAGAAAGAAGTTGCAGTACTTGAATATGCCCAGGACCGTCAGGTTCGCGACGATGCTAATCGTAAGCAATGCGCGCCGCTTACCCTCCCCCTCGGTCGCTCCCAGAAGCAGCCCCAACGTGTAGTCGATCATCGTCGACAACAACATCAGGCCGCAAAAACGCCAATCCCACCACCCATAAAAGAAGTAGCTCGCGATCACCAACACGAGATTCTGCTGCTTGGCCGAGCGCCCCATCCAATGGAACGCGAAAACCAGAGGCAAGAACAACAGAAACGTGAGACTGACAAAGCTCATGACAGCTCGCGACGATAAGAGACCCTGGCACGAACGAGCCGTCGAACTCATCCTTGAGCCCTGCTCGCCCGCCGCACCGTCGCGGATATAGCCCAAAACGTCCTCAAACGTCAAGACAAACAGATACGCGACTCAACGCCCCCCACCGCCTCTCGCCGATTCCCGCGAACGTAAAGCGGCCCATGGCCCAGCAACCGACCCCGCCAGCGCAACTTAACCAGTCCGCCTTTATGCGAATCTCGGTTTCTGCTTGAATAGGAGCCGGTCGCGGAAGCTCTCGACAACGCGTTGCCACCAACGCTCCCAAGGTCCCATGACCCATCGTCGAACCCACCGTGCCTGGTCAACTTCGTATCGGCTCGCCACGAACGACGCCACTTCCCAAAGGGCTTGGTCGTGGACGCCTGAATTCGCCATTTTCGATTCCGAAGGCTGATGATGGAGCAATCGCGAAAAGGAATTCGCTGGCTCGACTGGCTTGTCTATGCCGCCCTGCGGATCGTCATCTGCGTGATCCAAGCGCTGAGCCTCCAGAGTTGCCAAGCCCTCGCGCGCGGCATCGCGTGGCTCGCCGTCGACCTCCTCAAAATCCGCGACAAGGTGCTCGAGGAGAATCTGCGTCAAGCCTTGCCCGATCTCGACCTGACCGAGCGCAAACGGCTCAAGCGAGAAATGTGGGAACACCTCGTGCTCATGGTCTGCGAGATCGCCCACGCCCCTCGACGAGTCCACGAAACCAATTGGCACCGGTATATCACCGTGCGCGACCGTCGGCTTGTCGTTTCAAGACTGCTCGAGGATCGTCCCCTGGTGATGGTCTCGGGGCACTTCGGCAACTTCGAAATGGCGGGCTTCGTCGCCGGCCTCCTCGGCTTCTCGACCTTCGCCATCGCCCGAGAACTCGACAACCCCTATGTCCACCGATTCATCGACGAATTCCGACGAATCAAGGGACAGTACATGATCAACAAGGACGGCAGCGCCCAAGAAATCAAATCGCACCTCGACGCGAAACGAACCATCACGCTGCTCGGCGATCAACACGCGGGTCCCAAGGGTTGCTGGGTCGACTTCTTTGGACGGCCCGCGTCAAGTCACAAGGCGGTCGCCGTCTTTACCCTAACCGCCGATGCCCCCATGGTCGTCTGCTACGTCCGCCGTACCGGCAAGCCGATGCAGCTTGAGGTCGGTGTTCAAGGCGAAGTCGATCCCCGCACCATGTCACCCGACCTCAAGGGCATCCCACAACTCACCAAGTGGTACAACGAACGAGTCGAGGAAATCGTCCGTCGCACACCCGGACAATACTGGTGGTTGCACAAGCGGTGGAAAGGTGAGCCGCCACAACGAAAAAAGAAAAAGTCGGCTCCCACCAATCGCGAGCAGGAAAACCCACCGATGCCTGGGGCGGCCAGTCCCTCGGACCAAGTCACCGAGCCGCAACGCTCAAACTCCGTCGCGCCCTCCGGATCGCCCCCATCAACCAACAAAGCCGCCTAGTCCGGCTCGCCATCTTCACCCCTTCGCGGCGAAGACTTGGCCCATCCAAATGCCGGCGGCCACCGCGAGCAATCCAATCAGAAGATTGGCGGCGACGTTCACGAGACCCAGCATCCATTCGCCTTGCTCCCACCGCGACACCGTATCCATGCCAAACGTGGAGAAAGTCGTGAGCCCTCCGAGCAATCCAACGCCCACGAGTAGCTTGGTCGAATCGCTCACCGATTGCGGCCCCAACCGCAGCAGCAATCCCAACGCAAAGCAACCGACGACATTCACGATGAGAGTCCCCCAAGGAAACCGCTCTCCCCATACATGAGTCGCAAGGCGAGTCACGACGAGCCGTCCCGAGGCGCCCAACGCTCCGCCCATCGCTACCAACAGAATTTGCTTGATCGACGGAAGCAACTCTTGCTCCTCACTTCACGCGAAATGTCAATCGACACCGACTTCTCGCGATGGGCCTCAAAGTCATCTCGGCAGACGGATTCGCACCCACGCTCGACGTTTCCAATCACTATAGCCAGCCAGCTCGTTCACTCTGATCAACTCAAGCGTGGCCAACAGAGCCGACCTCCGCGACCGCGTCACGACTCGTTATCCAAAAGGTGATCGAGCCGTCTTGTGGTGGCAGCTCGCAACGCATTCAAGACCGATTCATCGGTGGGCCCGTTCGAATCGAGAAACGCTCGCAAGTGGATCGGAGTCTCATCCATGCGATAAGCCGTTCCCGATGCATGGACTCCATAAACTCCCGTCGAAATCACGACGTCCGCCAATGAGTTCGGATCCGCGCCCGCCTCGTCCAACAGCACGACCGGTAGTTCCTCCAGCCGAGCTCGTGCCCGCGAACTGAGTCGCGAGAGCGATTCCCCTCCAATCACCAAAACGGCATCGGTCTCACCACGCACGATCAACTCTTCCGCCGAGTACTCACCCGGAGAGTAACGCGGAAAACCCAGAGCGAGATTAACGCTGAAGGGATAGCCGGTCTGCCAACAAAGCACGCTGTCGGCCCCCGCGATGTCTCCCGGAATACGCATCCGCCGCGCATACGAACGAGAAACTCCGTTGAGCTCCGTCACGAGTCGCAACAGCGCCTCGACATTCGATTCAGCCAGCTCCGTTCTCGTCAGGCCCAAACCAAAATAGAAAATGCTGCTACGGCACTCCTGGAGCCGCGAGGCGAACTCTCGAACCATGTCCTCGTCGACTCCCGCCGGAAACGATGACGGTTCGATGCCCCGCAGCAACGCCCGAAGACACCACAACAATTCAAAGTCGCTCCCCGGCGGTACCCTGAGCCAGCGATCAGCCAACTCGACGGTCTTTGTCCGCTCCGGATCCACGACCCACACCGTCCGATCAGCCCTACCGCGCGGAAGTTGCTGACCGATCGGCTCGAGTGAATAACGTTCCCCATGCCTGGGATGACTCGTGGCCGGATCGGCTCCCCAGAACACCACGAGATCGCAACGATGGCGAGCCTCGCCCAAGCTGCATGTGCTTTCGCCAACCTCTTGGAGAGCCACGATCGAGGGCCCGTGCCGACGAGAGGCCGTCGTATCGATCGAAGCTCCCAAATGATCCGCGAGCGCGACCGCCGCACGCTGGCCCGGAGTGCTGCTTCTCGCCAAACCGTAAATCAAAGGCGCCTGCGATCTTTCCAGAATCGCCGCGCTTTTCTCCAAGGCTCGCTCCAAGTCGACCGATTCACCATCGATCCACGCCGCCGGCCCACCGACCGCTCGCTGACTCAGAAACCACTGCCGAGACAACTCACAAGAACCAACGACTTCCGATACCGAACCGCCATCGGTCTTCACGCGCAAATCATCACAAACACATCCGCACTTGGTACATGCGACGTCGTCGACCCAGTGAAACGGTTGCCCCACTCGCTGCTCCACTCTTTCGCACTCCTCAAGAAGGACATCACCACAATTTGTCTTCGGACATCAGCCGCGCCGAACTCACGTCAAACGCACCGCGACACGACCGTCGCTCACACGAGTCGCGAAGGTCGGATGCTTGAGCTGATCACTGTGCTGGTATGTTCCGTCACGAACATCGAATTGCCAGCCGTGCCAAGGACAGGTCACGACACATCCCTTGAGGCTCCCCTTGCCCAGAGGCCCACCATGGTGCGGACAAATCCCACTCAACGCATGCCAGCCCGCTTCGTCATGGAACAAGGCGACGATCGCGTCCCCAACGACCACTTCCATCCCTTGACCAACAGGCAAGTCGCCTTCTCCGCAAACGTCGGTCCACCTCTCTTCGTCGTTCATCGCATTTCCCAATCAATCCACGCCGCGCGCCCGAATCCCGGACTATGCCAGCGCGATCCCATTTCCACGTCTTGGTCGCTTCACCGTTCGAACACGCCTCCATTTTCGTTGGTCATGCGACGATCGAACAGTAGGGAGCAACGCGCCACGTCGCTTCCCCAAATTCCGCAATTTCCATGGGCTAGGTTCGCGGCATGGTTGCGGAGTCAAATTGCTCGACCTCAGCCCAAGAAACGGGTAGCGTTAGAGATCCGTGCCAAATCGTGGACGGATCACGAAAGGAAGCGACGAACATGCGCTCGAACCGCACCCGCCTCACGCAATTTCGAACCTTGGTTCTCGCCGTCCGCAGGGACATGCTTCGAACAAGTTCAACGACTCTCCTCGCCATCGCTGGTCCTTGCCTGATGCTGGTTCAGGGCGTTCATGCCCAATCATCCGAGTCGGACTCTGAATCGGAACGGACATTCGCTACGGCCTCGATCGAGCCGGGCGAACGCCCCTATTCACAAATCGACCGCGACATCAGTGCGTTCATCGCCCGCGCGGCCCAGGCCTCGACGCCCGCGGATCGCAATGCCGCCATCCAAGACCTGTGTGCGGTTCTCGAGGAGCTCAAGCGAGACCCGCGACTCGATCGCTCCGAGACACTGACTGGCTACAAAGCCAAGCTCGTCTCGCGACTGGGTCAGCTGCGACGTGTCCTTGAGGCCGAGCAAGACCGCGAAGCACGAGCGGCCGAGCGGGAGGAACGACGCGCGGCGGCACAGCGGCGAGCCCGCGAGCGAGCAGCCGGCACTCGAGGCGATCTCGACGACAACGAGTCGTTTCCCGAGCAAGGACAACAACTGGGTTGGCAAGAATCACAAAACGATGATGCGACGGGAGCCGCCGCGGCCATGGCGGCCCAATGGCAGTATCTGTCGGCATCCGCCGGCGGCGGCAGTTCGATCGTGATGCGAGGCGGAGGTCACTACGGAGGTGGGTCCGTCGCGAGCAATGCAAGCGACTTGATCGAGTTGATCCACCGGACCATCGAGCCGGATCATTGGGATGTGAACGGCGGCCCAGGAACGATCTTCTTCTACCAGCCGCTAAATGCCCTGGTCGTCCGAGCCACGAGCGAAGTGCATTCGGGGCTCGGACGGAGTCTCGACGAATTGCGGCGAGCCGGTGGGCGCTGATTTCCGCTTGAGAAATCCCAGCGGGTCGCGGACCCGATGGTTCCTGCCGCGGAACAACTCGTGCGCTGGCACTCCCACCGCACTCGCGTCCTTGGTTTCCAACTCGCGGCCCCTGTTCTTGATGCCGCTTCGGGTCGGGCTTCGATTCGACCTTGCCACTCCGTCCTCCGATCGAGACGTGGCACTCGCGCCCCGCATCAGGCCTCTTGTTCTAGGAGCTCCCGCATGGCACGATCGAGTTTGGTCTCAATCGTGATTCGCACAAAAGGAGCTTCTCCTGATGACTTGTCCCATCCCACACGGAATTGACTTCGGTCCGCGGATGCTCACCCGGATCGGCTTGGTTATTTGGTTGGGGGCGAGCATCGTCGTAGGTTGCTCCCAACAACCCGACAGCCCCGCGACTCCTTCGCCGCCAGCGGCCAGCGCTGACTTAAGCGCGACTCTGGTCGCCGATAAGTCGCCTACGGATGCCGAGAAGAAAGAGCTTCTTGCCGCCAAGGACGCGTTGTTCACCCAGCTATCGGGCCGCTTGATGCAGGCGGTAGGGCAGGGAGGACCGGCCAACGCCATTTCGGTATGTAGCAATGAAGCGCGATCGATCGCGGCGAGTGTTGGCTCGGAAATGAATGTTCGGATCGGGCGAACCGGAGTCCGCTTGCGGAACCCCGAGAACCAGCCGCCAACATGGGCCGAAACCTTGTGCGCCGACCAAACCGCCGAACCTGTGTTTGGAGTGCTGACCGATTCCCGAGCCGTGGCGCTGCTCCCCATTCGCCTCCAGTCCCAATGCCTTGCCTGCCACGGTCCCGAGGCCAGCTTGGACGCCTCGGTCAAGGAACAGCTCGCGACGCTCTATCCGAACGATGCCGCCACGGGCTTTCGAGACGGTGAACTACGCGGCTGGTTTTGGATCGAGACTCTTCCCTAACCGGTCCATGCCTCGCACTCTTTTCCGTAGGTTCATTCACGCCATCACTGACGGTGCGGGTCAAGGGCGGCGATCTTGTCGAGGCAAGTATGCGACGAGCCATTCAAGATTGCCGCGTTCTCCTTACGGGCGCGAGCTCGGGCATTGGAGCCGCGCTGACTCGTCAACTCGCGACGCGAGGAGCCCGCTTGTTGGTGACCGCCCGTCGCACCGAGCGTTTGGCTAAGCTCGCCTCCGAGTTTCCCAATCAAGTCGAGTTCATTGCCGGAGACATCACCTGCGGCGCCCATCGAGCCGCGCTGGTGGAACGAGTGCGGCGCGAATGGGGAGCGCTGGACCTTCTGATCAATAACGCGGGTGTCGGAGCGATGGGGCGATTTGACGATGCCGACGAATCACGACTCCGTCGCATCTTTGAAGTCAACGTGTTCGCGCCGCTGGAACTGACTCGAGCCACGCACTCGCTATTGAGCTCGGGACGCACTCCAGCCGTCATGGCGATCAGCAGCGTGTTGGCTCATCGCGCGGTGCCCCTCAAATCGGAATACTGCGCGACCAAGTTCGCGCTGCACGGTTTTTATGACTCGTTGCGAGCCGAGTGGGCGAAGGAGGGAATCTCGATCGTACTCGTCAGCCCTAGCACGACCGATAGTGACTTCTTTGACGCGGCCATCGAGGACTCGACGGGACGCGAATGGAAGGGGCGGCGCCCAATGACTCCCGATTACGTCGCGCGCCGCGCGATCGTTGCCTGGCAGCGAGATCAACACGAGTTGATTCTCCCGCTCTCGGGCAAGCTCCTGGTCACGATCGACCGCTGGTTCCCCGCACTCGCCGATCGACTCATCGCGCGGTTTGGTTAGTCAACTCCCTTGAATGCATGCCTCGCCATTGCCATCTGGTGTCGCGTTCTTGCGGATGAGCCTAGCGGGAACACCCGGCACTCAAGCGTGTTGACAACGTGGTTCAAGCAGCCGAGGAACCCCTCGCTCACGCTCTTGGATGTCGCGCTTTCACGGCTGGAGTTGGACGGAAGTGTTGGTGGCGTAACGGGTTGATGGCTTGTTCGAGAAGCCGAACAGTCCCTCGCTCACCGGGCTGTTGATTTAAGCCCAACGGATGCGACTCGCGCCAAGCAAAAGGCGAGTTGGGTGCAAAAGAGTCGAACCACGGTTTGCTAAGCCCCCAACGGGGGCGCCGCACCACAGCCTAGGGTCAGGAGCCCAAGCGAAGCGCGGGCGACGCAGCCCTAGGTCGACGAGTGCCCACCCCAAAACCGATCCGTGAGACGACCTCGATGGGCGTCTCACGGCCGCACGATGCGGCGAGTCTGATTAAATCAACGGCCCGTCACACTTCGGGTTTCCTTTGGTTTCCCGCTCCCATTTGATTCGCCGCATGGGGCGGGACGCGACAGAGGCGGCCGCGAGGCATACGCGTGCCATGGGTGACACAACACCATTGCGCGCTGCCGGGTGAGTCAGACTTTGGACCGCCTGGGAACGACTTCGCAATGTCGAGTACTGCTACTGGACGACCGTCTTGAGCAGCCGAATCCCCTCGCCTCGCTCTTCAAATCCGAGTTTGCGAAAGAGGCCTAGCGTGGCTCCGTCGGTGGTGGAGACCTGAACCTCGACCATCGATACACCTTGGGAGCAGAGCTGTCGAAGCGATTCACCAACCAGATAAGTCGCTCTCCCCTGACGACGTCGACGATCCTCGATGTTGAGGTCGTAGAGCCCCATGCAGCGGATGCCCCAGCTGCTGCTGATCGGTTCCATGTCCCAGAACATCACTTGTCCCAGCTGGCCCCCCGAGTCCTTATCGAGCAACGAGAATCGGACTCGATCCGCCCAGCCAAGCGTGCAGGCTTCCCACCAGGAGTCGCTTTGCGGGTCAAACAACGCAATCACTTGGTGAGTCCGGCGATTGGTCATCTGTTGGCGATTAACAGGAGGCCGAAACGACTCGGTGTTCATTTGCAGGATGGTCGTTCGCTCTTGCTCGACATAGCCCGCGCGAAGAAACCGATCAAGTTGCCACCCATCGTCGGCCATGATGCCTGGTAGCCGGCTGCCACCATAGAAACCGAGGTAGAACGGGATGACGGGAAACCAACCACCCGCCTGAATCTCCCGCGCGCCACGCTCGACCAAGTAACGCTCCGCCTCGGTCAGAAGCCGACTCGCGATCGCCTCGGAGTCCTCGCGTGGCTCAACGAATACGGCATGGACGGCCGACGTCTCGAACGAAACGCTCTCGTGCGATTCACTTGGCCCACAACCAGCATGAGCGAAGCCGACGCACCTCCCTCGCTCCTCGGCAACGATCAATCCCTGTCGATCGAAGTAAGGCTTCGCGAAAACGTAGCGTTCCAACACGTCGGTCGTGACTTGCGTGAAGCGAGTCCGCGACGGAGGCTGAAGGCTCCACACGCGGACCAAGTCCCGAACATCGGTATTTAGAAAAGGGCGAAACGAAATCACCGGCGAGGGTCGTCGTGGGGGAAGGCAAGACACGTTGCGACCGAGTTTTCAAAACGCGGTAACCCAACTTCGAGTCATCGCGTCGAAAGGGTTGGCAAGGCGCTTGAGGTGGCAAGATTCGGGGAGGCGATCGCGAAAGCATCCACTGCTCTCTAATTGGCATTCAACCAGTCCGCACGATGGCCTGTCAAGCTCGAGAGCGACGAGACGGGCAAGCGGGCGCCCTTTGTGTGGACTTCCGGACCGATCTCGCTGATTCCGTCGCTCGCTGATTCGTCCGCCAAAAGATCAATCAGCCAGAGGATTCGGCGGTCCAGCCACCACAAGGCCGGCGCCAAAACGCCTCGCCGAATGATCAGTGGCGTTCCGGCGAGAGTTTTCGCAGGATGTCTGGAATGATCGCGGCTGGCACGAAACGACTCAACTTGGACTCGTCCGCGAGGGGCGCGATTTGCTTGATCAAGGAACTGGAAACGTGCACGTACGATTCGTCGGCCATCAAGAACACCGTCTCGATGTCCGGATCGAGTTGCCGGTTGGCCATCATCATGGTGAACTCGCCGGCGATGTCGGTCAGGGGCCGAATGCCGCGCACCATGATCCGCGCCCCCAATCCTCGCACGTAATCCACGGCCAAGCCGTCAAACGTGCTGATCTCGACATTGGGCAAATGACTCGTCACGCGTCGCAGCAAATTGACTCTTTCAGCGAGCGTGAACATCGACACTTTCTCAATGTTCACGCCCACCGCCACCACCAATCGATCAAACAACAAACACGAACGCTCGATCACGCTCAAATGGCCCAGCGTGACCGGATCGAACGATCCTGTGTAAACGGCGGTACGCGAAATCGAAGTGGAGCCGGAAGGTCCCAGCGATACTTCATTCGACACGTAACAGCTCCAAAATCGTGAGTGGGGCAGGGAATTAGCGTACAGCCCTCGAGCGCCCGTCAAGTCAATTCAAACTTGCGGTCACCTTCTCCGACTTCGCCACGTATACCGCCGAAAGGCCGTAGAGGAAATTGAGGACGGCGGCCACGCCAAAACCTATGACAAGAAAGATGTAGAAGAAGTACTCCATGACTTCGATTTGCGACAGCGGCGCACCCTGCCTTACGAGCAGGTCGGCCTGCATCTCCTTGGCCTCGAAGGCATCGAGGGTCCCAAAAACCGATCCCGTAACCGAGACAAGAATGCCGACAGTCAGCGCCGCTATCAACATCGTTCTGCCGCTCGGAGACCGACGTAAGGCCATGGCCCCAGCGACAATCCAAAACACGTTGACCAGCAAATTCATCGCATAGAGCGCCACCTTTACTGGCCAATCTTCATGCACCAAACGGAGGTTGGGCTCCTCTTTCATCTGCTCGGGGAGCTCATCCCACATCACGGTTGCCGCCACGATACCGACGACTTGGCACGTCAGGCCATTGAGAGTCCCGAGCGAGCCAATCACGATGACGGTTATGGCGATCACGACATACAGTCCTGGTAGCTTCTTGCTCTTGTTCCCGAGCGGCGTCGCGTTACCCAAAACCGGACTCGTTGCGTAGGGATTGCCCGTGCTCATGTCGTCACTCCAGATGATCCGTCGTCGCTCAATTCATACTCGCGATTTTACACGTGTCCCGACCGGCATTTGCCTCGGGGACGTCAAGTAGCCCGTATTTGGCCCGAGCTCCTCGCTCGAATTCGAGCCGCTCGCTCTCCGTCCACCCCGAACCACCATCGGCTTGCCGTGATGATCGGAACGACGGGGCAGCGGTGATAGCCTAGCGGTGATAGCCTAACCGATTGAATCCATTTGTGGATCTCAGGTACCTTAAGGGAGGGAACGCCGAGCGAAACACGGATCTCTCAAAGAAGTTTCGCGGTCCTTGGAACTTTTGGCTCGGCCTCTCCGTCCACAGATGGTCGCAATGACTCACCCGAATTTCTCTTCTGAAAAGGCTCTCCGCATGTCCGTATCACATTCACTCGCGCGCCGCATCGCTCGAGGATTCATCCTGGGATTCGCCGCATTGGGCGTTTGCTTGGTGATCGGCGCGACGTCTTCCTTGGCGTGGGCTCAACCCGCGGATGACTCGATCCTGCTCCGTTTCTCCCGCACCATGGGATTTCGGCCGCAGGAATGGATGAACGAGCGGAGCGACTACTCGTTCACCGTCGATGCCGACGGCCACTACGAGTATCAAGCATTCTACTCGCCTGATGCCGAGGAAGGCCTCAAACTAAGCGGCGACCTGCCATTCCCGGTCGAGGAATTCGAGAGCCGAATCGCCAAACTGGGGATCGACGAGATTCCTGCTCCCGATCCCAACGAACCGCAGATCGCGGACGCGCCCGAATGCCACATTTCCCGGCCCGGCAATGGAGCCGACTGGCAACGCACCGTGTTCCCCAATACACCCTACGCCAAGGGACTCCATGCCTTGGTTGGTGAGATCGTCATGGGAATTCAGGAGGCCCCCGACGAGGTCATCGCCGAGTTGATGAAGTCGGAGCCGGCTGGCATGGAACCTCGCTGGTTCGATTCCGCCGACGATCTCCAGGACTTGCTAGGAGAGGCCGCGCAAGAGTGGATCGAGTCGATTGACTTCGACAAACAAAAAGTCGGTGTCGTTCGCTGGCAAGGCTCCGGCCAAGACGACATGTTCGCGTTTCGATCGGGGCAGGGGGACGACGCCGAGATCAAAATCGCCGTCACGCGCGGACTCACACGAGACCTCCGTCAACACGGCCGTATTTATGTCGTGCCGAAAGACATTCCCGTGAGTGTCGTGAATCGGAAGCCGCCGCGCTTCGGTCGCTAATTGAAACCGCGTCGCTATTCGAAAACGCGTCGCTAGGCGAAACCTACTCGCTAGACGGCGAGCGTGGGGAATCAATCGTCGAATCGCCCAACTAGGGTGCTGGTTCGTCAAACGACCATTCGACGATTCCCCATTGCCCTTCATTCTCGTCCACCGCCATGCGAAGGCCTCGAGGCTGCTCGAGGCCTTTTTCCTTAAGGCGATGCAACAAGGCGGCGCCCAAGTACTTGGCCAACAGCTCCGCCGTGGTGTTGGGAATCGGCAAGATGATCGCGTCCTCCGATGGAAACACCCATCGTTTGTCGCGAAAGGTCACCGTGACTTCCTTGCCGTCGTCCGCCACGCGAATGAGAGGGTGGCGATCGGGCAAAAGCACGTGGTGGTCCAAGGCCGAGGTCAGCTCCAGCAATCCATCACGCAGCGCGATGAAGTCGATGACGTAGTGGTTTTCATCCAGCGGCCCGCGCACCTCGCATTTGACACGGTAGTTGTGTCCGTGGATGCGCTCACAGATGTCGCCAGCGAAGGTGATGAAGTGCGCGGCGCTGAAGATCAGCTGCTCCTTGCAGAGCGATACCCACCACGTCTCCCGCCGCGACACCACATCACAATCAATGTTGAGCGGCGCGGCGGCCGGTTGCTCGCTATTGCTCATGGCGATTACTCCCAGGAAGCCAAGGTTGAGGCGAAATCCGACCGGTCGCGAGCGCGAGAAACAAACCGGCGCATACCAAATCGGCACTCGTGCCTGGATTGCGGCGATGCCCGTCGGCACGAAGCCAAAAATCAAGATCGGCCAACGCCGAAACGAAGCGTTCCTCAAACAACTCGCCACTCTCCAAGACTCGCTTGGCCTTGAGGCAAGCCTGCTCCGCGACCGAGTCACCCAGCTTGCGTGCGATCAGACTGTCGGGCCAAGCAGCCATGATCCTGAGGTGAGTCGATACGATGGCCGGCTCCAACGCGCCGAGGCGCTCACGATCCGCGACCAACCAGGGGACGATGTGGTCCGTGACGTCGGCGAACCCTGTCACGTATTGCCGAGCCACTCGGTCACGCTCGGACGCCAATCGCATTGCTGCGAGGAGGTCCTCCGGCGCGTCGCCGCGAACATCGTGCTGATCGACTTTCCCCAATCCCCCAGGGGTCGCCAACACGATCGCGCGATACACGGCCCGCGCGTCATTCGCGTTCATACCCTCGAGACTTAGACGGATCCGCTCCCCAAGCGGCTGGTCCGGTTTCGATTGCAGGGCATGGGCGAGCGGCGCCAGCAAGAGCAACATGCCCAGGTTCGTGTTGGTGTTCACTCGCTCGCGAGTCACCTCGACCGCATCACAAATCGTCTGTCCGATGCCTCGGCAACCTACTTGATCGATCGACGGACCGATCGCCCAGGCGCTGAGCACGAAATCGCCAAACGATAGATCGTCGAAATCGGCGCCGCGATGAACGTTTCCAACCTTCGAGGCCGTCGCCTCGAGCAAGCAGGCGAGCGTCGCCCAATGCCCCACGGAACTCGCGGAGCCCGGAGGGCCGATCGCCGAATCACTGTTCCCGCGATTCACGGCGTCCGCCTCGCGATTTGAAGACGCTTGCACGTTCACCCGTCGGTCCGCTCTAAAAACCGAGCCACGATCGCCTCGACGCGCGGCGCTGCCTCCAACACAACGTAGTGGCCAATGTCGCTAAGTCGATGAACCTCGGCGGATGGCCAGTGCTCGACGAGTCGGTCCAAGCACTCGGGACGGAAACACCAATCTCGCATGCCCCAAATCAGACAGATCGGCTTTTCGGCCAAACGAGGCAGGCCTGCTTCAATGCGGTGCAGTGTTTCCCAGGTCGGATGGCTCGGGCCGAGCGGGATGTCACGAACGAAGGCAAGTTGCCCTCGGCGAGTCGCGGGGCGGTCGTAGGGAGCGAGCAAGCCTCGTCGTTCGTCGGCGGTCAGATGTCGGGGATCCTCCACCGCCATTCTCAAGGCCGCTCGAGAAAACGCATTCGCGCCCAGGATGGCGGTCGGCCCCAACACCGGCCAACGACACACTCGAATCCGGAAAGGAATGTACGGTGGGGGAAACGCGGCGGTGTTGAACACGACGAGTCGCGAGACGCGATCGAGTCGCTCGAGCGCCGCGCCAATGCCAATCGCTCCACCCCAATCGTGAACCGCGAGTGTCACGTCTCGTAGATCGAGAGCATCAAGCAATCGCGACAAGTGGTCGATGTGCCAAGCCAGAGTGGGCCGAGTCACGTCGGGTCGCGAGCTCCACCCACACCCAACGTGATCAACGGCGATGCAACGACGTCGGTCGCGCTGGGACGCGATCAAGCCCTTCCAGTAATAACTCCAAGTCGGATTCCCGTGGACGCAAACCAAGGGGGAGCCCCCCATCGCCCCGGCCGGATCCGTGTCGATGAAGTGCTGGCCCACCATCGCCCCATTGAAACCCGTGGGCCAGTTGATCCAACGGCTGTCCTGCTCGGCAAATGGCCACCAGGCGCCCGCTTGCATCGCGAGTTTGAACGGAGATTGCTCGCGCGAGAAAGGCTCGGCCACGCCGATCGCGGGCCTTGAGTTTGGGCTTGAGTCAGTCGTCAACGTCAAAGACTCCCTCGAATTCGGGCGCCCCACACCCATCCGACACTCGGCGACAAAGGCCATACACTGCGTTGACGGTAACCATGGCCATCCATCGCGAAACAACATCAACTGGCAACGCCGGCCGGCGAACTCCGACAGGAACCCCCAACCGGGAAACACCAGTCGGAGCGATTCTGGCCAAGCAAGACAGCGACGCGGCGCCACCACGCGACGCTCCTCGGCTTCCGTGTTACCGCCGGTAGGTTATACCCGCCCAACCCGATTCTCCGTAGTAGGCGTCGGCACCGGCGGTGCGCAAGCTCGCTCTGCTCGCAGGTGAAAAGTGGCAATGAACCAGGGCCCGAGTGGCGCTGTAAGAATCGCCGGGAATAAAGGGAAACCCGAAGCGTGAGCGCCTGTTGATTTAAACAGACTCGCCGCATCGTGCGGCCGTGAGACGCCCGTCGAGGTCGTCTCACGGATCGGTTTTGGGGTGGGCAC
>JAGQPS010000088.1 GCA_020426595.1 Planctomycetales bacterium
GCGGAGAAAGTTGGATCAAATCCACCTCGACATCGCGATCGGTATACGGCGACAAGGCCTTAAAGACCGCGTCGCGTTTCATCGCGAAGATACCGACCTCGGCGTCCATAAGAAGACCATCGACCTCGGTACCACCTAGCTGCTGGTAGTCCCAAATCACGTCTTCCAAATTGAATGGGATCTGTTGCCGAGCTTCATATTTCACGATCTCCGGAAGCGTCTTGGAATCTACGGGAGGAGGCTGAAAGAAGCGGCTCAACCCGGCTTGCCCCGAGACGCTGATAGCGACCTTGTCACCACGCAGCTCATTTCGCGACAAGAACTGCTCGAGCGCCTCGCGAATCAAGACTTCCGGCTCGGCATCCGGTTGAGTCAGGATCTTCGGGTACTCGATGAAGTCGAAAGCATCCGCGACGACTCCGTCACCATCTGGAGACGGCACGCATCGCAGCGCCTTCAGCGAGCAATGCCCGATGTCGATTCCCCAAGCGGCCGTTTGCTTCGCCATGAATCAACCTTGTTCAGCTATGAGAAGAGGTAAGCCTCGCCGCTAACCCAATTCCGAGCCCGGCTCCGCGAACCGAGGAACTCTCGCGACGAGCTCCACGCGCGACCAGACAATTCGAGACGGCCGCTCGTGACGGGCACGAACGGACCGAAGACTCTCGATCACGCGATGCTCCCCCGAACAGGAGCACTCCGGGTGCTCAAACTGGCAAGGAACCGACCGCGCAAGCAGAAAAGGGGCCAGAGGCCAACCTCTACATTAGCGTCGCGAGAAAAACGCTGTCAATCTTTTTGGCGCCTCGTGGAGAGGGAATTGCCCGTTGCCACTCCTTTTCTCGCTCGGTCCCCTCCCCTAGCCCGCAATATCCACCAGGTCATTGGCCCCGACAAACTCAACCCGCCGGCGCCTTCGACCATTGCCCGTTGTCGCCTCGCTCCTCATGATGGAAACTCCACGGGGTGGACCGGCGACCAGCTCATCATCGCCTCGGCCGGCTTCCCTCCCCCGATTGTGTTCCATTCCATCGCACGGCATTCCGTTCCATCGCAATTGGGGGGCCCCGAGACTCCCCAGCCTCGGCCAACCACACTGGCAGGTCAGGGCAAGGCCCGCCACGCGGACTCCCCTCCCGCTCCTCCCTCGCCCGTCAAGAGACGCAACAGCCATGAAGAGCCGCCGACCGTCGCTGATCCTGCTCCCTTGCCATAGCCTCGATGATTTTCCGGTCTACCACCGAGGAGACGACGCGTCGAGCTTGTTGGCGAGTTGGACGGTGCTCTGGCATCCGCTGCTCTTGGCCGCCTCGCAAGGAGTTCCGACCTGGGGACGAATCGACACGCCGCCGGAGCAGGTCGACAACCAGATCATCATGGTGCCACAAGTCGGTTACCGCGAACTGGCGACTGGATTCGCGGCCCGAGTCCAAGAGGCGGGCGGCAAGTTGATTCGCGGCACGGCCGATCGCCAAGAATTGGCGACATCCGCTCTGGAGTTCATCGAGTCGGAGTCGTCGCTCGACGACGACTTGGTCGCCGATTTCTACGCGCTCGGATATTGCTACTTGCAAGTGCAGTTGCTGACGCGGCACATGCGTTACTCGAGCAAGCTCGACAATCTGCACTTCAACAATCAAGTCGTGGCGGCGGCCAATGCGGCGGTCGCCAACGACCACGCCACGATGGGCGAGCGACTACAGCGGTGCTTCGATTTGTTGACCGAGGAGCGTGAGCATTTCTATCCGGTCGATGTGCGGCTGATGGATTTGGTCGTCATGCCCCCCTTCGATCAACCCCAGCGGCTCGAGCCGGAATTGCGTCGTAAGCACCCCGTTTCGATGCTCGGTCCCGCCTCGGTTTGGCGTGAGTGGTTGGAGCAAGGGGATGGCGACGCGTATCGAGCCGCGGTCGCCGATGGCCTTTGGCACTTGGTCGGAGGCGAGGAAAACGAAGCGCGCACGCCTCTGCTCAGCCACGAAAGTCTCGTCAACGGTCTGCAACAAGGACTCGCGCGGTTTCAAACCGAATTCGGCACTCGGCCCAGCGTTTATGGCCGGCGCCGGTTTGGACTCTGTTGGGGCTATCCCCAAGCCCTGACGTTGGCCGGCTTTCGCGGAGCCCTTCATTTGTCGCTCGACGATGGGCGGTTCCCCGAGGGGCTGCAGCTCAAAACTCGTTGGGAAGGTTCGGATCATGGAACGATCGACGCGTTCGCTCGCATCCCACACGACGCCGCGCTTCCCGAGACGTTTCTAAGATTGGCGATCAAGATCGGTGAAATGCTCGACTCGGACCATGCGGCCGCGGTCGCGTTCGTGCGGTGGCCGGGCTCGGCGAGCCCGTTCTTCGAGGACTTGCAGCGGGCAAGCCGATATAGCGGCGCTCTCGGACGATTCGTCTCGCTTGAGACGTTCTTCAAGGAGCATCAAGAACCAGGGCTCACCGACCGGTTCCTCCCCGATCAATATCGCTCTCCCTACCTGCAGCAGGCGGTGATCCGAGGCCAACTCAATCCGATCTCGTCGTTGCGGACCTATTGGCGAGGGCAGCATACGTGGAGCGCGGCTACCGCGTTGACCGCGATCCATGACTTGCTGGACAACCGCCTTGGAGCCGATTCGCAAGTCAAGCACGGCCAAACCGACTTGGACCGAGCCGAGGAAAACGCGGGGGACATGACCGCCGCTGGACAAGCCATAAGCGAACACCTCGAGACCGTCGCGAATCGCACCGCCGGTTTGCTCGGCCGAGGAGGCAAGGGGCGAGGCTTCTTGGTACTGAATCCGACCTCGGTCGTTCGCCGCATGGGCGTTAGGTTGCCCCTCGGCACGCCGCTTCCCAAGATCGAGCGCCCGATCTACGCGGCTGATCGCGCGGAGGATGGAGTCGACGTGGTGGTCGACGTTCCGGCGATGGGCTACGTCTGGATCAACGCCGAAGGATCGGGGGCGTCCGCGATGTCGGGTCCGCCGCTTGGCGAGGAGTTCATCCTGCGGAACGAGTTTTTCGAAACGACCGTCGACCGACACAGTGGCGGCATTCGCACGTTTCACGAATACAACGTGCGAGCCAATCGCCTCAGCCAACAGTTGGCGATCCGTTACAGCGACGGCGAACGCCCGTACACATCGATGCAAGCCGATTCGATCGAGACGATTCGGCTTAATCGAGCCTGTGGCGAGATTCGCACTCGCGGCCGGTTGGTGAACGACGAAGAGAAGGTACTGGCCGAATTCGAACAGACCTTGCGTGTCTGGCGAGGCACGCGCATTCTCGAGATCGAAGGGCGACTCAAGCCACTCGAGCCGCTGGGATCGGAGCCCTGGCGGTCGTATGCCTGCCAACGCCTCGTGTGGCGCGAGCAGGCGTCGGACGTTTGGCGCGACATCCTGCAAACTCGCATGGCGGCGGGACCGAAACGGCTGGAGGCTCCGCAGTTCGTCGAGATCGAGTTCGCCCCCAAGCGCACGACGCTCCTCACCGGTGGCCATGCGTTCCACCGCCGGCCCGAACTCCATCATCTCGATACGCTACTGCAGGTCCGTGGAGAATCGGTTCACGATTTCCGCATGGGGCTCGTCCTCGACCACGCCTATCCCAGCGCCTTGGCCCAACAATTCGACACCCCGGCGATCGTCCTAGCCGACCAGCCTTGTCCGGCTCAAGGCGCTTCGGGTTGGCTGCTTCACGTCGACGCCAAGAACGTGTTGATCAACCATTGGTCGCTGATAGGCGAACCGGGTGGGGAACCGAAGGGTTTCCGCGTGAGACTGCTCGAAACGGTTGGCCGCCCGGCGAAGGTGCGAGTCACCAGCGTGCGTGAACCGGCGTCGGCCCACCGCATCGATCTTGGTGGCCAGCGTCTGGAACCGTGCGTCGTGGCGGATTCGAGAATCGAATTGGAACTAGCTCCCCAGGAACTCGCGGAAATCGAGGTGCTCTTCCAAGCATGATCGTCACGATTGATGGACCGGCCGGAGCCGGCAAGAGCACGGTGGCGAAACGCCTTGCACGAAGACTCGAGTTCGAGTTCCTCGATACCGGGGCTATGTACCGAGTCATCACGCTCGCGGCGATGGTCGACGGCATTCCGTGGACCGACATCGCCGGCCTCGCTCAATTGGCGAGAGCGTGCCGCTTCGAGCTACAAGACTCGCGCATGCTGCTCAATGGGAACGACGTCTCGGAGGCGATTCGCGCGCCCGAAATCACGCAGCTCATCTGCAACGTGGCCGATCCACCCGAGGTGCGAGCCGCGTTGGTGGATCGACAACGGGACTGGGTCGCGAAACGAGACGTGGTCACCGAGGGACGGGACCAAGGGACGGTCGCGTTTCCCGATGCCGAGTGCAAGATTTTTCTCGTCGCGAGTCCCGAGGAGCGAGCCCAACGACGTTTTCGAGAGTTGCGGGCCAAGGGCATGGACCTGACGTACGAAGACGTGCTCGCCATGCAACTCGATCGCGACCAGCGAGACGAGCGGCGCCCGGTGGGGGCGCTTCGCAAGGCGGACGACGCCATCGAGTTCTCGACCGACTCGCTTGATTTGGATCAGGTCGTTGATCAGCTTGAGTCGATCGTTCGCAAACGCCAACAAGAATTGGCCGGCGCTAGCTCGTGAGAGAAGGGGAATCCCGACGCGTGCGCGGGGGATGCTTCACGAACAAACCGGCGCCCCGCATCGCTTGAACGTCACTTTCCAACTTCCCTCACCCTCGTCCTCCGCTCGCCACGAGTCGTGCTGAAAGGGTCCTGAATGTCGTCGCGACCATCCGTCAGCCGCCCCTGGTGGAAACGAGTTGGCTACGGGTACCTGTGGCTCTTGAGTCGTGTCATTGGCGTGAGTTGGTTTGGCCTGCGTACCAGCGGTGCCGCTCTTTTTCCGCGTCAATGTGGCGCGTTGGTTTGCAGCAACCATCAAAGCCATTTCGATCCCGTCCTCGTCGGACTCGTGTTGCCGGAACGACTCAATTACGTCGCGCGGAAGACGCTGTTCAAGTTCTTTCTGTTTCGTTGGCTCATCGAGTATCTAGACGCGATTCCGATCGACCGTGACGGCATGGGACTCGGCGGGATCAAGGAGACGCTCAAGCGGCTCGGTCGGAGCGAAAGCGTCTTGATCTTCCCCGAGGGAACGCGCACCGCCGACGGCGAAATTGGGAGACTCCGGCCTGGCTTCTACGCCATCGCCCGTCGTTCGGGAAAGCCGATCGTGCCGGTCGCCATCGATGGGGCCTACCAGGCTTGGCCCAAGGGACAGCCGCTTCCCGGGCTATCGCGGATCGCCATTTGCGTGGGCGAGCCAATCACGGCCGAACAAATCGCGGAGTTCAACGAGAGCTCCCTGCTGAGCGAACTCGACCAGCGGCTCCGTGAGCTCCACCACCGCGCGAGATTCCTGACCGGCAAACGCCAAACTCGTTTGGCCAACAACGACGCGGCGCCCCCGCGAGGCGAATAGCCCTGGTCGCCAGGCATTGAAGAGAACCGGTGAGAATCAAGGGGCGGAGCTCGCCTAGGGCCTGCCCGATTCTCACGACTTTTCGCTCCGACCCTGCAATCCGCTCCCTCCGCCGTCTACAGTGGGGCGTTCCGGGTGATTACCCTGGAACCTTCTCGCGAGCCTCCCCACGGCTGGCGACAGGCGACGCGAAAACGTCGCATCTCTTGATTGACAACTCGCCTTCGCAGATAGGGACGACCCCATGAAACGTCGGTCCGTCGGTCGTTTGAACGCGCGCCAAGCGTCCATGAATTCCAGGCCGCTTCGTCGCATGGCTTACTGGGTTTGGGGCTGGGCTTGCATCGCTCTCGTGCTCGCCGGTTGGCAGCCAACGATCACCCAGGGATTGGACGAGCCAACGAGTCGTCACGAGGAAGGTCTGCACACCGACCGACCCGATACCTATGCCCTGACCGGCGCCCGCATCCAAGTCGATCCGCGCACGGTCATCGATGCGGGGACGCTGGTCGTCGCGGATGGCAAGATCGTCGCCGTGGGCGAGCAGGTCGACATCCCGGCGGCGGCCCGCGTGATCGATGCCACCGGCCTAACGATCATGGCGGCGCCGATCGACGCCTACGCGCCGGTTACTGTCGCGTCCGATGAAGCGGACAACGCCTTGTACTGGAACGGGGAAGTTCGTCCCGAGCGATCAACGGTCGTTGGATATCGACCCGATGCCCAGCAAGAATCGGCTTGGCGAGCCCAAGGTTTCGGCGCTCGCCTCTTCGCGCCCGACAGTGGCATCCTACGAGGCCAAGGCGCGCTGATCAGTCTGAGTGACCAACCGTTCGAACAACGCGTGTTGGCCGCCGCGCCGACTCAACATGCCCTGCTGACCTTGTCACGCCGAGGTTCACGAGACGCGTATCCCAGCTCTCCGATGGGCGCCTACGCCGTCGCGCGGCAAGCCCTCTACGACGCGCAGTGGTACGCCGAGGCGGTCAAGGTGGCCGAGGCCGATCCACGAGTTGAACGGCCCGAATACAACCGGTCGCTCGAGGCCCTTGGCGACGTGATCGCGCGTGGAACTCCGTTGGTGGTCGAGGCCGCGAATGAGGCGTTCGTGCTGCGAGCCGATCGGTTCGCCCGGGAGTTCAATCTGTCGTTGATCGTCGTGGGAAGTGGTGAAGAGTACCAACGTTTGGCCGAGATACAGCAAAGCGGCCGAACTCTGATTCTGCCCGTCGACTTTCCGGCTCCACCCGACGTCGCCACGGTCGAGCGCGCGGCCGATGTGTCGCTCGAGACACTTATGCACTGGGACCTCGCCCCCGAGAATCCGGCTCGAGTCGCCGACGCGGGAATCGAATTCGCCCTCACGACTTATGGCATCGAGGAGCCCGCGAAATTCTGGCCACAAGTCCGCAAGGCGATTGAACGCGGGCTGTCGCCCGAAACCGCCCTCGCGGCCATGACCACGGTTCCCGCCGAGATGTTTGGCGTAAGCGATCAAGTCGGCACGTTGGAGCCCGGCAAACTGGCCAACTTCATCGTATGCAGTGATTCGCCGCTCACGAGCGAAGCCAAAATCCACGAGACCTGGATCGCTGGCCGGCGTTATGAAATCAACGCTCCCCAAGAGTCCCACGCCATCGGACGTTGGCGATTGCGATTCACGCCTCGCCTGCCCGCCGCGGTGATCAACCTCACCGGCCATGACGCGAGCGTCAAAGGCGAATGGGAAGTCGAACCAACCGAAGCACCGGAAGGCGAAGCCGCCAGCGAGCCGACTCCGATCAAATTCCGCCAAGTCGCATTCCGTGATTGGCGTCTTTCGGCGCTTGTCCCGGGAGCGGCGATCGGCCAAACCGGTACCGTACAACTCGACCTTGTCTTGCAGCCAACCAACCCCGGGCAAGCCTCGGGAACCTTGATCGATTCCACGGGGCGACGCTACGCGATCCGCGCCGAGCGTCTCGTCAGCGAGGAGTCCACCAGCGAGGAAGAAGCCGCGAACGATGCCCCCGCTGACGCCGCGGTCGACACCGCAGTGGAGTCGAGTCCTGGCGAGGAACCGAGCGATGCCTCGGATGCCGATAGCGAGTCACCCGGCGACGGCACCGAAACGACGACGGCCGGCGCGCTGTACCCGGTCAATTACCCGCTCGGTTCGTTTGGCCGAGCCGCGCTTCCCGAGCAGCCCGCCGCGGTCCTATTCAAGAACGTGACGGTCTGGACTTGTGGCCCCGACGGAATCTTGACCAATGGTCAGGTCCTCGTGCGTCAGGGCCAAATCGTCGCCGTCGGTGAAAACCTCGAAGCGCCCGCTGATGCGGTGGTCGTCGACGGACAAGGGACCATGCACCTTACCCCCGGCATCATCGATTGCCATTCGCACATGGGGACGGATTCCGGGGTCAACGAAAGCGGGCAAGCGATCACCGCCGAGGTGCGCATCGGTGACTTCATCGATGCCGACGACATCACGATCTATCGGCAACTCGCCGGTGGCGTGACGACCTCCAACATCCTCCATGGCTCGGCCAATCCGATTGGTGGCCAGAATCAAGTGATCAAGTTGCGATGGGGAGCGACCGGCGAGGCGATGAAGTTCGCCGAGGCTCCGCAAGGAATCAAATTCGCGCTGGGAGAGAACGTCAAACAGGCCAACT
This sequence comes from Planctomycetales bacterium, assembly GCA_020426595.1. Lineage (GTDB taxonomy): Bacteria > Planctomycetota > Planctomycetia > Pirellulales > Pirellulaceae > UBA11682. The sequence continues at coordinate 8,122 of JAGQPS010000088.1, forward strand.
GGGGCGATGACTTCACGACGCGTTACCCGCAGACTCGGATGGGTGTCGAGCAAATCATGCGAGATTCATTCCTCGCCGCTCGGCAATACCGGGACCAGTGGCATCGCTGGGAGACCGAGCGCCGCGGGCTACCTCCTCGGCGCGACCTCGAGATGGATGCGATCGTCGAAATCCTAGAGGGAGAGCGTTGGATTCACTGTCACAGCTATCGCCAAGACGAAATCGTGGCGCTGCTCAACACGCTCGATGAATTTCAGATCCAGATTGGCTCGCTCCAACATATTCTCGAAGGCTACAAGGTGGCCGAAGTGTTGCGGCGTCATGGTGCGACCGCCAGCGCGTTCTCGGATTGGTGGGCCTATAAGATCGAAGTCCAGGATGCGATTCCCTATGGCGGCGCGATCATGCACGATCAAGGGATCATCGTGAGCTTCAATTCGGACGACCCTGAGTTGGCTCGCCACCTCAATCAAGAGGCTGCCAAGGCGGTGAAGTACGGCGGACTCTCGCCGGAAGAAGCGTTGAAGTTCGTGACGCTGAATCCGGCCAAGCAACTGCGCATCGATCAATACGTCGGCTCGATCGAAGCGGGCAAGCACGCGGATCTCGTTCTGTGGAGCGGCCCACCGCTTTCGAACTTCTCGCGATGCGAGCAAACATGGATCGATGGTCGGCCTTACTTCGATCGTGCCGCCGACTTGGCGGCTCGCTCCGAGTTTGAGTCGATGCGAATCGCCTTGATTCAGCGGGTGCTCGCTTCGGGTGAAAAGCCAAGCGAGCGGCCGTCGCGCCGACGAGACTCGAGCGGTCTGTGGCCGCGACATGACGAGTTCTGCATTATCCACGATTCGAGTCGCTGCCTCGATTGCCTATGGCGAGCGGCTCAAAACGATCTGACCTGGACGCGTGAGGATGAAACGGAGGCCCGCGAGTAAGTCGTGCGAGCCCATGTGGTCGCGCACCGTTTCGATCGACTCGTACCTCCCACGCATTTCAAAACTCATTAAATCAGGTCCTCGTGATGAACCATCGAATGCCAGGGTTAGCCATGCATCGAATGACCAACCATTCCAAAAACCCAATGGGCAAAACGCCCCATCGAGCGTTTCCCCTGAGGCTCGCCATGGGCCTCGCGTTGATCGTCGGATTGAGTGTCACTCAGCCCAGCTGGGGACAAGCCAGCGGCGAGGTTCCGGGAGCCCCGCAGCGAGGCCCAATCGCCTTGGTGGGCGGGACGATCCATCCGATCAGCGGCCCGGTGATTGAACGTGGCACGCTGCTCTTCGAGGACGGCAAGATCGTCGCGGTCGGCTCGCGCGTGCGGATCCCGGAAGGATGCCGCGAGGTCGACATCACGGGACGGCATGTCTATCCAGGCTTGTTCGAGTCGCATAGCCACTTGGGCTTGACCGAGTGGAGCGCCGTGCGAGCCACGGTCGACTCGGCCGAATCCGGCTCGGTGAACCCAAACGTCGAGGCTCACGTCGCCGTCAATCCGGATAGCGATCTCATCCCGGTGACACGAGCCAACGGCGTGCTGTTGGCCGTTTCGGCGCCGCGAGGCGGTCTGGTTCCGGGACGAGGCAGCGTGCTCCAGCTCGACGGCTGGACCAACTCGGATCTCGCTCTCAAACCGGTGGCAGGGCTGTTCGTGAACTGGCCACGAGTCACACCGGCGATCACGCTCGAAGGCGCCGCCGATCCGCGCTTCCGTGGGCGTGGAGGAGCTGGCGGCGGCGGGTCGCTCGAACCACTCGAGGAATTGTTCGACGATGCGCGAGCCTACGCGGCCGCGATCGACGCGGGAGATCCGGAACAAGGCGTTGACTTGCGATTGGCGGCGATGCGTCCGGTGCTCGATCGCGAGATCCCCATGATCGTGTCGGCCGATGGCTTGGCCGAAATTCAATCGGCGGTGACATTCGCGGCCGAACAAAAAGTGCGGCTGGTGATTTTCGGCGGCTACGATGCGCCGCTCGCCGCGGAATTGCTCAAGCAACATGAAGTACCGGTGATCGTTTCGGCGGTGCACCGCGTGCCTCGTCGACGTCACGACGCGTACGATGCGTCCTACACCCTGCCCCAACGTTTGCAGGAAGCGGGAATCGAGTTTTGCATTTCGGGCTCGGATCGCTCCGAGACCTGGAACGCCCGCAACCTCGGCTACCATGCGGGAACGGCCGTTGCGTATGGGCTTTCGCCGGAAGACGCGGTGCGCAGCATCACGCTCGCTCCGGCTCGGATCTACGGCGTGGACGATCGAGTCGGTTCGCTGGAGGTGGGCAAGGACGCCACGCTGATCATCACCGACGGCAATCCACTCGAAACCGAAACCAACGTCGAATGGGCGTTCGTGCAAGGACGCAGCGTGCAGCTCACGAGCCGACATACGCGGCTCTACGACAAGTACCTCGAGAAGTACCGACAGCTCGACATGCCGTAGTCGGACGCGGTCGCCTCTTGGGCGCCTCATCGGCGACTCGAGCACTAGGCGACTCGAGCTTCGTCGGGAATCGAGACTTGATGGATCGGATGACGGACTCGGCCCTGGGGCTGGGTCCGTTGTCGTTGTTGTCGTCCTGGACGGACGAACTTGGAAAGGCGAATGATGATGCGACTCAATCGAATTGGCTGCGGCTTGCTGATCGGCGGCTTGATGCTGTTGAATCCGATCACGGACCGTCGTGTCTCCGCCTGCCAAACCGCTCCCATCGATGAATCAACCGGCGTGCGCGAGACCGGTTCGTTCGAGGCGGAAGCCAATGATGTCGCGGTCGGTGACTCGGATGTGGAAGTTGAGAGCCCGAGCCCCGCGACGCTCCGAGGATTGATCGAGCGTTTCGAGGCGGATCGAGCCTCGGTCGATTTTCGCTACCGCGTGCCGATGTCGGAGCGAGCCCACCAACGTCGGGTCGAGTTTCGAGAGCAATGGCGCGGGCGGCTCGACCGTATCGACTTTGATCAGCTCGCTCGTGACGCCCAAATCGATTGGTTGTTGCTCGACAACCTGCTGAGACGCGAGGAGGCCCGCGACCGCATCGAGCAAACGAAGGACGAGCAAATCGCCGACCTGCTGCCGTTCCGGCGAACGATCGTCGACTGGGTCGAGGCACGCGAGAACGGCGAGCCGATCGATCCGCGTTCCTTGGCCGAGGCGCTGCATGAGACCGATCAGCAGTTGCGTGAGCTGACTCGAACCTTAGACCAGTTCAAGACGGTCGATGGCCAAGAGCGTTCGATCACCGACGGCCTGCGAGCGGCTCGCCGTACGAACGAACTGCGTTCGTCGCTGCGGGAGTGGTTTGGCTATTACGACGGTTACGATCCGATGTTCACGTGGTGGTGTGAAGCGCCTTACAAAAGCTTGGACCAGGCGCTGCAGGGGTATGCGGGTGCGGTATCGCGTCAGCTTTCGGGAATCGATCCGTCCGACGATTCGCGCATCGTGGGCGAACCGCTGGGCCGAGAGGCTCTGGAGTTGGAACTCGAATTCGAGATGATTCCCTACTCGCCCGAGGAGCTGATCGAAATCGCGGAGCGCGAGTTTGCTTGGTGTGATCGCGAAATGAAGCGAGCGGCCGAGGAGATGGGGTTTGGCGACGATTGGCGCGCGGCTCAAGAGGAGGTCAAGAACCGCTTCGTGCCTCCGGGTGATCAGCCGCGGTTGATTCGGGAGATGGCGGAAGAGGCGGTCGAGTTTGTCGAGCAACGACACTTGATCACCATTCCACCGCTCTGCAAGGAAACGTGGCGGATGGAGATGATGAGCCCGGAACGGCAGCGAGTCAGCCCGTTTTTCCTGGGCGGTCCGACGATCATCGTGAGCTATCCCACGAACGAGATGAGCCATCCGGACAAGCTGATGAGCCTACGGGGTAACAACCCTCACTTCTCACATGCGACCGTGCAACACGAGTTGATTCCGGGGCATCACTTACAGCTGTACATGACGAAGCGCTATCACCCGTACCGGCAGATCTTCCGGACTCCGTTTTGGGTCGAGGGATGGGCGTTGTATTGGGAGATGCGGTTGTGGGAACTCGGATTCTCGGCGACGCCCGAGGATCGTATCGGGATGCTCTTCTGGCGAAAACATCGCTGTGCTCGCATCGTGTTCTCGCTCAGCTACCACCTGGGACTCATGAGCCCCGAGGAGTGCGTCGACTATTTGGTCGATCGTGTTGGGCATGAGCGAGCCAACGCCGAGGCGGAAGTGCGGCGAAGCATCATGGGGGGCTATGGCCCGCTCTACCAAGCCGCCTACATGTTGGGCGGGCTGCAAATTCGCTCACTGCACGGCACGTTGGTCCCCGCGATCTATTCGGAACAAGAGTTCCACGATCTGGTGATTCAACAGAACGCGATTCCAATCGACATGATCCGCCTGCGGCTAAGGCCGATCCCGATCACGCGGGATTACCGAACCACTTGGCGGTTCTGCGATCCATGAGTGTCGGAGCGGGTCCTGGGCAGCCAAACGCCCATCAAACCCCAAGGAAACCCGAAGCGTCAGCGAGGGATTCTTCGTGGTTAACCGCGGAGCGAAGGTGATCGTTGTCATGCTGTGAGAGGGTATTCGTAACCTGCTTTTGCGGAGCAAAAGCGGACTCTGTCGTACGCCGGCGATCGGCCAAACCGCGGCCCCCAAAACCGAGCGACAAGGGCGAGGGTTTCTTCGTGGTCACCACGGAGTAAATCCGAGAGCACGGAGTGGGATTCATTCCTGGGTAGGGTGGATTCCCCACGAACGTCGAGGCTTTCGCGTAATCGGGTGCGGTTCACGCTTGGTCCGGGGCGGGTAAGTCGCCGCTAGGGTCGCTTTAGTCGCTCCAATCGGCTCGCTTGACAACGGACCGTTGCGGCGCCGTGCATTGGCATTCAGAATGGAGAGGTTCCGCCTCGTCGCCCCGTCTCGTCCCTTGCCCGGAGTAGGCCGCGCATGCCCATCGATGTCTCGTGCTCGAGTTGCCAGAAGAAGTATCGAGTCCCGGATACTTTGGGAGGCAAGACGGCGAAGTGCCAACAGTGTGGCGCGCTGATGTCCATCCCGGCGGCGGTTGGAGCGGCCGCTCCGTCCACCGCCAAACCGCGGCAAGCGGCGGCGGGAGCGCAGGCCCGACCAGCCGCCAAACCGGCGGCTCAACCCGCTCCCCAGCCGGCCCCGGAACCCTTTGGTCTCAAACCACTACCCGTGGCCGAGAATCTGTTCGTGGGAGCGGTCGCCGGTGGGCGCGGCCCGGATCCGTTGGGTGAGCCGTTGGTGACGGACTACGGCTTCCAAGATCCAGACGATCTTTTTGATCTCGGTTCGACCCCAAGCGTCGAATCGGACGGGGCCGCCTATAGCGAGAACCCGGTCATCGCCGAGCAACGACGCTTGGAAGCGGAGCGACGGAAGAAGTGGGGAGGGGCCAGCGACAATCCGTACATGAAGGCGGCCGAGGAAGAAGTCGGCCTCCGCACCAAGACCAAGAAGGGCAAGTACGACGACGAGGACGAACAGAACGATCGCTACTCACACTTTGACGGCATTGTCAACTTGACGGGTGCGGTGGTCGCCAGCGCCAGCGCGATGGCGATCATCATGGGGATCTTCGTGCCGTTGGTCGGCCTCGTCATGGGCATTGGCTTAGTGGCTCTCTCGTCGTTGATTGGCATGGCCGGCTATATCTGGTCGGTGGTGATGGTGTTCGTACATCACAAGGACGATCCGTCGAAGGGCATCATGTACCTGTTCGTTCCTTTCTACAATTTGTATTACTGGTGGAATTACTGGTACGTCGTTCGATCGCCGGTCCGCATGATTCTCATCGCCAACATCGCGAACATGTTGGCGGGAGTCGCCTGGACCGTCGCGATCATGTCGGCCGCCGCTCGCGCCGCGGCAGGTGGCTGAGCCAATTTCACACCATCGCCGCGCATGATCGCATGGCGGTGTCATACGCGACAGAAAAACAGGAGCCCCGCGCTATCCGGCGCGAGGCTCTTTGTTTTTAAAGCGGCGGCCGGTTCAAGCCGCGCGGCGGGAGGGGTAGGCGTAGCTGGAGCCGGCTTGGTTCCAGCGGCTCACGATCGTGCCGACCAGATGCCCGCCAAAAGCCAACGAAAGCTTGAGCGCGTGCTGATAACGCCGCTCCGCGGCGGTGCCCGGTACGCAGTTGAAGTGGCAGCTCGGGTCGAGTTGCTGGAGGCCGAGGGTGGGAGGCGCGATGCCGTCGCGGAGTCCGAGAATGGTCACCGCCAACTCGACGCACCCGGCCGCTTTTACCAAGTGGCCGATCATGCTCTTGGTCGCGCTGACTTGGATTTGATCGAGGCAGCTCGCGAAGACGCTCGAGATCCCCGCGATCTCCGCCGCGTCATTCTGTAGCGTCCCGGTGCCGTGGGCGTTGATGTACTGCACGTCGCTCGGCTGCAACGCGGTCTGCTGCAACGCGCCTTCGATGAGGTGCTCGAGCGTTTCGCTTTGCACGTCGAGTCCGGTGAGATGATGAGCCTCGCTCAGCATCACCCCCGGCGCGATCGTGCAGTAGATGCGAGCGCCGCGCTTCAAGGCATGCGAGAGACGCTCGACGACGAACATCGCGCCTCCCTCGCCCATCACAAAGCCCTTACGACGCTGATCGAACGGCAAACATGCCTCGCGCGGATCGTCTCCCTCGGCCAAGGCCCGCATCGTGCGAAAGCCAGCCGCGAACAGAGCATTGATCGCTTCGCCTCCACCGGCCAAGGCGATTTCACACTGGCCGTCGCGAATCGCTCGGACCGCTTGAAGCAACGAGATCAGTCCACTCGCGCAGGCCGTGCTGTGGCTGATGCGAGGGCCACCCAACTGGAATTCATGAGCAAGCGTGTCGCAGGCCGTGCTCGGCAAAATCTGGCTCCACCACGGATGCCGATCCGAGTCCGAGAAGCGGGGCGCGTCGGGTCCCAAGGCATCGACGATCGTCGCGACTCCGCGAATGTCCCCCATGTGCCCAGCGATCGCACAACCCATTCGGGAGGCATCGACCTGGTGCCAGTCGATCGCCGCGTCGGTGAGAGCTTCTCGCGCCGCGATCCGGGCGAGGCGAATCGCCTTGAGTTCGGAATCGTCACCCTCGCTGGGAAGGTCGACCTGGGCTCCGAACCACTCGTCGTCGGGCAGACCCGGTACCGACCGCACCCAGCCGATGCCGCACTTGCCCGCCCGCATGCCTCGCCAACTCGTTTCCCGATCGCGTCCCAATGCGGTGATCATGCCGAGCCCCGAGACGACGATTGGCTCGTCGCACGCGGCGGGTTTCGAGATCGGTAGGATCGTGGGAGTCATGAAGCGGTCCGACCCAGTGACAACAACCCGCGCCCTTCGCCTCCGGTTGAAGAGCGCTATTTCCAAAGGGTCAGTTACCGAAATGACGAAGATCGAACAAGACGAGTTCCCGGGCGTGCCTCATTTGAAAACCACCCATCTTCGCTCGCTTGCCTGAACCCCTCCGTCTCAAGGTTTGTTTCACGCTAAGGCGCTAAGACGCAAAGAAGAGACTGGGGCTTGGGGGGTGGTAAATGAAAAATCCCACCTTTGCGTCTTTGCGCCTTGGCGTGAGAAATCTCGATGCTTGCCAGCAGAGGTCTACAGGCTTTGGCCGAGCAGCTTGTGGAGGCGTTCGAGGCTTTCGAGGACGAGTTGCCGAAGCGTTTCGACTCGAGATTCCAGCTCGGTCAGCTTTCCCTGAGCCGCGCGCTGTTCGATTTCCCAGGCGACCTCCGCCGCGGCTCGGCAACCCAAGTGCGTCAGCGCTCCCTTAAGACTATGCGCCGTCCGATTCGCCTCGGACTCATTCGCCTCGCGGACGCTACTGACGAGTTCATTCAAAAGTTTCTGGGAGTCGAGCTCGAATAGATCGACAAGTTCCCTCAGGAACCGCTGGTCGCCACCCACGGTTTCCATGGCCGCCTCCCAATCGACGGGCACTTCCGCTCCGCCACGCTGTTCACTGTGAACTTGCGGAGTCGATAGTTCGCCGGCGTGCACACGAGTCAACACACGCCGCAGTTCCGGCAGCCGAATCGGTTTCGTCACGTAGTCGTCCATGCCGGCATCGAGACATCGCTGACGATCGCCCGCCATCGCATGAGCCGTTAGCCCGACGATCGCGGTGCGAGTCCCCAGTGCCAACTCTCGTTCACGCACCTTGCGAGTCGCGGTGAACCCATCCATCTCGGGCATCTGAATATCCATCAGAACGAGATCGAAGGTGCGTCGCTCGATCCAATCCAACGCCTCCGCGCCATGATTGGCGATCGAGACTTGATGGCCATCCTTCTCCAGTAGCGTGCGGGCAAGCTTCTGGTTCACGACGTTGTCCTCGACCAGCAGAATCTCGAGCGGCTCGGAAAGCGGATCAGCCGATCCTTGCTCAGTCGCCCCGCTAACCGGTTCGGCCAGCGAGCCCGTGGTCTCCCGTCCGGCGGCACGCCTACCTTCCGCCTCATCGACCGTCGACTCGACCTGCAACAGTTCGTGGATGCTCTCGAGCAAGTCCGACTGCTTGACCGGCTTGAGTAACGGCCCGAATACTCCCAGTCGTCGAGCGATGTCGGTTTGCCCCGGACGCAGGCTGCTCGTGATCATCAAGATGGGGAGACCGCTGAACCGCGAGTCGGCTCGCAGGCGTTCCACGAACTGTAAGCCATCCTCATGCGGCATGTTGAGATCGGTGAGCAGCAGTTCAAACGGACTTTCGTCAACGGCCGTCTCGAGGGCCCGCATGGCTTGTCGCGTATCGGTGACCGCCA
>JAGQPS010000089.1 GCA_020426595.1 Planctomycetales bacterium
TCTTTTGCACCCAACTCGCCTTTTGCTTGGGCGCGAATCGCATCCGTCGGGCTTAAATCAACAGCCTGTGACGCTTCGGGTTTCCTTTTATCTCCTGCTCTCCTGACTCACTCGGCATCGAAACTAGACGCCCGGGGCGTTCAGAAAGTTCCACGAATCGATGCCGCGAGCCGCGACCTTGGTGTCGCATGGAGCAAACGGGGGGAAGATCACTCGTGGAATCGCAGGGTGCTGACCGTCGTTTGGGTTTCGGTTCTGACCGTGCCGGCGCGGTCGAGAATCTGCAAAGAGATACTGGGATCGTCTTTTTCCCAGTCGATCAGGATGCGGCCGAAATGGTTGTCTCGAACCACTTCTCCGACTCGGTACTTATTCGGTTCGACACTCGGCCATGATTCGGTCAATCCACTCGCCGTCACATCGAACAGCGGGTACCCTCGCTCCCCCCAAGGCTCGCGTCGCGAAATCTCACCCCAGTGGACATCGCCCGAGATGAAGAGCACGCCATTGGCTCGCGTGCGCTCGATCAAGTCGAACATGTGTTGTTGTTCGGCCGGCAGGTTGGTCCAGGATTCCCAGCCGTTGTACTCGTGGCCGAACTGGATGCTCGATGCGACGATGCGGATGTCGGCGGGTTCGCGGAAGCGCGCTTCAAGCCACTCCCATTGCTCGTCACCGAGCAACGTCTTGTCGGGCGAGTCGTCGGGGCGGTAATCGTTCTTGAAGCGGTCATCGTCGCCGGGATTGCGAGCCAAGCGATCGCGGAAGGTGCGCGTGTCGAGCAAGATGATCTGCAGCACATGGTCGTCGACCATGATCCGCTGCGCTCCGTAAATGCCGGGATGGTCGCGACGTGGACTCCCGGCCGGAACCCGCCAGAACTCGAGAAAGATCTCTTTCGACTCTTCCTTGAAGGGATACTCCTTCCCCGCGTCGTTCTCGCCGTAGTCGTGATCGTCCCAAACGCTCAGCGTCGGCATGGCGGCTCGCAACCGCTGAAACTCGGGCTTCGCCGCCAGCTTGGCATACTTGGCTCGCAACACATCCATGTCTCGCGAATCACCATAGATATTGTCACCCAGATAGATCATCAGATCGGGATCGCTCTCGACGATCGTATCGAGTACCGGCATCGGTTTGTCCTGATGGCCACACGAGCCGAACACGATTCGGCTCGGCATGCCACTTAGGGCATCGAGACCAAGGACCGTTGGCTCATCGGCCGCCGTCTCTTGCCCCAAGAGTCGGAGTGTCGAGACATGCGAGAGGGCGCTCGCGGCGACCGAGGCGATCAACAAGACTCGGAGCGTGTTAAGACGTGGCTGGGGCATGGTCCGGCTCGCACTGGGTGTCACTAGGAAGGCGGTGGCGGTGGCGGCAGGGTCCACCTGTATGCCTCGATGCGTACCAAGATAGATTAGAACGCCGCGTCAAAGCCTCAGTCGAGCCGCATCCAGGCGGCGTTGAGATATTCGGATTCCGGGAAGTTCGAGGCAACGGGATGATCTTCCGAAGCGCCGGTGAACTCAAGGAATCGCATCTCACGAGGCCCGCGCCGCCGAAAGTCACCTTCCGCTTCGCCAATCGGGTCGCCGGCCTGGCGCGAGGCGGCACAAAGCAACTTCTGAAACGCTTCGCGCGAGAGCAGCCCGGCACAGGTGCAGCTCAAGAGCATGCCGCCCGGAGCGACCAACTGCATGGCGAGTCGATTGAGATCGAAATGCTTGCGGGTTCCCTCGTCCAATTCGGCGCGCGAACGAATCAACTTGGGTGGGTCGAGCACGACGACGTCGTAGGTGCGGCCAGCTCGAATCATGTCGCGCATGTAGGGGAAGACATCGGCTTGCACGAACTTGACTCGAGCCTGATTGAGATTGGCGTTCTCCTGCGCGAGTCGCAGCGGGACCTCATCGAGTTCGACACCGGTGACCTCCGCGGCGCCGCCGAGCTTCTTGGCTTGTACGCTGAAGCCGCCGCTGTAACAGCACAAGTCGAGCACTGTCTTATCGCGACAGAACGACGCGAGCTTGCGTCGATTCTCGCGTTGGTCACAGAAGAATCCGGTCTTATGCGAGCCTTCGAAGCGCACGCGGAATCGCGTGCCATGTTCGGTGATCGTGACCGAGTCTCGCAGGCGTTCCGATGTCAACGGCGGGGCATCAAAGCCCTCTTGAGCCATCACGTGCGGGGACGTTTGAATCAACCAATGTTCGGTGCCAAGTCGCTGGGCCAGAGCCGCGACGATATCACGAGCCCTGCGCCACATTCCGAGCTGGAAGACCTCGACACTAAGCACGTCGCCAAACCGATCCACGACCAAGCCGGGCAAGCCATCGCCCTCGGCATGGATGAGTCGGTAGGCGTCGGTGACGGAATCGAGACGCAAGGTGTCTCGGCGAATCGAGATCGAGCGGTCAAGGATCGTGTCCCACAAGCTGCTCGTGAGTTCGGCGCGGGCGGGGAAAACGAGACGTATCGCGATCTCGCTCTTGGGATTGAACAGGCCAAATCCGAGGTGCTCCCCCTCCTCCGTCTCGACCTTGACCCAATCTCCCGGGCGCGCCGTCGGGTCGACCGTGACGAGGCGTTTTCGAAAGATGGACGGATGTTGAATCGCGACGTTGACAATCGCGCGGGGAATCACGGCGTTGTCGGCGGGAGTCATCGGCAACGGCGAAAGATCAAGCGGACCCCGATGAAATGGACTCGCCCCCGCGCCACTACCGCGCGCCGGACCGCGCCCGGGACCACGTCCACGCTGAGGACCTCGAGGAGGACGCTGGTTCATGATGCCTGTTCTTTCTTGCGCCGCTGTACGGCGCGTACGCGCAGATTTAAGAACTCGACGATGAGTGAAAACGTCATCGCGAAGTAGATGTAACCTTTGTCGATGTGCGCTCCGGCTCCCTCGCTGATCAGCATCACGCCGATCAGAATCAAGAAGCTAAGAGCCAACATCTTGAGTGTCGGGTTGGTCTCGACGAAGCGGCTCACCACTCCCGCGAAGGCAAGCATGACAAGCATCGCGGCGATCACGGCCGCGACCATGACCCACAAGCTCTCGGCCATGCCCACCGCGGTAATCACCGAGTCGAGCGAAAAGACAATGTCGAGAACCGCGATCCAGACGAGGACCTGGACGAAGGAGATCTTCTTGCCGCCACCCTGTTCGCCGTGCTCGATATGATTCACCTTGTCGTGAATCTCGATCGTCGCTTTCGCGACCAAGAACAAGCCACCTCCGAAGAGCACGAGGTCTCGCATGGAGATCCCGTCGATTTCATGGAAGGCGTGTTCATCCTTGAAGAACGAACTGAGATCAATGCCGAGTTGCGAGAGCGTGAAGAGGTCGCTCTTGGCCTTTTCGACGAGGAACAGCAGACTGAGCAAGATAAGCCGCGAGCCGAGGGCGAGCATCAGCCCTAGCTGCCGCGCACGAGGTCGTTGCTCCTCGGGGAGTTTGCCGGTCAGGATCGTGATGAAAACGATGTTGTCGATTCCCAGCACGATTTCCATCGAAGCTAGGAAAAGAAAGGCAACCACGGCTTCGAAGTCCATGAAACTAATCCTCTCGTTGAGCGGCTGCGTTCAATCTTCCGTCGCCGCCGTCGCGTCTGGGCGGATTGTTGCTTGCACGAACCGTGGGGACCGACCAGAACTCGCATTCCAATGCGACGGCTTGGCATGCCCGTGGCGAGACGGCTGGTGGCACTCGCGATGCCCCGCAAACCCTCTTCCGCCTCGCGCCTAGGTTTCGTCCGACTCGCGTGGTTCGGGCGGTTCTGGAATGGGGCGAGAAGCTTGAATAAGGGCTTCGGCTCCATCCGCCAGCAGTTGGTTGGCGACCGTGCGTCCGGCTTCTTCCGCCACTTGCGGAGTCAATTCCGAGCCACTGAGCTGGATGGTGGCGAATCGGCGTTCCGTTCCTTGAGGGTCGAGCACGACGGCATCAAGGCGCAAGGAGTGCTCGTCGACGACGGCATGAGCTCCCACGGGAGCCAAGCAGCCACCGCGCAGTTCTCGCAGCAGTGAACGTTCGGCCAATACCGCCAAGTGACTCTCGCGATGTTCGATCTCGGCCAGAGCCGCAGCGAGGTCATCGTCGCCAGACCTGATCTCCCAACCCAGCGCACCCTGCCCCACCGCGGGCAACATGATGTCGTGAGGCAACTCGGTGGCGTGCACATGGTCCCAGCCGAGTCGCTTGAGACCGGCGCTAGCGAGGATGATCGCGTCGTACTGGCCCTCGTCGAGCTTGCGCAACCGCGTGTCGAGGTTGCCGCGAATATCTCGTATGTCGAGGTCTCGGCGGGCATGCCAAAGTTGGGCGCGGCGGCGGAGGCTGCCCGTGCCAACCACGGCTCCCGCGGGAAGATCCGAAAGCGAAATGGGCTCGCGGCCAATGAGCACGTCCGAAACGACTTCGCGCTCCGGGACTCCGCCGAGTCTCAGTCCGGAGACGGGATCGGTGGGTAGATCCTTGAGACTATGGACCGCCAGATCGATCTCTTGGTCGAGCAATGCTTGTTGGATCGCACGCGTGAACAGCCCGATCCCACCCGCGGCCGCCAGGGAACCCGTGACCACATCACCTTTCGTGGTGATCTCGATGATCTCGACCGAATGGCCGGCATCCCGAAGTCGCTGAGCGGTCCAGTCCGCCTGCCGCCGAGCCAACATGCTGCCGCGGGTACCGAGTCGAATCGGTCGCTCGAGACTCATTGATCCTCCGAAGGGGGCTGTGGTGACGAAGTATCAGGGGGTGGGCTATTGTCCGCCGATTGAGCCACCGCCGAATCCAATTCCCGCCGAATCGCTTCCAAAGCGGCGGGCGACGAACCACCGCGCGCCTGACTGGTCTGAACCGTGCCGGGACAAACGACCCCACAGCTTACGCAGAACTGAATCGCCTGGTCCACCGACACATTGAGCTCGATGACTTCGCTGCGCGGAACCACGATCGTAAACCCTGTGGCCGGCATCGGCGAGGTGGGGACCAGCACGCTCACCACTGGCTCATTACATGCCTTCGCGATTTCAGGGATGCCGTCACCGGTCATGAATCCGATCACCCACAACCCTTTACGCGGATACTGCACGCCGACGATTCGAGTGAACTGCAGCTCCGTTTCCTTCTCCTTGAATGCGAAATCGGTGACTTGTTTCACCGACGAGTAGACGTTGCTGATGATGGGCAATCGAGTCACGAGCGACTCGATGCCATTCCACAACATGCGCCCAATTCCCGCCGCCACGAACTTCCCGAGGAAGTAGAGCACGAGCACGAACACGAGGACGAAGATCGGAATCACCACCTCGCGTCGCAGGTAGCGGAGCTTCACGTACTGGTCGTAGTAGCCGACGGCCGTGACCGGAGGAATCGACGAGGGATGCTCCTCGACTTCTTGATAAACCTCGGCGGGAATCCAGTTGCTGCGGACACGCACCCACGTTCGCAGTTCCTGATCGGTGACTCGCTTGCGTTGGTCGGGGTCATCTGGCTCGACAAACTGATCGCCCGCCGGCGCGGTTTCCCGAATGTCGGCGATCGAGACGCGGATCAGGAACCGAGCCGTCGATTCGACCGGGCTCAGGACGTAGTTTTCAATCGTGGTCCAAGCCCATAGGAACAACACGATCGTGAGCAACGGAGGCATCACGACACCCAGGCCGGCGAACACCGCCTTACGGAACGGATGTTGTCGGCGAGTCTTGGGCTCCGTCATGGGCGACTCGGGAGACGATGTCACAGGGTCATTCCCTTCCATTCCAACATGTTGCCATCAAAGGTCGCCAACATCCTTCCCGTCGTGATCGTTCGCCCCTGCGAAACAACGCTCGCCATGACTTGGGCGAGGCTCTCTCGCGACCGTCGCTTCGGGTACACCGTTCCCAGCACGTCGTTTCGGGTCATGACATGAACCGGTTATCGATTCAACGTTGTCGAGCCGTGGCTCGAGCCAAAACGATGGCATGGACTTCCTTGGCGCCAAGTTGTTTGAGAACTCGCGTGACCTCGGCGAGCGTCGCACCGGTCGTCATGACATCATCGACCACCAATATCGACTCTCCCGCCAAAGGGTGCCAGGGTGAGACCGAACCCACTCCCCGCGTTTCCGCGACGCGATTACCCCAACGACCGGTCCACCGCGCCAGGCGCGGTTCAAGCAGGCGACGCTGAAATGATATCCAGCGAGCCGCGACCCACGAAACACGCATCGCCCCGCTGACGTTGCGCCACCGGCGACGTTGATCGAGCCGCCCCTGTTTTCGCGTGAATCGATGATATTGTACGAGATTGGGCGAAAGGGGAAGGCCAAGGGAAAGGGAGATTCTTTCGGCGAGATAGAAAGGGAGGCGGCCTCGGTCACCCCGCAACCAACGATCGGCGGCCGCTCGC
This sequence comes from Planctomycetales bacterium, assembly GCA_020426595.1. Taxonomy (GTDB): domain Bacteria; phylum Planctomycetota; class Planctomycetia; order Pirellulales; family Pirellulaceae; genus UBA11682. The sequence continues at coordinate 6,401 of JAGQPS010000089.1, forward strand.
AGGAATCCCAACCAACCGGGACCGGCATAGCCCCAGCGGCCTCGAGATGGAACCGGAACGACGCGATGGAACGCCTGGTGTTCCGCTCCTGCTTGGAGCCCACGGACCATCATGCGGGCCAAGCCGGCGACCAGCAGCGGATCGCAGTTGTGCTTCGCGTCGATCACCCATCGGCGAAGTCCGCCATGATAGTCGCCGAGGGACATCGCGCTGTCGAACGGAAACTCAATACCGCGGCACGCCGGACAACGATCCAAACTCACGCCGTGAGCTGTTCCCGCGGAAGAGGCGGAGGAGGCGATGGAGTCGGGGGAAGCGACGGCGTCGGTGCCCGAGGACGGAGTGCCGAGCCACGCCACTGGGAGCGAACTCGCGCAGCGACGACACTGCCGAGCCTTCCACCGACGCTCGCCTGACGTTGAAGCCGAGGAGGCCAAGAGTATGTTGCCCCCCAGCTCACGACTGCACGGCTCGCACCAAATCGGAGACGACTCGGACTCTGTTTGGTCTTCCGCCGCGGACGCACTGGACCAATGGGCTGGCCTCCTGGAAGCCTCGAGGGGCGTTTGACACCTGGAACAACAGGCCGGCAAGACGAGATTCAGCATCGAGCCGTAATGGCGGCGAATGTCGTGGCGAGTTCGGCGAACCAACGAGCCCGCGCGTCGTCGCCAATTCTTGGAACGTGGTCGCGGACGCCGTGAAACCCTGGATTCCGGTTCCTCGCGACTAGGAGAGCCCACGACGTGGGAGACCTCACGATGGTCGACCCGCGATGAGGCGACTCGCGGCTGGCCCGCGATCGCCGTCTCGAGCTGCTCGACCATCGCTCGGTACGCATGCCAATCCAACGCCCCAGGCGCGAGGGCCATTTGATGAGCCGGGGACGCGTGCGAATCCTGGGAAAGCCCGCGCGGATCGTCGCCGCGAGGTCCCGTCGTGGGGCTAGGTCGGGGCAAGCCACAGAAATCTCGGCGCGTCGGCTGATTTCGGAGTAGGGCCAGCCAGCGCGTAAGTCCCCGCGCGCGAGGCCTCACCGGTGCCTCTTCTTCGAAGCATGCCTGTCCGACTTCGTCGGCTATGACGACTTCCGCATTAGCCGATGTTGGATTCTCGCTAGCACCAAGAGACTGCTCTTGTGTTGTCTGGCGAATCTCGTTAATTCCCAGCGACATTTTCAATTTCCCGTCAAGCCGCGATCGGCCAACGGCCGAAGCGACTTCGATTTGTTCACGTCCGCTGCGGTATCGCGATGTCCTTCGTCCCGAGCCAACCCGACTCGCTTTCAGCCCCCGCGGTAGCAGTACCGAAACGGAGCGAAATGCGGCGCGATGGGTGGAAGAAAATGGGACTCCGAAACGGTGGTTCGACGGGGAAGTTTGGGATCGTAAACGTCGAGTCCAGCGATGACTTGTCGCCGGAACGAGCGATTCGGAAAATGGCACGGGGCCTGGCGCTCGTCGGCCTGCTGTTGGGGCTCGTGAGTGGCTGCCGCACGATGCCTCGCAATGACTTGTCGGATGTGATCCTGCCCAGCAATTACCGGGAATGGTCACCCGAGTTTTCGGTTTTGCCAACGGCGGAGTTCGATGGCGACCGAGTCATCTTGCGGAATGTGCGTAACGCCAGCTACGTCACCGAAACCAACTACATCCTTGAGTACGAGACTCGTGAGTATCGGCTCTCGAAACTTGAGCACGTGGATTTCTTCCTTGTCCCGTTCAAGGGGATGGAGTTCATCGCCCATACGATGATCTCCTTTGGCTTCGCGGGTGGCGAATACGTGGCGGTGAGCGCCGAGATTCGCACCGAGAAGGGCGAAGCGTATTCGCCAGCGTCGGGACTGGCTCGCCAATTCGAGTTGACGTATGTGGTCGCCGACGAGCGCGACGTCGTTCGCTTGCGGACTCGTCATCGCGACGCCGACGTTTATCTCTACCGAACGGTCGCCACGCCCGAACAGAGCGAACAGCTCTTTCGAGACGTGATGGGGCGAGTCAACGAGTTGGCCGAGCACCCGGAGTTCTACAACACGTTGACGAACAACTGCACGACGAACATCGTGTCGCACGTGAACCGCATCGCTCCCCACAAGGTGCCTTACAACATCGGCGTGTTGTTGCCGGGTTATTCGGACCGCGAAGCGTATGATCTCGGGTTGCTCGATCAAAGCGTCCCCTTCCGCGACCTCAAGCGGCAGGCCCGCATCAATGACTTGGCCGATGCGTTCTACGACGATCCGGATTTCTCGACCAAGATCCGTCGCCGCGTGCTTGAGCCCGACCGGACCGAGTTCCTCCCCCTGGCTCCCCATGCCGACGAGTTCGACGGGCAACCCAATGGGGTTGATCTCTTGGGCCGCTTGAGCCGACGCGGGGCGCCGTCGCTGGCGAGATACTCGACTTCCGAATTCGAGGATTCGAACGAAGGCTATGGGGTGCGTCAGGCCTCGGCGCTTGAGCCGATTCCGCTAAATGAGCAGGGCCGCAATCCGCTTGACATGCGAAGCCCCGCGGCTCCTCCCTCGAGAAGCCGCCAGAGTCTGTTTGGCATCATTCCATCGCAACGCGACCAACGTTAGTGGTGAGCCCCGTGCGGCGGCGCGTCGAGGCCGGTGGTTGCATTTCGACGGCGTGCCACAGTGTCGGCTTTTGCTCCGCAAAAGCACGCGTCTCTTCGCGAATCAGTCCGGTGTGTATCCGAGGTTGGGGGCGAGCCAACGTTCGATCGTCTCGAGCGACATTTCCTTGCGGCGTGCGTAATCCTCGACTTGATCCTTCGAGATGCGGTCGACGGCGAAGTAGCGAGCTTGCGGGTGAGCGAAGTACCAGCCCGAGACCGCGGCGCTCGGCCACATCGCGTAGCTTTCGGTGAGTGTGACTCCGGTGCGCCGAGTCGCGTCTAGCAGCTTGAACAGCTTGGCTTTCTCGGTGTGGTCGGGGCAGGCGGGATAGCCGGGGGCCGGTCGAATGCCTCGATACTTCTCGTCGATCAGCTCTTCGTTGGAGAGCGTTTCCTCGCGACCGTAACCCCACATGCGACGCACATCGGCATGTAGCTTCTCCGCGAATGCCTCGGCCAAACGATCCGCGATCGCCTGGACGAGAATCGCGTCATAGTCGTTCTTCTCGGCACGGAATCGCTGGGCCAGTTCCTCCACGCCATGACCCGCCGTGACCGTGAACGCGCCGACATAGTCGGCTCGTCCCGAATCGACGGGTGCCACGTAGTCCGCGAGCGAGCGATATTCCGAACGACCTTGACGTTGCCATTGCTGGCGAAGCATGCAGAGCCGTTCGACGGTGGCTTCGCGTTGCTCGTCCGCGTAGAGCAGCAGGTCATCGCCATCGCTCGCGGCTGGCCAGAACCCAAAGGCCGCCTTCGCCTGGACCAACCCTTCGTCGATGATTCGTCGCAACATCTCCTGGGCGTGGCCGAACAGTTCGGTCGCGGCCTCGCCGACGATCTTGTCCGTGAGAATCGCCGGGTACTTGCCGTGCAGCTCCCAGGCCATGAAGAACGGCGACCAATCGATGAACGGGACGAGTTCCTCAAGCGACTGGGATTCGATCGTGCGAACGCCGAGGAATTCCGGAACCGGGATGTCGACGCTCGACCAATCGCAAGTCCAGCGCTGAGCCAGGGCATCGGCGTAGGGCACGAGCGTGAACTGACGGGCCGAGTAATTCGCCAGAATCTCGGCTTGGTTCACGCGGTAGTTGTCGAGGTATTCGCCTCGCAGTTCCCTGTTCAGCAGCTTGTCGACGACTCCGACGCTTCGAGAGGCGTCCAGCACGTGGATGACTCCGTTGTCGTACTGCGGAGCGATCTTGACCGCGGTGTGTTTCTCACTTGTCGTCGCTCCACCAATCAGCAGCGGGAGCGTCATCTCGCGGCGCTTCATCTCCCGAGCGACGTGCACCATTTCGTCAAGACTCGGCGTGATCAAGCCCGAGAGACCGATCACATCGACTCCTTGCGCGAGAGCCTCGTCGAGGATCTTGTCGGTGGGCACCATCACGCCGAGATCGATGATCTCATAGTTGTTGCAGCCCAGCACGACGCCGACGATGTTCTTGCCGATATCGTGCACGTCTCCCTTGACGGTCGCGAGCAGGATCTTGCCTCGAGCCGTTTGAGCTTCGGCGCCGGCCGACGCCTTTTCCTCCTCCATGAACGGAGTCAAGTAAGCGACCGCGCGCTTCATCACCCGCGCGCTCTTCACGACCTGAGGCAGGAACATCTTGCCTTCGCCGAAGAGGTCGCCCACGACGCTCATGCCATCCATCAACGGTCCTTCAATGATGTTGAGGCATTTCGGGTATTTCTGACGAGCCTCCTCGGCATCGTCCTCGATGAAGCGATCGATGCCCTTGATCAGGGCGTGCTTGAGTCGATCCTCGACCGGAGCTTGGCGCCACGCCTGATCCTCGGTCGGTCCCTTCTTGCTGGTCGCCTTCACCGTCTCGGCGAACTCGAGCAGCCGGTCCGTCGAGTCAGGGCGGCGATTGAACAGCACGTCCTCGACCCGTTCACGAAGCTCCGCGGGAATCTCCTCGTAGACCTCGAGCTGGCCGGCGTTCACGATTCCCATGTCCAGGCCAGCCCGGATCGCGTGATAGAGAAACGCCGAGTGCATCGCTTCTCGCACCACATCGTTGCCGCGGAACGAGAACGAGATGTTGCTGACGCCGCCGGACACCTTGGCGCCGGGACAGAGCTCTTTGATTTGACGCGTCGCTTCGATGAAGTTGATCGCGTAGTCGTTGTGTTCCTCGATGCCGGTCGCCACGGTGAGGATGTTGGGGTCGAAGATGATGTCCTCGGGCGGCATGCCGACGGCTGTGACGAGCAAGTCGTAGGCCCGCTTGCAGATCCGCACCTTCTCGCTCGTTTCAACCGCCTGGCCTTGTTCATCGAAAGCCATGACGACCGCCGCGGCGCCGTAATTCCGTATCAATCGCGCGCGACGGAGGAACTCTTCCTCGCCATCCTTGAGGCTGATCGAATTGACGATGCTCTTGCCTTGCACCGCCTTGAGCCCGGCCTCGAGGACTTCCCATTTCGAGCTGTCGATCATCACCGGGACGCTGCTGATATCGGACTCGCCCGCGATGAGCCGCAAGTACCGCGTCATCGCCTCGGGACCGTCGAGCAGAGCGTCATCCATGTTGATGTCGATGACCGCCGCGCCACCCTGGACCTGATCCCGCGCGACCTCCACGGCGTCCTCGAACTTCTCCTCGCGAATGAGCCGCGCGAATCGCTTCGATCCGGTGACGTTGGTCCGCTCACCAATCATGAGGAAGTTGGATTCGGGACGGAGAGTCAAGGGATGGGTGCCGGCGAGCCGCGTGAGCGCGGGAACCGCGTGACGCTTGCGAGGCTTGACGTCGGCGACGGCCTCCGCCATCGCCGCGATATGAGCGGGAGTCGTGCCGCAACAACCACCGACGATGTTGACCCAACCGCTCGTGGCGAACTCGCGGATCTGCTTGGCCATCGCATCAGGGCCAAGATCGTACTGCCCCATTTCGTTCGGCAGTCCGGCATTGGGATGGCAACTAATGAACCGGTCGGACACGTTGGAAAGCTCTTCGAGCAACGGACGCATCAGCGCCGGCCCCAAAGCGCAGTTCATGCCGATACTGGCGAGCGGAAAATGAGCGACGCTATTCCACATCGCTTCGACCGTTTGTCCCGAAACGAACGTGGCTCCACTCTGGGCGAAGGTCGTCGACGCCATCACGGGGACACGGCGCGAACCATCGTCGAACGCGCGCTGAATGGCGAACAAACAGGCCTTGAGATTGAGCGTGTCGATCGCGGTTTCCGGGAGAAGCAAATCGACGCCCCCCTCGAGCAACGCGACGACCTGCGCGTAATACGAGTCGACCAGTTCGTCGAAGGTGACACCGCGATAGGCCGGGTCATCGACCTTGGTCGAGATCGCCGTCTGTTTGGTGGTGGGGCCGATCGAGCCGGCGACGAAACGAGGTTTGGAGCTGTCCTTTCGCTCGAACTCTTCCGCCGCGCGGCGACCACACTCGGCGGCCGCCAGATTGATCTCCCGCACTAATTCAAGGGGGAGATCGAACTCCTCCATCCCCACCGGGCTCGCCCCAAACGTATTGGTCTCGACGATGTCCGCGCCCGCCGCGAAGTACTTGCGATGGATCTCGGTCACCTTGTCGGGGTGAGTCAAACAGAGAATATCGACGAAGTTGCCTAGATCCTTCGAATGTCCCGCGAATCGCTCGCCGCGGATCATCTCCTCGTTCAGCTTGAGAGCCTGCACCATCGTGCCGGTGGCCCCGTCGAGGACCAAGAGTCGTTGGGAGAGTATCTCTTCGAACAGCCCCTCGCGCTTCTCTGCGATAGTCATCGTTGTGCGGTACTTTCAACCTTGTCGTAGGGGCCTTGTTCACACGTTCTGTGGAATTGGGCAAGGCGGGTCGACTCCGACGAGCCCCTACTCGCTTCAAAAGCCAAACATCGAACCGATCACTGTACCTGTGCCTCAAGATCGACACAATCGGTTCCGATACCCCAAGTTGAACCGATCTCGCGCCGGCGAAGGATCGGCGTGTGCCCGTTGAATGGCAGACCCGCCGTTTCATCGAGGACTCGCCCATCGCTTCCATGGTTCGGTGCCGCCCGGCGGCTTCGATCCGCCGGCGAACGCCTTTGGGCCGACTGGCCCGAATGCCGGTGCGGTTCCTCGCGGAACAAACGGCTCAACTGCCGGCTTGTCTCCGACTTCGACTTGGGAGGGGTAGCGCTCGTGGCACAACAGGGAACCTCAGACAACGCTCCGCGATCGCCGCGTCGAGCCGTTGGGTCGCCCGTTCCGATTCGCCGAGCCTCGTTCTGGGAGGTCGCGGTTCCGTCGCCCAGTATTACGGTCCAGCTCAACGAAGTTGACGCCGAGTTGGCTCGACTTGCCGATTCATTGCCCGTATCCGAATCGCCCGTCCCCACCGACGTGGCTCCGTCCCAATCGCCGAAGGAACCAGAAGTCGAGCCGCCAAGTTCCAACGTTTCGAGCGCGGCCCAACCGAGTGTTTGGGAGCATGTCGTTCGGTCGCCCCACGATCCGGCCAACGATCCGGTCCTTTCACAAATCGCGACCCTTCGCCGTCTCGTACACAACTTACGTGGAGAGTTGGACGACTCGGCGGTTGATGCCGACTCACGGTCGGAAAACCAAACGCGGCTCGCTTCGTCGACCGCCGCCACCGGCTCGACCGACGCGAGCTCGCAAGAGCGCGCGGCACTCGATTCCATTGGGCGAATTCGCGCGACGATCGAGCGGCTGCAACGGGAAGTCACACAGCAAGCCCCGCCCTCGACGCGTTCATGGCGCCGACTCAGCGACCTGGCCGGTCCGGCCGCCGCGGGAGTCGGAGGCTTGCACGTGAATTCTTCCGCGCGACCTTCCGAGATACCAACGGCCGTCGCGCCCGAGGGAACGACTCAGTCGGCGGCGACCGTGCCGCGCCGAGCCGTGGTCGGACCGGTTGGTGGTGAAGCGACCGAAACGGAAGCGCCTGTTTCGATCGCGCACACGACCGTGGCTGAATCCGCGAGCCATGCAGTGATTCGCTCGGGCGAAACGAAGAGTGATGAACCCGACGTCGGTGAGGCCCGAGTCGCCTCGCCGCTGAACTCACGAGGCCGCTCGATGTGGCTCGACGCTTCGTGGTACGCCTCGGTCGCCGCCGTGTTGATCGCGATCGCCTTGCTGTCTCATCGCTGGTGGTTTGGATCGACGACCGCTAATCGACCGAGCACGGTGAGCGAGACCGGAGGCTCCGAGAAATTGGCCGATCCGAGCGAGCGACCCACCGCGCGGATCACCGGAGTGCTGCCCGAGGTCATCACGTCCGATTCGGGACCCCGCATCGCGGACAGGGACGTGGTGGGTTCGAGCTACGAAGAGCCGATTGATTGGGAAAAAGAGGGCGTGTTGGCTCCCAGCACGCTTATTCAGGATTCGCCAGCGCGGATGGAAGCTGTTCCCTTCGCGGGTGAGCGTTGAGGGCAAGAAGCATGAATCGCCGCACCGAGACCCATCGCAAGTTCCGTCGCCTTTCCTCGGGAGGGCCGCAGCGCGCGAAGTCAGGGGACGAGTCCGCCGACGGGCGACTCGATTCCGAATACGCGTTCGCGCGATGGTACATCGACTCGGCCGAGCCGTCGATGTCGGGCGTCAACCCAAGGGTCGAGGAGCGGAGCGATCCGGGGGCTGCTCACGCGTTCGTTTCATTGCCGCTCTTGCATCTGACGGATGCGAACAGCGAGCCCTTGCATCAACCGCCAGCTCCGGTCGCGCCGCCGGCCCCCGCGAGTCGGGCGGCTGCCCAGCCAACTCATCGTCATCAACCGATCGCCGAACCGCCGGCCACGAAATCGAATCGGTCGCGCCTGGCTCAAACCGAGGTTGTGATTCGTCCGCCCAAGAGTTCCGATCGAAGTCAGGTGGTGGCATCGCCCGGGCCCGAGCGGGAATCGGCCGAGTTGATCATTCATGCGGAACAAGCACCGTCGACGCCGCCAGCCACCGCACGAGAAACGGAGCATGCGGCGCATGTCGCGCCGCGTGAAACTCATGCGGCCGGAGGGCATGGTGGTGAAGGCGTAACGACGGCGGTCAATGACGGATTCGCGGGACGCCGCTTTCGGTTGGACCATTCCGATTGGTTGCCGGCGGCGCCTCATTCGGAACGTGTTAACCAACTCGGCCGCGCCGTGGACAAGGAACTGCGCGCCCAGGCGACGAGCGCGAGTGAGCCGGCGGCACCTCCAGCACGTGAATCATCGCGACCCAGGGGCACGACCGCTGAAGTAATCTCCAAGGTAGCCGGCTCCGAAGCGACCGAATCAACCGATCGCGATGCCCAGCGCGTGCGAACCGCGTTGATCGCCGCCGCCATCGTCGCCGCGCAGGCCAAGGAAAAGGAGAAGGCGGGAAACATGGCGGTGGAGGCTCGAGAATTGGGGCCCGCTCCCATCGCTGAACTTCCATCGACGTCGACCTCGATCGAAGAGGTGATCGGTCCTAAGAGCGAAATAGACACCGAGTCGGTCGCCGTGGAATCGGGACCGCTACGGGCCGCTTGGGAGGTCGATGACTTTCGCTGGCCAAAACTCTCGAGCGAACTCCTGCTCAGTCAAGGCGCGGTATTCGAGCAGTTGCTTAAGGCGATTCGTCAACGCGACTCATCGGCTCGCGTGCTTGGAGTCACCGGCATTCGCGAGGCCGAGGGGCGCTCGACTCTCTCGATCTGTTTGGCGCGATGGGCGGCGAGCCAAGGGCATAATACGTTGCTCGTCGACGGCGACTTGCTGCGCGGCAACTTGGTTGATTCCTCCGGTCTCGAATTCGACCTTGGGTGGCAGGCGTTGGCCGAGAACGGATTGGCGATCAACGAGTCGTTGATTCGTAGCTCGGCGACCTCGCTCAGTTTGCTCCCCGTGAACTGCGATCGGATCGCCGCCGCTCAACTGCCAGTCGCGGCGAAGCAGCTCGATCGGTTGTTGGCGAAGCTCCGGTCGCAGTACGATTGGATCATCGTCGATTCCGGCACGGCGCAGGAGCTTTCCCGCTTCCATTTGGACTCGGCTCCGATGATCGATGTGGCGGTGGTCGTGCGCAACTTGCAGACGACGACGCCGCAAGAACTCGAAACGGCACAGCGCCATCTCGTGGGGATCGGCATCCGACAGTTGGCGGTCGCCGAGAACTTTGGGCGACGGAGCATGGCCGGATAGGAGCGGTTAACGATCCGCTCGTTACGAACTCGCAACGCGGTGGGATCAGCATGCGACCGTTTCTCATGATCCTGCTGAGCGTTGTTGGTGGTTGGCTCGCTTATCAATTGCGAGTCGTCCATCTTTTCGAGCCCGAGTGGCTCGACGAACGCCATACGGCTTGGGTGCTCAGCGGAGGGTGGGGCTCGATTTGGGAGCGGGCCGCGCTGGGAAATCAGCCAGCGCTGTATTTCGCGGGACTCAAGCTGCTGGGGCTGAGTGACGTTTCACCCGGCTGGCTCCTCCGCCTTCCCAGCCTGCTCGCCAATTTGCTACTCGTCGTTGGCCTGCCGTGTGGGCTCTATCTTTGGACGAGACGAGTGTCGGCCGCTCTGGTTTCTTGCGCGATGCTCGCGGTGCAAAGTGACTTGCTCTACTACGCGACCGAGGCACGCGTCTATGGCGTGCTAACGACGGTCGCCTTGTTGCAGATTCTGGTGGTGGCGGCGCGGCTAGGATTGGCGGGACTGGGCGATGCCCAGCGCCCGACGCTCACGCTCCGCGTGGTGAGCATCGCTCTATCGGTGACGTTGGTCTGGCTGCATTTCACGGCCTTGTTGTTGTTGATCGCCGAGGCGCTGGCGGCACTGATGCAAGTCCGGTTCGATCC
>JAGQPS010000008.1 GCA_020426595.1 Planctomycetales bacterium
TCAATGGATGGGCCCGCGTAATGGAGGTGAGTCGTTGACGATCGTTCGTCTCGACATCATGCAAAGCGATTCCAGGCACCGAGCGCGGACACAAGATGTCAGGGATTTCTCGGGGACGAGCGCGTCGCGGCCATGGGGCAATCACTTGAACGACGTGCCGTGCGACTCGCTCCAGGCTCGCGAAGTCACTCCCGGAATCCATTCGGGAAGCGACGTCGATGATCGGCCCCTGGCGGCACGATGTGCGGCGGTACGAGTCAATCAACCGCCGGCGTGCGAGCGAGAACGGCGGGAAGGGGGGATTCCGATGGGCTTGGGCCAGGGACTTTCCCGGCTAGGTAAGCTGTGGAAGGACCGGAGTGGGATTTCCGATGGACCGGCTGGGGTCCGTTAAGTTGAAACCGGAGGGCTTTCTGCCACAATAGAGGCGTCATGGAGGGTTCAAGGGCGCGGGTCAAGCCTGAGTCGGCGGCCCTTGGGCTGGGATGCTTCCCGCAGTGGATCAGGCTAGTGATCAGAGGCCGCTAGATGCTCGACCAAAAACAAGTGCTTGATCGATACTATCTCGAAACGCGTTGCCAGCTCGTTGAAATCGCGGCGACGCTCGATCGGTTTGATCGTGCCGAGTCTCAGGGTGAGGCTCCCCAAGATCCGCGATTGGACCAGATCTATGCTTCGCTCGAATTGCTGAGTCGTTCGCGGACTTCAGCCGATCGCAGTCGTCGTTTGTTGGAGATGTTCTCCGACCCCGCCTAATTGTCCACGCCGGTGAACGGCGGCTCCTTGCTGAGTCGTTACGTGGTGAGCCAGCTGGGTCCGCCCGCTTGGCTCCAACGCGCGACAAGACAGCATCGTGGCGAGCCGCCTTCGAGCCGACTTGGATCCGCCTCGGCTCGTTCCCGTCCCGCCCACGATGTCTCCGCGAAAACACTTGTCTCCGCGAAAACATTAGTCGCCGGGATGGACGCGGGTCGGCGAAACGAGCCCTTCCTTACACCGAGGTCATCCTCCTTCGAGGTCACGATGCAGATCATTCAACCGCACTACCATGCCATTGCTCGAACCGCGCAGGACTACGAGAAGATGGCGATGTCCGGCGTCGTCGCCGTGGCCGAGCCGGCTTTTTGGGCCGGCTTTGATCGAGCCTACCCCGAGACGTTCATCGACTACTTTCGCCAGATCTCGGAGTTCGAACCGACTCGGGCCGCGGAGTACGGCATCCGGCATTTCTGCTGGGTGGGTGTGAATCCCAAGGAAGCCGAGAATCCGCCACTCAGCTACGAAGTGCTCAAGCACATGCCGGAGTTCTTCAAGAAGCCCAACGTGCTGGGCGTCGGCGAGATCGGCTTTCACAAGACGACCAAGAATGAAGAGGAGATCTTCGAGGCCCAGATCGAGTTGGCCATGAAGTACGACCAACTCATCTTGATCCACACGCCGCACTTGCAGGACAAGATCCGCGGTACCAAGCGGACCTTGGAGGTACTGCGTCACATGAACGCGCCTCCCGAGCGAGTTTGGATCGACCACGTCGAGGAGCACACGATTCGTGAACCTCTTGAGCAAGGCTATTGGGTCGGCTTCACGCTCTACCCGATCACGAAATGTTCACCCAAGCGAGCGGCGGATATGCTCGAGGAATACGGCCACGAGCGAATCCTGGTGAACTCCTCGGCCGATTGGGGCCCGAGTGATCCGTTCACACTGCAAGAGTGCGTCCTCGAATATCGTCGTCGGGGTCACTCGCTGCAGGAAGCGATCGAGATTTTCCATAACAATCCCTGCCGTTTCCTCGGTCAGAACCCCAAGTGGGATATCAAGCCGATTAAGGTGGAAACGCAGGAGGCCGAATCGATTGAAACCTCCACCGTCTGAAAACTCTTGAGTTGATAGTCGACGGTTACGCATGAATTCGAGCGAAGAGTCTCGAGCATCGACAGAGCCCTTAGGGGTGTCGCCCATGTCTGAAGGCCTGAAGAGTTCCGGTCGCCCGGAGCCCTCCAGGCCTTCGGTCGTTTCGTGGCTTGCGCGACTCGTTGGCGCCGATCGCCCCACGACACGTCTGTCTCTTGGGCTCGTGCTTGTCGCGACGATCGTGTCGGGCGCAGCGCTGTGTAGCCTCGACCGACTCCCCGCTTACCGCGATGCCGGGCATTACTACGAGCCGCTCTTTCGTTGGCAGTCCATGGTGCTCGCCAGTGGCGACGGAGTGCTCTGGGACCCGCACGAGAACCTCGGCCGCGCGCTCGACGCGGACCCCACCGCCGCGACGTTCTATCCGCCCGCTCTCGCCGTGCGCTTGTTGCCTCTTCCCTGGCCGGCACGCATGAACGGCTTCCTGCTGGTCCACTTGCTGCTGGCCGCTTGCGGGGCGGCTTGGGGGGCCCGGCGTTTGGGAGCTGGCCGGTCCGGCGCGTTGGTCAGCGCCGTCGCTTATGTGTCGGCCGGTGCCGTGGTGACTCAGGTCAACAACATCCCATTTCTGGTCTCCGCCGCTTGGTTTCCTTGGGCGCTGGGAGCCGGCTGGACGGCGATCGTGCGGCCTTGGCGAAAAGTGCGGTCGCCGCGACACATCGCGCTGGCCATGTTGGCGATCGGCATGCTGGTCCTCGGAGGCGATCCTCAAGGAGCAGTCCATGTCGTCATCGCCTTGGCCTTGATGTTGTTTTGCGGTCGCGTCCGCGTCGCGGCGAAAGCCGCTTCATCAACATCGCGGCCCTCGGGTCCGATTGAGTGGCTCAATCGCGCGGTGGCGGGAGTCTGGCGTCTCCGTCGCGAGATCGCCTTGCTCGGATTGATCGTGGGCGGAGCGATCGCGTTGTCGGCCGTGCAGTGGTATCCGTCGCTGCAAGCGGCTCGTGAGTCGGAGCGGCGAGTCCGGCGGGAGCCGCGTTCGCTGTATGAGGGAATCGCCGATTCATGGCGAACAGATCTTGGTCCTCCGCAATCTCGAGTCACGCATGTCTCGCTCGGCTGGTTCGGTACGCCGTTGCCCGGGACTCACCATGACGCGTCGCTGCAATACTCGCTCCCTCCATGGCAATGGGGAGAGCTGCTCTGGCCCAATTTTTCGGGTCGCGGCTACCCGACGCAGCGACGATGGATCGAAGGTATCCCGGCGAGTGATCGATCGTGGTTCCCCTCGATCTATTTCGGTGGCTTGGTGCTGCTGTTGGTCGGAAGTAGTTTTTTGAGATCCCATCGCTCGGCCTGCGGGCGCGCGACGGTCCGCTGGTTGCGAGTCGGCTTTGTGTTGTTCGCCCTATTGTCGCTCGGTTGGTATGGGCCAGGTTGGTTGGTGCAGGAGCTGGCTCAGGGGCTTGGGTTTGACGACGCGAGCCAGCTTTGGAGTCCAGCGAATTGGAACCCGGCACTCGGTGGCCCCTACTGGTTGGCTCAGTGGCTCATTCCAGGCTATGCCGATTTTCGTTTCCCGGCCAAGGCGTTCGTCGTCGCATCGCTGTTCGCGGCTTGGCTCGCCGGTTGGTCGGTGGGCCGCATGCGATGGAGCGACTTGTCGTTGTGGAGTCGATTGTCGGCGACGCTCGCCGGACTCTCGTGCGTGGCTCTCGTGGCGACCTGGTTGTGGGAAACGAGTTTTCGAGATTGGGCATCAAGCTTGCGGCCCGACGGAACGTTTGGCCCGATCGATGTCGAGGGAGCCTGGGCCGATTTGCAGGGTGGCGTGGCTCATGGCCTGATCCTGTTCACTGTCGCATGGGGTTGCTGCTCGGCGCTGGCCGGAGGCTTCTCGCTGATCAAGCGGCGAAATGAGTCACCGCGCGTTGGCGGAGCTTCGCACGAATCAGGAGCTGGAGCCGCGCCGCGAGTGGTGCCGAGCCGCGTGTGGCGCTGGCGGTTGGCGATCGGAATCGCCATGGCATCGTTGGTCGATCTCGGTCTGGCTCAACATGACCTGATTGTCACGACCGAGGCGCATCGCTGGACCGATCGCTCTCCGCTCGCCGAGGCGATGCCAAAATCGCCGGGCGCCGAGTCGACCGGTGGCTCCTTGGTGAATGAGCCACCGTTGCTAATGCCACGGGCTTATCGAGCTCAGTGGGACGGGTGGACTCCCGAGACTTGGTGGACCACCAGTTCGACCGAACGTCTTTCCCATGTCATCTCGTGGGATCGAGCGACATGGTTTCCCAAACATCATCGCTTTGATGGCGTGCGATTGATCGAGGCTCCTGGGTCGAGCCAGGATGCGGTCATGTGGATGCTGCTGAGAGTCGCGCGACATCGCGGCTGGCAACGCGTCGATGGTCAGTGGGAGCCCGATACGCGATTGCTTTCCGCTCTGGGAGCCGAGTGGATCGTGACTCCGGACTGGGATCGGTCATTGTGGCTCGAGCAGGATCCAGCTCTTGTTCCGATCGAGCCGTCGACCGACTGGCCTCAATCGGTCGCGATGTTTCGCAACCCACGGGCATTCCCCGAAGCATGGATCGTCCATGCCGCGAAGGCTCATCCACGCCCCGAGAGACATCATGACCTCGATGACTTGTGGCGTTGGCTGGAACGAGGCCTGTTCGATGAGGAAGCCGGATTCGCTCAATGGCGCGAACACGTACTGTTGGATGCCTCGCCCGAGAGCCTCGCCGCCACGCGTGCGAATCAAGAGCCGGAATCCAGCGCGGCGGACGATGCGGAATCCACCGTGAACTTGGAGTCCGAGCCAACCGCGGCGATCGAGGGCGAGTCGTCACGTGGCACCGAAGCTGATCCCGCCGACGATCGACTGACGTGGCTCTGGAATTCCCATCAACGCATCGAGCTGGAGATCGACGTCACGGAGCCCGGCTGGTTAGTGCTGGCTCACGCCTACGATCCGCATTGGCGAGTCTCGGTGCTAACGGCCGAGAACGAGTGGGAACCGCGAGAATTGCTGCGAGCCAATTTCGTGATGCGCTCCGTCGAGGTCCGTCCCGGCGACGAGCGCGTGAAGCTCGTCTACGAACCCGCCGGCCAAGGCTGGCCCGGCCTGGTAAGCCTCGGATCGGGATTGTTGCTATTGGCCATCCTACTGTGGCCCAAATCCCGAGCGGCCCGGCCCCAAACCGCGTCAGGGACGGCCCGACAATAGCCCACGGATTCAACGGTGGGGACGCGCGCGCCAACAACCGTCTTCTCTCTCCGATTGCTCTGGACGCTGCTTCGGTCGGTTTGCTACTGTCCGCGACGGTTTAGGCGTGTTCAGACTTGCCGAGGGGTACGCACGCCAGAATCGCCCAACGGCTTCGCGCACACTTCGACTTTGGACAGGAGTCGCCTCCGATGGCTCGCCCTATGTTGCAGGCTTGGTCCTCGCGGACCACCGGTTGGATGTCGTTGACCGTGATCGCGGTCTCGATGGTCGCCGCTGGGTGGCTGGTTGGCTTGCTCAGTAGCGGTGGCGCTCAGGCTCAGAGCCGTACTCCGGCTACGGCGGGATTGCTCGCCGTGATCGATGTGCACGAAGTCGCTCGGCAACTGGGCGAGCGAGACCGATTGCAGGTCGTCCTCGATGCCAAGCAACAAGAGTTCCAGGATCGGCTGACGCTGCTGCAGCAAGGCTATACCGAACAGTATGAGGCTCGACGAGACGCGATCGGGACCCCCGCCTCGGCCGAACAACAGCGCGAGCTTGAACAGCTTTCACTCAGCCTCAACACGCAGATCCTGCAAGAGCGCGAAGCCGCCAAGGTCGAGTACAACCAGTTCCAACTCGAACTGGAAGAGAAGTTCGCCGAACGGCTTCGTCCCTATGCCTTGCAAATCGCGACGGCCCAAGGCTTTTCGGTCGTCGTGCGGCGCGAACGCGTCTTCGCGATGGCTGAAGGAGTCGACATCACCACCAGCGTGATCGCCGAACTCAAGCGGATCCCCGAGTTCACCGGCGGCTCGCCCTTCGTGCCGGCTCGACGCCCGACGGTTGGAGTTAGCCAACCGAGCGGCGGTCAATTCAACCCCGATAACCAACGACGATAACTCCGGCGACAAGTCGTTGGACGATCGCCTGGCTCGTCAGCTTTCCATGCTCGGTAGCGCGGGAAAGCGGAACCGTTGGATCCGGTGATTGTAGCTGTCGAGGACGAAGCATCGTCCTCGCGAATCGAGCGCCGTCGACCAAGGCTGATCAAGCTGGCCGGGCTCGCGGCCAGCCGCGCCCCAACTCGCGATCGGTTCGCCCGTGCGCTTCAGCAGCTGTACTCGGTGGTTGCCGTACTCCGTGATCACGAGCGTTCCTTGCGGTGCGAGCACGAGGCCATAGGGATAGCGAAACTCTCCGGCTCCGCGTCCCTCGGTTCCCCAGACGTCGACGATCCGCGCTTCCCCTTCGCTGCAATCAAAGACCTGAATGCGGTGGTTGCACGCATCGGCGACCCAAAGGTGGCCTTGCTCATCGACGGCCAAACTCTGGGGCCGGCGAAACTCTCCCGGCTCGACACCAGGTCGCCCAAACACGAGCGACACCGATCCATCGGGCTCGAAGACCTGCACTCGATCGTTCTCGCCGTATTCCGAAACGTACCGACGCTGCTCGCCGTCGATCACGATGTCGGTCACGAGTCCGAACTCGCCTGGACCGATCCCCTGTGTTCCGCCCAGCGTGCGGTCCTCGAGCAACTCACCGTCCACCGTGTACTCGAGGACCCGATGGTAATGCGTGTCCGCGACCCACAAGTTGCCATTGGGAGCGATCGTGAGCCCGGTCGGCTTCCCCTGATAGATCTCGGGAGTTCGCCATTGCTTGAGCGGTTCACCGTCGGCTGTGAACGTCTGAATCCGACCCGTCATATCGACAACGAACAGCCGATCGGTCGCGTCGATCGCGATCGCGCGAGGCTTTTGAAACTTGCCCGGTCCGATGCCGATGGAGCCAATGATCAAATCGGGTTCGGCGCCAGCTTGGCCCGACAAGCAACCGGTGTGCAGCAGTGCCGTAGCGCTGGCGGTCGCGATGATGGGCAAGCGGGCGCATGCCAAGCCCATGCCCGCGAGATGCCGCAGGCTCTCGCGACGCGTTGTCCGCTTCTCCGAAATGCCGTCGCGTTCGCGCAAACCTTGTTCTCCCACTCCCAATCCACGATCGGATCGGCTCGCGATGATCGGCCCGCCTCGCCGCGGAAACACTCGCCCCGCGCGGCGGACCGAGTTCGTTGGCGAATCACCATAACTTAAATGGGGCAGGGGAGTTGGTGCCGCCAATTTTCGCGGATCGTAAGCATCGCCTGTCGGACTCCCACTATTTATCGGCAACCGCCGATTGAGGAGCGGGTACCTGTTGACCCATTATGGTCGGCAACTTTACTCTGAGGCGGTTGCTAGGCTCGCCTTGTGGGCGTGATCCATGGGTACGCGCTCCCGGACTTGGGCGAAAGCCGGAGTGGGTGGCACCCGCGAGGCGGCGGCATGACTGCTGATTGACGACGGTTTGACTGGCTTTTGTTCCTCCTGGTGATTCCTGCATGGCGGCGGCGACCATCGATTTGCGATCCGCCGATGATCCTCGCGACATCGTCTTTCGCACGGTCCAAGCACTGGCCGAAGGGAAGCTCGTCGTCTTTCCGACCGAAACGGTCTATCTCGCGGCCGCTTCCGCATTGATTCCCGAGGCCGTGGCTCGCTTGGTGGAGGCATGCGGACAAGTCCCCCCCCAATACCGAGGCATCGCGGTCAAAAGCGGTGATGACGCACTCGATTACGTCCCCGACCTGTCCCCCTTGGGACGGCGGCTCATGCGCCGCTGCTGGCCAGGCCCGTTACTGATCCGTTGCCGCGCCGATCACCCCGAGAGTGTACTGGCTCAACTCCCCCAAGAAACGCGCGCCCTCCTCACCCCTCAGGGGGTGGTCGGGTTGCGGGTCCCCTTTCACGATGTCATTCTGTCGGTGTTGCGATTCTCGATTGGGCCACTGGCCGTGGTGCCGATCGATTGCGGTGGACGGATGGCGGTCACACCAGAAGAAGTGTCGGGGCAGGTGGGTGGCTCGGTCGACGTCATCCTTGATGACGGCCGCACCAAATACGCTCAAGCCTCGACGATGATCGAGCTGGAATGGGATCGCTGGTCGACCTTGGAATCGGGAGTGATTGGTGACCTCGCGCTGCAACGGTTGGCTTCGATGATGATTCTTTTGGTTTGCACGGGGAACACCTGCCGAAGTCCGATGGCGGAGCTGTTGATGCGCCGCCACTTGGCCAAACGATTGGGCTGTGGTATCGATCAGCTCGATCAACATGGCGTGGTGGTGGCGAGCGCGGGACTCGCGGCGGCCGCCGGTGGACGACCGTCGTCGGAGGCGGTCGAAGCGATGGCTCGCCAAGGGCTCGACCTCGGAGAGCACCTCAGCCAACCCGCATCGGAGCGGCTGATCAAGCAGGCCGATTTGATTCTGACCATGACTCATGGACACCGCCAAGCGATCGTGAATCGCTGGCCCGAGCTCGCCTCGCGAACCTCGGTCGTGTCACGAGATAAACGAGACGTCGCGGATCCGATCGGTGGTCCGCTTCCGTTGTACGAAGAATGTGCCCGGCAATTGGACGATTATTTGGCGGTCTGGGCCGCCGAGCTGCCGCTGCCTGAGCGGCCGGAGACTTGAGCATGCGTATCGCGATCGGCAATGACCATCGTGGAGTCCAGTTCAAGCGAAAGCTTGTTGACTTGTTGTCCCGCTTGGGACACGAGGTTGTCGACGTCGGGACCGATTCGAGCGAAAGCGTCGACTACCCGGACATCGCCAGCCTCGTCGCTTGCAAGGTCGCCAAGAAGGAAGTCGATCGTGGCATCCTCATTTGCGGTACCGGCATCGGCATGGCCATCACGGCCAACAAGGTCCCGGGAATCCGAGCGACGACCTGTCATGACGAAGTGACCGCTGAAATCTGTCGCCGGCACAACGACGTCAACGTGCTTTGCCTCTCGGCCGATTTGGTCGGCGAGCAACGAGTCCAGCGAATGGTCGAAGTCTGGCTCGGCACCGAATTCGATGGCGGCCGGCACGAGCGACGCATTAGTAAGATCGCCGAACTCGAATCCCAAGCCTGTCACGAGCCGTGTGAGGGTGGAGGTTGTGGGGGCTGAGCCAGCCTCCATCCGCTCAACCATCGCCGTGGACCCAGCCACCATGTCTCAAGCCGACACTCCGGCGCTGATCGGTATTCTGACCGTCTCGGACCGAGCCTCTCGCGGCGAATACGAGGATCGTGGCGGGCCCGCGATCGACGCGTACCTGCGGGAAGTCCTAGTCAGTCCATGGTCGGCTCACGCGCGAGTCGTGGAAGATGACCGCGGGGCGATCGCCGCCGCCTTGATCGATCTTGTCGACACCGTCGGCTGTTCGCTCGTGGTCACGACGGGAGGGACCGGTCCCGCGCTGCGTGACGTGACTCCCGAAGCGACTCTCGACGTCGTCGAAAAGCCAATGCCTGGGTTCGGCGAACTGATGCGGAGCGTCTCGTTGCAGTACGTCCCCACCGCCATTCTCTCGCGCCAAACCGCCGGCATTCGAGGCCGCGCCTTGATCGTCAATCTGCCGGGGCAACCCAAGGCGATCGGTCAGTGTCTCGACGCGGTCTTCCCAGCGATTCCCTACTGCATCGACTTGCTGGAAGGCCCAAGACTCGAAACGCGTCCCGAGAGACTCAAGGCGTTTCGACCTCCGGGCAAGTGATCGGAGCGGTGCTCCAACCGCGCTCCACTTCCCGTGCTCCGATCAACAGATCGCGCCGATCAAAGCGGCGGGCCGTGGTCCGATCGAGTTGGCGGGTTGGAGCCACTCATCGCCGTTGGCGTCTCGACGCGCGAGTCCGATACCTCGGTACCCAACGCGGTTACTTGCGGCGTTGCCTCGCGCGACGGACGCGGCGATCGGAACACGAAATAGACGGCACCCAAAAGGCAAAGTCCGGCCCACAAGTAGTTCCAGCTCGGTCGTTCATTCAAGTACAAGATCGCGATCGGAATGAACACGCTGAGACTGATCACTTCCTGGATCAACTTGAGCTGCGAAATGGTGAAGACCTGATGTCCAGCTCGATTGGCCGGGACTTGTAGCAGGTATTCAAAGAGCGCGATGCCCCAGCTGACGAGGGCCGCGAGATACCAGGGCTTCGCGCTCAAGTCACGCAAATGCGCGTACCAAGCGAAGGTCATGAAGATGTTACTGCCGACCAACCCCGCGATCAGAAGCACGGCGTGGAGCATGAAAGTGATGAACTCCTAGGACCCGATGAAAGGCCGCTGTTCCGAGGGTCCACGCGGTATCGTTCCGCTACGTCGGAAACGATCCACCGCTTGGAACCCAGCAATCCCGCTCCGCCTCCGCGCTCCGCCTCTGCGATGCCGCGCGGAAAGACTCGCGTTCTCAAGCACTCAAGCACTCAAGCCTGATACGCGCCCGAATCGATCCACTGACGAAACTTGCGGTCGGCTTCGGCGAACGTATCGACCTCGGTATCCGCGATGACCTCGTTACCGTGCCTCACGGCGATCGACGCGTTGAGATTGACTTCGCCATCGAACACCCGGCCTTCCGCCGCGAACCGATACCACTGATGGCATCGCTCGACCGCTTCTTCCACCTTGGCCGAGACCATCTCCGCGATCGGCTTGGCCGAGAGAGGCTGACCGGTCATTCGCTCCATGTATTGATTCACGTTGTAGCGATTGCCGGTTTCCCAGAATCGCTCGCGGAGAATCGGCCCCACCCGGGGATTGTCGGTAAGCGAACCCAGCTTGTCGTACAGGTGGTCGCGAGTCTGAAAGACCCCCATGTCCGCCAGCACGTAGCCGTGATAGTAGGCACTCGACTCGCCAGCCAACAAATGAGGCACGCTGAGCACGGGCCGATGACTCGGCTGTCCCAGAATACGGGTCTCGATTTCGCGAGTGATCTTGAGGACGTTCTCGACCGTCAGTTCCTGCTCGGGCAGTTCGTAGATCGCTCGTTCGACATACGGTACCACGAGCATCGAACGGAGGTAGAACGCGCGAAACGGTTGCTTCGCCTCGATCAACTTTTGGATCAGCTCGAATGGGAATCGCTCGCCCGCTCGATTGCTCGCGTAGTACACGAGCCAATCGGGATCACTGAGGATCGTGTCCATGAACATGCTCTGAATCTCGGCGTACGCCACGCTCGTCGGCGCGAACTCTTGCGAGAAACAGGGAGCCGGCATGTCGATATTGGAGAAGTGAATCGCGTGGCCCCCCTCATGAAAGAAGGTCTCGAGCCCACGCTCCCCAGCGCCGACCTGCGTCGGAATCGCATTGGCCGTGAAGTGAATCCGGGCCGATTGGAACACGCCGTTCGAATTCCAACTCGGCTCGGGACCATGCATGAAGCCGTTCTCGTACTTGCCTTGGCGGTCGAGTAAGTCGAGCACCAAACGGGCTCCGCGGAAATCGCATCCCATCGCCGTGAACGAGCGGCCCCAACGATCGAACGAGAGCGCGAACGGATAGTACGGATCGCAGAGCGAGGTCACGTCTCCGGCGATCAGGTATTGGATGTTCCAAGGGTTGAGGTCCGATCCATGCTTGGTTCGCAAGGCCGTCATGCTTTGCGCGTGAGCCTCGCGCGTGCGTTCCTCGAGCTCGTCAAGCAACTCGAAGATCTCGACCTTCCTCATTCCCTCGACGCGTTGAGTCTTCCAATCGTAGTAGTCGTCGCCTCCCAGCAGCCGCCCCAACCGGTTGCGTTGCTTCACGACCTCGAGAAAGCCGTTGGCCAACACGTGCTCCTCGATGCTCCGCAGTCCCTCCCAACCCGCCTTGCGCCGCGCGGCCGAGGGATCGGTGCGGACCATGCCCGAGAGCTCGACGCTGCTGGCTCGCTGAAATGGCTCGCCCCCTACCTGATAACCCAGGGTCATTGAACCGCGGGCCGAGGCGAGTTTCGTTTCGAGATGCACGATCTCCTCGGCGAGCGACCGGGCTTCCGCGTCGGCGATGGCGTGGGCGTTGAGCGTCGCTTCCCAACCCTCGAGCGCTAGCCGCTCGCGATCCGTCGCCGCGGCGCGTCCGGCCTCGATGCCTTGGCGCAGCTCGCGCACCGTGGTCAGTCGCTCGGGATCCTGCAGCCAACGATTGAGCGCGACCTCGGCCTCGCCCAGCGTTTCACGCGTCTGCTCGGGAGTGTCCGTGAGCCCCATGTACGAAGCCCAGAACGTGTCCTCCTTCGACGTATGCAGCTCGAGGTATTCGCGATTGAGTTGTTCGAGCTGTCGGGCGACCTCCGTGTCAGTCATTGGCTATCCCACTACGCGGAAGATGAAGGGCGGGAAACAAAGGATCGGAATCACAAGACTGGTCCAACCAAGAACCGTCCGAAAGGCTCCCAGCCGGGCGCGGTCGTTGCTCGTCGGCGGGTGATCCGTCCCCACAATCAACAACAGGACGGTCATCAAGATCAAGGTAGGAGCCCAGAAATAGACCATGAACGCGATGCCCAGCACGACGACTCCACGCGCCACCCAGTGGGCCTTACGCCCGATCAAGGCATAGATCACGTGCCCACCGTCGAGCTGACTAATCGGCATCATGTTGAGACCGGTGATGAGAAAACCGACCCAACCGGCGACAAACCAGCCGTTGGCATGCCCCAGCCACAAGTAGCCGTCATTGAGATCGATATCGGGACGCAGCCAGTGAATCATCGCCAGCACTCCCAGCGGACAATTCATCTGTAGGTCACCACGTGGAGGCGTCGTGACGTCGATCGTCATCACGCCGATTACCATCACGGGAATCGCGATCACGAGTCCGGCAAGCGGTCCCGCGATACCGATGTCGAACAACTGCTTGCGATCCGCCTTGCCACCATGCATTCCGATCACGGCGCCAAACGTGCCGATCGGATTGAATGGAAACGGAAGAAACACGGGAAAACTGGCGCGGACACGATAGATCAAAGTGGCGAAGAAGTGGCCCAGCTCGTGGACCAACAGAATCGCCATCACGCAGGCCATGTAGGTCAGCCCCGTGGTCCAATGCTCCAAGATCAATCGCCGAGCCCAAATGCCGTCTCCGCCCAGCCATGGGGTCAACGCCGGCAGCAACGGAACGGGCTGAAAGTGAGTCACGCCAACCCAAAACGTCGAGGCACAGGTAGCGAGGAACAACGCGATCGGCAACACGACACGACGACGAGGCGCGTCGCTTGTTTCCGTATCCTCGCCGGCGCGATGAGTCTCGAACTCGGCGGCCGGTTCGTTGGCCGAGGCTACCAGGGACTCGGAGACCGACGCGTTGGACGACTCGGATGCCTTCGAAGATTCGGCGTCGGACGATTCGACATTGGACTCGGGCTTCGCCAGCCCCGTCGCCTCCGGTTCGGACGATGAGGATCGAACCGAAACGCCACGAGTCTCTCGTCCCGAATCGAGTGAGACCGTCCCTTGGACCAGCGCGTCAAGCGTCGGCAACGACGAAAGAAAATCGTCGGCGGCGGAAGGCGATGGAGGAGTGGGCTTGGTCACGCTGTTCATTCGTTCCAACATATCAAAGTTCGCGGCTCGTCCCTATCGCCTCCCAGGCTACCAGGAACTCACCGCTCGTTGGGATCACACACTAATGGTCTTGAAAGTATCGCCGCCGCTTAGTTGAGCGGACGAAAGACAAGTGTCCGCCCTTTCGATCAACTCGGCTGGCTCGAAGTTCTTGGCGATGATCGCCACACAGGCGACCCCCATGCTAAAGGTCAACGGAAACAGGCCTTTCAGCTCCCGTTGCTCCGACCAAACACGAAGCCGGGCATGCAACTCTCGCGTCACGGTGGCGGCTGCCGATCGATCGCAGTCCTCTAGCAAGATGCCCCACTTGCCGTCGCTGACCACGGTCAGCACATCGCCCGGATCGATCGAACCCTCGCACAGCTTGCGAGCCAGCTGGGAGACTCGTTCGAACGCTTGATGGGAATGCCGTTTCCGCAAAGCCTCGGGATGGTCGATGGCGATCATCATAAGGGTCAACGGCCAACGTTGCTGGCGGCAGCGCGCCAAACTTCGTTGACACAACGTGACGATTCCCATCGGAGCCGGAGCATCGCCAAACGCGCTCCCCTTGCCGGCGGTGGTGGCCACGGTGGCGGCTGTCCTATCGGAGGCCGGCTTGGCCTTTTGGCTCATCAGTATCCTGGGATCCGAACTTTTGGCTTGAGCCAACACAGGGCTCGGAGCATCTCCCCGCGACATGCCGTTTGGCGGGACGAGAGTCGCATGGTCAGGCCGGGAGTCGGCGGCGTTCGCCAGCGTGGCGATCGGTGAATCGGCTTGCCGCCCATCGACGATCGGCTCGTCGGAGGTTGGGTCCTGAGGGGACAAGACGAATGAGTCGGCCAAGCGGATCAACAGATCGCGACTCTCCAACAGCAAGGCCTCGTAGGAATCCTCCTCGGACCATTCGAGCGAGAAGAGTGGAGCGATCTCACGGAGCTGTGCATCGAGCCGCTTGAGCAGCTCCTCGAGCTCCGACACTTCCATCGAGAAATGGCGCCGCGCGCTGTCGACGAGCAGCTCCCAATCCATCGGATCATGTTCGTGCAATAACCGGGCGATGTGTTCCGCGAGATGGAGTCGCTGCGCGGCTTGGCGCAAGGCGGGTTCCATCCGTGCGATGTGGTCGGCGCTCATGGGATGCGCCAACACGCGAGTCAACGATTCGGGGAACTGCCATCGCTCGACCAAGCGGCTGCTGAGCGCGCGATGATCGAAGCCGAGGCTCGCGATCTCCAACTGAAGCAAATTGCCTCGCTCGTTCCAAACCTGTTTCACGAAGTCGACGTAGGGAGCGCCGAGTTCCTGGATCATCGCCAGCATGCCGAGGTGCTGCAGCAAACCGGCGACAAATGCCTCCTCCACGTCGGGAGCATGAGTCATGTTGGCGAGTTCACGGGCGGCTAGTGCCTTGGCGAGGGAATGACGCCAGTACCGAGCCAGGACGCGACGTTCGATACCCTCGAGCAGCTGAGGAGGAAGGCTGAATCCCAACACGACGCTTTGCAGCGACCGTACCCCCAGAACCGCCACGGCCTCGTCGATCGTCCCGATCCGTCGCTTGAGGCCGACGGAAGGCGAATTCACGAACTGAAGGACTCGAGCGGTTAGCGCCGGATCGTGGCTGAGGCATTCGGCCAAGCCGCGCGCGTCGGATTTAGGATTGCGCGAAAGTCGGACGACCTCCATCGCCACGGCTGGCAAGGAGTACAATCCGCAAATGCGGTCCACGAGGTTCTCAAGCATCGATGGGGGACCCGAGTTCATGCAGGCATCTCTGGGAACGCGTCCGGTGTGGTCCGTCTTGACTCGTTGCTCGCGGTGCGGCAAGGCGAGTTATTGAGGAACCAAGGGTGGTGCAAGGCAGCGAGGCGTGGGGAACGTGAGTGACTTTCGCCAAGTCATCAGCTCCACCCACGGACTCGGCGGTACCGACCGCACTAACGTTAGCTCACGTGAAAGGCCGCATCGGTCCGGGATGAATTGAACCGCCGAGTTGACGCGTGGTGCGACTTCGCGGGAGGATCTTGCGGCGTCCCTCCACGTTGCTCCAACTCCCCACGAGCCTCGATTCCCGCGGAAGTTGCACGCCATCGCGCTGGCTCGATTCAAGTCGACCGAAGCGCGCGGAGTGGCGAGAGTCCACCCACTCGAACAGAATGCAACGCTCGGCCCGACTCGATCCACCGCTCGGAACCAGCGTTTGGCGAGCCCACCACACTCGGAAGCCATGACAGTCCCCCCCAACACTCCGTCGCCACCGCCGTGGTCTTGGTCTTTGATCAAGGTCGGATTGGGTCCCGCGTTGGGCGCGGTGGCTCTGACCGTTCTCCCCGCGTTGACCGGGATGCCAACCCAGGCCGCCGCCGTCGCGGGATTGGCGCTGTGGATGGCGATGTGGTGGATGACCGAAGCCCTTCCACTCGCGGCGACCGCCCTGCTGCCCATCGTCGTGACTCCGCTCATTGACTTCGCCGACCTTCCACCGCGCCCCGGCGAAACGGTCGCCGTCGTCATCGACGAGAGCGATGGAAAATCACTGCGGTATCGAGCCGAGGTCTTGCCTCGCCCCGAGAACGCCGCGGCGGATCTCGTGGCGGTCGATGCGAGCGATTTGCCGAACGATTCCCCCTTTGAGAACAGCGAAGGGGGACTCCTCGTTCCGCGGGCACGGATCCAACCCTGGGGAGAAACGCCTTCTCCGATCGTGCGGGCCTTAACGCCGTACGCCGACCGGTTCATCTTTCTGTTCCTCGGCGGATTCATGGTGGCTCGCGGAATCGAACGTTGGCAACTCCATCGCCGAGCCGCGATTTATGTCATGAGTTCCGTGGGGAGCTCGCCGGCGCTGTTGATTGCTGGAGCCATGTTGGTGACCGCCGCGATGAGCATGTGGCTGAGCAACACCGCGACAACGCTCGTGATGTTGCCGGTGGCGGTGAGCTTGACCGAGCCACTGAGCGGTTCGGATTCGCCCCGTACCGGCAACGGCTTTCGCGCGGCCATGCTGCTGAGTATCGCCTATGCGTCAACGATGGGCGGATTGATGACTCCCATCGGCACGCCCCCCAACGCCTTGTTGATCAAGCAACTCGCCGATCACGGTTACGAGATCGGCTTTGGTCGTTGGATGCTATTCGCGATGCCACTGTCGATCACGATGTTGGTCATCACGTGGTTCGTTTTGACTCGCGTGGTTTTCCAGGTGGCTCGGCAGCGCGATCCTCGCGCCGAGGCCGAACTCGCTCAACTGCGTCAATCACTCGGTCCCTTGTCGCGCGGCGAGTGGCTGGCGGGTTCCGTGTTCGCGGCGGTCGCTTGCGGCTGGGTGCTGCGAGGTCCGATCGCCGATGCGTTCGCCACGAGTTGGCCGAGTCTCGGCGCATGGCTCGAGCGTTGGCACGATGCGACCGTCGCCATCGCCGGCGCGATCGTAATGTTCGCTCTACCGGTTTCCATCCGACCGTGGCGAGCCGTTTTGAACTGGGATGAAGCCAAGACGATCCCGTGGGACGTGCTGCTCCTGTTCGGTGGCGGACTTTGCCTATCGAGCTCGATCGAGGCGAGCAGCCTTGATTTGTATCTCGGCCAATTGTTGACCGGCCTGAGCGACGTTCCGCCCTGGATCATGATCGCGGCGATTGCCTTGCTGATCACTTTCCTGACCGAGTTGACGAGCAACATGGCGACCGCCGCGTTGTTCCTTCCGATCGCGGCGACTCTTGGCTACACGCTCGCCGATTCCGGCGCCAGCCCCGGTCTCTTGATGGTACCGGCGGCGTTGGCCGCGAGCTGCGCGTTCATGCTGCCGGTCGCCACGCCACCCAATGCCCTTGTCTTCGCCGGAGGCGGCGTACGTATCAAGGACATGACTCGAGCCGGCCTCATCCTCAACCTTGCGGGAGCCGCATTGATCGCGATCTGGGTCACCTGGGTTGGCCGCCCATTTCTGGGACTTTGAAGCACGCGACGAATCGCGACAGCGCGAGCCGATTTGTCGCGGGCCAATTGAATCAAGCCGCGGTCTTTTGCGGGATCGTCGCGGAGGCGTTGTCATGCCGAACCGCGAGTGATTCGTCGCAAGCCTCGCGAACCATGTCGACCGAGATCGCTCTCATCGCGGAGTTATCAGCGCCGCGCCGTTGTCGAGCGGTGCCGTCTTGGTAGATCGCTTGGAGGTTCCTGGCCTTGGCTCCGTAGGCACCGCACGCCGCGGGTCGAGTGACTCCGTAGAGGCCCACGACCGGCGCGCCCACACCGGCGGCCAAGTGCAAGGGACCACTATCGGAACTGACGAACAGGCGGCTCATCATCGACAGCGCGGCGAGCTCCTTGAGGCTCGTGGAGGGAGCCAGCAACGCCGCTCCACCCGACTGATCGACGATGCTTTGCGCCATCGCCCGCTCTTCTTCTCCCGCCCACACGACGACGGTCCGTAGGCCGTGGGCGGTCCGGAGATGAGTCGCGACTTGTGCGAAACGATCGAGCTCCCATCGCTTCGAAGGCCAGGAAGCACTCGGATTGATCGCGGCGAATCCACCACGGAGTCGCTGTCGCAAGAGGAACTGTTGCATCGCCTCGACGGCGGTTTCGTGGATCGGCACATTGAATTCCACTTCCGGTCGCTTGACGCCCAGCACGCGGAGCAGCTCCAAGGAGCGCGGAACAATATGTTCCTCCGTTGGCTCCACTCGTTCGTTGTTGAGCCACGGAGCGAACTCACGCCCCTGGGGTCGAGCGAGTCCAACGCGTCGACCGCAACCCGAGACCCAGCCCAGCGCCGCGCTTTTCGTGAGACTCTGCGGGTCGAAGACCAGATCGAACGGTTGAGCACGCAACTGCCGTCGGGTCTCGCGAAACTTCCCCACGCTCTTGAGCCATCCTTTGGGAATCTTGATCACGGCATCGAGTGCCGCATGACCTTCCAGCAGTTGATGCGAAGGGCTTTCCACCGCCCAGGTGATATGGGCATCCGGCAAGGCTCGTCGCAGTGCGCAGAGCAACGGCATGGTCAGCACGCAATCGCCAATGTGACTCAGGCGAGTGATGAGAACACGAGTCGGACGTGGGGCATCGGTCATGACTTGAACTCCAGGACGGCCGCGCGGCAAGGAGCGTTCGCGATGCGAGCTCCGGCTCAAACGCCGTCCGTGAGCAAGGACAGGGGAGGTCGGCGGCCATCCACCATGGGCCACCATCCGAGGCTGCGGGGGTCGGTAGGTTAGCGAACTCCCCCCGACCACCCAAGATCAATTCGAGATGTCGCGATCCTCGCTCCTTGGCCGAATCGACCATTACGGGAGGCGTGGAAACTCCAACGAAACGCGAAGCGTGAGTTTTGATGTTGCGCGTTTCACGCTCCGCCCTAGTCGACCATGCCAAAAGCGTGGCAAAACCAAAGGGAACCCGAAGCGTGAGCGAGGGATTCTTCGACTTCTCAATCAAGCCACAAACCCGTTACGCCGCCAACACTTCCGCTTCGCCCCATCCATGAAAGCGCAACATCTAAGAGCGTGAGCGAGGGATTCTTCGCTTTTCGAAAAGGGCCACCAACTCGTTCCACGGGCAAGATTTCTGGTCTCCCCCTCCCCTGGAAGCCACGAACCAGGAAGCTCCCCAAATGAGCGGCGCATTGACCGCGCCGGTTCGTATAATCAGGAATGGTCAAAAGCAGACGCCGCCTCCCCCTCGGGGCGAGACTGGCCGATTCTCCCTCTCGCCGCATCCGTGGTGATTCGTCATTCGCACGCGACGTCGCGTCGACTGGCCACCGGGATGTGGTCCTGCCCGATCAAGCTCTGCTCGCACATGCCCTGCCGAACACGATGGGAGCCCCATGACGATGGCGATGCCCAAGGATCTCGATAATCAGTCCGCGATTTGCCGGTCGAAGCAAACAAGCCGCGTTGGGACGCTCGTGTTCCGGCAAGGGCGATCCCTGCTGCTGGCGATCGGCACCGCGATGCTCATCGGTGGCGGGTTGAGTCACGGCATGTTCGCGTATGCCGAGGAACCGCTCAGCGCCCAAGATGCTGACGAGACGATCGACTACGTGCAACAGATTCGACCGTTGCTCGCGAATCGTTGCTTCAATTGCCACGGCCCCGACGACAAGACTCGCGCGGCCGAACTACGGATCGATCGGCGCGAGGCGTTGCTGCGTGGAGGCGAAAGCGAGGAACCGGCCGTGGTGCCCGGTGATCCCGATGCGAGCGAACTGATCCTGCGAGTTCGTAGCCATGCCGACGGTTATGTCATGCCGCCCGCTGAAATTGGACCGCCACTCGGCGCCGAGGAAGTCGCGTTGCTCGAAAGGTGGATCTTGCAGGGAGCTCCGATGCAAGACCATTGGTCGTTCACGCCTCCCCAACACACCGCCGCTCCTCGAGTCGGCAACGATTGGTCGAACGCGCCAACCGACGCGTTCATCATGCAGGGACTTCAGCAAGTCGGACTCTCGCCGGCCAATCAAGCCGAGGGAGCGATTCTGGCGAGACGTCTCGCGCTCGATATCACGGGACTCCCACCGCATCCGGCCGACGTTCGTGAATTGGTGGAGGGAGCTCGTCCCGACGCCGTCGATCGTTATGTCGATCGCCTGCTGGCGTCGCCTGGGTACGGCGAGCGATGGGGCGCGATGTGGCTCGACATCGCGCGCTATGCCGATTCCCAAGGCTATGCCCAGGACTCGCCTCGCACGATTTGGCCGTATCGCGACTGGGTGATCGAAGCCTTCAATAGCAATCTCCCCTTCGACCAATTCACCATCGAGCAGTTGGCGGGCGACTTGCTCGAGAATCCATCGGATTCCCAACTGATCGCCACCGCCTTCCATCGCAACACGATGACCAACAGTGAAGGCGGCACGGATGACGAGGAGTTCCGTTCGGCGGCCGTCGTCGATCGCGTGTCGACCACCGTCTCCGTCTGGATGGGCCTGACCATGGCGTGTGCTCAATGCCACAGCCACAAGTACGATCCGATCAGTCAACAAGAGTTCTACGAGCTCTACGCGGTTTTCAATCAAACCGAGGATCGCGATCATCCGAGCGAGTTGCCGCTCCTAGAATCCGATTCGGCCGAGAACGCGGCTCGCCGAGCCGCCCTGCAAGCGCGAATCGCGCTGCTGGAACAACGGATCGCCGCCCAGGAAACCGAATCGCCTTCGCTACCGGAACTCGCGGCCGATGCCTCGCTCGCGACACGGTTCGTGCGCGTCGAGCTCATGGGCGACTCGGTCATTCTCTCCCTGGCCGAAGTGCAGGCGTTCGTCGGCGAGAACAACGTGGCCTTGGCCGGCAAGGCGACTCAGTCGAGCGATGACTACGACGCGCCCGCGAACCTGGCGAACGACGGCAACACCGATGGTCATTTCTTCGATGCCAAGAGCACGACCCATACCAAGCAAGGGCCGAATCCCTGGTGGGAAGTCGAGCTGACCGAGCCGCACGCGTTGGAACGAATCGCGATTTGGAACCGATCGGACTCACCGAATATCGGTGACCGGCTCAAACCGTTCCGCGTCATCGGACTCAACGACCAACGTCAACCGCTTTGGATCATCCGCGGTGACGAGGCTCCCTCGCCCAGTCGCGAATGGACTCTCCCAGTGACGGCGGGAGCGCGCGACGAAGCGATGCTGCAAGCGATGGCGAGTTGGTGGACGGAGGTCGGCGCGGGAGCGACCCCCGAGGCTCGTGAACTCGCGGCGGTCCGCAAGCAACTCGCGGAACTCAAACCCGACGTCGTCACGCCGATCATGCGGCAACTGGCGGAGAATCAACAACGCGAGACGTTCATTCACGTCCGCGGCAATTTTCGAGTCCCTGGCGACGCGGTGAATCCTGGGTTGCTCACGTCGTTTGGAAGCTATGAACCGTCGGGTCCGCCGACGCGATTGGATGTGGCTCATTGGTTACTCGACCGGAGCAACCCGCTCACGGCGCGAGTCACCGTGAACCGTTTCTGGGAACAGCTTTTTGGTGTGGGGCTTGTCGAAACGGCCGAGGATTTTGGAACCCAAGGGGCTTGGCCGACTCATCCGCGACTGCTCGATAGCCTGTCGGTGGATTTCATGGATCACGACTGGGACATGAAATGGCTGGTACGGGAGCTCACGACGAGCGCGACGTATTGCCAATCGAGCGAAGTCACTCCCGAGAAACTGGCGATCGATCCGTATGGTTCGCTCTGGTCGCGTGGTCCGCGTTTTCGATTGTCGGCGGAGTCGATTCGGGATCAAGCGTTGGCGATTGGGGGGCTGCTTAGTCGCAAGATGTTTGGTCCCTCGGTTCGACCACCGCGCCCCAAGCTTGGTTTGAACTCGGCCTTTGGAGGCTCGACCGATTGGGATCCGAGCCCAGGCGAGGATCGAGTCCGCCGCGGGCTATACACCAGTTGGCGGCGCACGACTCCGTATCCTTCGATGACGACGTTTGATGCCACGAGCCGCGAAGTCTGCGCGCTGCGTCGCATTCGTACCAACACGCCGCTGCAGGCGCTCGTGACCTTGAACGACCCGGTGTATGTCGAGGCGGCCCAGGGACTGGCTCGGCGCGTGCTTTTGGAAGGCCCCGACTCGCTGGACGAGCGCCTCGCGTTTCTCTTCCGCACCGCCTTGGTGCGAGAAGCGACCGACGAGGAACTCGGCGTCTTGCGTCTGGCTTACGAACAAACCCATGCACAATTGGCTGCTGATCCGGCCGCCGCGACCACGCTCGCGACGCAGCCGATCGGCCCGCTGGCCCCGGGGCTCGAGCCCGTCGACGCGGCGACCTGGACGGTGCTGGCGAATGTGATCATGAACCTCGACGAGATGATTGCTCGACCGTAGTCGGCCCGCGCTCGGCTCGACCGCATGGGCGGGCCGGAGAGGCGGGAACGGGTCGAGACTCAACAGCGAATGGAACACGGTCCGCGTGACCAAAACGGATACCGCGACCGACTTGCAGATAGAGAGGCGACACGATGCAACCGAATTCCGCACGACGCTCGAAAGTCCTCACGCCAAGTTTTGGCGCTCACCCATTGGGCGACGTGACTCGGCGACAGTTCCTCGGCGGTGGTTCCCTCGGACTAGGCGCCGCGGCGATGGCGATGATGTCGGGACTCGGGTCCTCGGCCCGAGCGGACATCGAACTGGATGACAAGCAGCCTCTCGCCGAACGTCCGCCGCACTATCCGGGCAAGGTCAAGCAGGTGATCTTCCTGCACATGGCGGGATCGCCCCCGCATCTCGATCTATTCGATTACAAGCCTCAATTGGTCGAGCGCAATGGACAGGACTGTCCCGACGAGTTTTACGAAGGCAAGCAATTCGCCTTCACCAGCGCTCGTCCCACGCTGCTCGGCACGCCCCATCAATTCAAGCAACACGGTGAATCGGGCGCGTGGATGTCCGATGCCTTGCCGCGACTGTCGGAACTCGCCGATGACCTGTGCTTCATCAAGAGCATGCACACCGAGCAGTTCAATCATGCTCCGGCCGAGATGCTGCTCTATACCGGCTCGCCCCGCATGGGCCGACCCGCGATGGGCTCGTGGGTGACCTATGGGCTCGGTACCGAGAATCAAAACCTGCCTGGCTTCGTCGTGCTCGTGTCGGGAGGCTCGAATCCGAGCGCCGGCAAGAGCGTTTGGGGAAGTGGCTTTCTCCCGAGCGTGTTCCAAGGAGTGCAATGCCGCAGCCAGGGCGACCCCGTCCTCTATGTTTCGGATCCGGATGGCATGAGCCGCGATGTACGGCGGCTCAGCCTGGACGCGATGCGTGATTTGAATCAGCTCCAGTCGGATCGCTTCGGTCATCCCGAAACCGCCACGCGAATCGCGCAATACGAATTGGCCTTCCGCATGCAGATGGCGGTGCCGGAAGCGATGGATATCTCTCGCGAATCGGCCGAGACGATCGAGGCCTACGGCGCGCAGCCAGGACAGGCGAGTTTCGCCAATAACTGCCTGTTGGCTCGACGGTTGATCGAGGATGGCGTGCGTTTCGTGCAGCTCTTCGATTGGGGCTGGGACTTCCACGGAACCGGTGCCGGCGAGGACATTCGAGATGGCCTGACCAACCGCTGTCGTCCCATGGACCAAGCGGTCTCCGCGCTCATCCGCGACCTGAAGGCTCGCGGCATGTTCGAGGAAACACTCATCATCTGGTCGGGCGAATTTGGCCGGACACCGTTCCGCGAGGGACGAACGGCGAAGGGCGATCTTCTCGGTCGCGATCACTTTCCCGATTGCTACACGATGTTCATGACCGGAGGAGGCGTGAAGCGTGGTTTCACGTATGGAGCGAGTGACGAGCTTGGCTTCACCATCGCCGAGAACCCGGTCCACGTTCACGACCTGCAGGCGACGATCTTGCACCTGCTGGGCCTCAACCACCTCAACCTGACGCATCGCTTCCAAGGTCGCGACTATCGTCTGACCGACATCCACGGCGAGTTGATCGAACCGATCCTGGCCTGAGTCGCCTAGCCGTCGATGAGCCCACGCAACGTGGCGAGGTTGATATCGTCCCACGTTGTTTCCTCGTGGTCCCCCTTGGGCGTTTCGAGGTACATGGGGATGCGACGGAAACGCTTGTCGTTGAGCAAGTGGCGGAATGGCTCGAGACCCAACGAGCCTTGTCCGATGTGCTCGTGGCGATCCTTGCGCGAACCAAGATCGCCCTTGCTGTCGTTGAGATGAAACGCGAGCACTCGTTTGAGCCCGACCTTGGCCTTGAGTTCCTTCATCGTCGCTTCATAGGTCTCGGGGGTCCGCATGTCATAGCCCGCCGCGTGCGCGTGGCAGGTATCGAAGCAGATTCCGATGCGATCGGGATCGGCGACTTGATCGATCATTGCCGCGAGTTGCTCGAAACGCCAACCGAGGTTACTGCCTTGACCGGCGGTGTTCTCGAGGAGCACCATCGCGCCGTCCGGATCGGCTTGGCGATGAACCTCATTCAAGGACTCGGCGATTCGTGCGATGCCCTCTTCCTCGGTGCTCGTCGTGTACGAACCGGGATGCACGACGACATGGGGGATGCCGAGTTGCGTGGCTCGAGCAAGCTCGACCACCATCGCCTCGATTGACTGATTGCGTAGGCCCTCCTCGGGCGAACCCATGTTGATCAGATAGGAAGCGTGGGAGATCGTTCGCCGCACTCCCGTTTTCTCTAGCGCCTCGCGGAACGCCGCGACGTCATCATCGGTGATCGGCTTGGCTCGCCACTGATTGTTGTTCTTGGTGAACAACTGCACGCAGTTCATGTCGCACGCGGCGGCGGCCTCGACCGCTTTGTAGTAACCACCGGCGATCGACATGTGAGCGCCAAGAAACTCGGGCATCCGTTCTTCCTTCCATCAATCAAACACACCGGTGGGTGGCGATTGGTTCGCGGTCTTGATCCATCAATGGCGGCGAGTGGTTCCTAGCCGACTCGCCGCCCCTGCCTGCTGATCCGCTTGGGTCTTCCGATCCAGCTGGGCACGCCGATCAGCGTGAGGCCGCCTCTTGGCGAGCCGCTTCAAGCACCTCGGCGATCGCGACTGGCGCTCCGTTTCGCGCCAGGCTCTCGTCGGCCGCCGTCATGAACGCGTAGAGCTCGATCGTTTCCGCCGGTTCGATCGGGGCCTCACCCGAACGGAAAAACCGTGCGATCTCGACAACGAGCGGTCGGTAGCCGTCAAAGTTCCCAAGGGAGCGAATTTCGTTCGAGCCGTAGACCACGCCTCCGTATCCCGCCTTTCCCTTGCGAATCCCGCGAAACGTTCCGATGCGTCCATCACTCCAAACGCCAGTGGCGAAATCAAAATCATCGGAGTGCGCGCGACTCACCGTCTCGCAGCCCGCTCCCATGACCGTGTACAGGATCTCGACGCCGTGAATGCCGTACCAGTAAAGACTGGGATGAGTCGCCTCGAGGGAGCAGGGACTATACGCCTCGCAGCCCAGCACGTCGCCCGCTTCACCATTCCGCGCGGCTTGGGGCCCCGATGAGAAACGCAGACTCGAGCACGAGAAGACCGGTGCGTCATGAGCCGCGGCGACGTCGTAGATCGCCACGATGTCGGCGAGCGAAGCGGCGAGTGGCTTGTCAATGAAACATGGCTTTTTGGTCGCGGCGATCAAGCGGTACTGCTCGAGATGCAAGCGACCATCGTTGGTCTCCAGCAACACACAATCGCATTTCTCGAGTAACTCGGGAATCGACTCCGCG
Source organism: Planctomycetales bacterium (assembly GCA_020426595.1). Classification (GTDB taxonomy): domain Bacteria; phylum Planctomycetota; class Planctomycetia; order Pirellulales; family Pirellulaceae; genus UBA11682. The sequence goes on from JAGQPS010000008.1 coordinate 25,691, forward strand.
ATCTCCACACCCATCGCCTTGATTTGTTCGGTGTAGCCTGGGATGCGGCTAGCGCTCGATTCGATATCCGCGCTCCCGTAGGGATAGGCGACCGTGACTCGAAAGCCCGCCACGTCCTCCGCGGGATTCTCGCCATTGAAGATCTCGGTGAAAGCCAAGCTGTGACTTGTGTCGAGTCCAATCACGCCAATACGCACAGGCTCGTCGGCGATCAACGGTCGCGCGCCAATCAAGGCAAGCAGAGCCACGCAGGCTCCCCACAGCAATCCCCGGCGCGACAAGCGTGGCCGAGTGAGTCGAGCCAGGATGGAGTGGTTAGAGGCGAGCAAAAGGGGGGCACTCGATGTCCGATTCCCAACGGTCATGGTCGGTTCTCCAGTGGGGCGGGGAAGGCATGCGACGGCGAGGTTAATCGGCCGGCACGGCGGTGGACCAGTATAATGCCAGCGACGCCGCCGCGAGTACCGCCGACCGCCAAGGCCCAATCCGACTGCCCGGCCGCTCTCCCACCTTTCACTTGGAGACTCGTCCAAGATGTCAGCTCCGCGCATCCGCATTCGTTGGCGATTTCTTTTGTCGGTCGGACTTCTAATTGCCGGCATCTGGGCTCCATGTTTGTGCTCGCTGGATTCCAAGTGCGTGGCTCAAGACGCTGAGTCGCCAGGAGAGCACTGGCAGCAGGGCGACGAGTATCAGATCGGAGTCGCGTCGATCGACATCACGCCGAACCACCCCATTCGATTGAATGGTTTTGGTTTTCGTCGTGAGGAAGCCGCCGATGTCGGCCTGCGTCTCGGTGCTCAAGCGCTCGCGATTAGCCAAGGCGATGAACCGCCGATCGTACTCGTGACGCTCGACAGCTTGGGATTGCGAATGTCGATGGCCGACGAGGTGGCGGCTCGATTGGCCGAATCGCATGGGTTGCCGCGAGAGAACTTGGCGTTTGCCTTCTCACACTCGCACTGCACGCCGAAACTGGCCGGTGCTTGTGACACCATCTTCAGCACGCCGATTCCCGCCGAGCACCAAACGCATATCGATCGTTACACCGAACGACTCACCAATGACTTGGTCGCGGTGGTGCAGGACGCGATCGACGGAAGACAACCTGGCTTCTTGAATTGGGCGACCGGGTCGGTCGGTTTCGCCGTGAATCGCCGCACCGCGGGCGGGCCGGTCGATCACTCACTGCCGGTATTGATCGCTCGAACGAAGGACGGAGAGCTCCTGGCGCTGCACACCGCCTACGCCTGTCACTGCGTGACGTTGTCGTACAACCGGTTGAGTGGCGATTGGGCGGGCTACGCGCGGGAGGCGATTGAACGCCGGTGGCCGGGAGTCACTGGGTTGGTCGCGATCGGGTGCGGTAGCGACTCAAACCCGGACTCGGGAGTGACGGGAGACGGTGAGGCGATCGCCGCCGCGCAGGGTCAACAGATTTGCGATGAAATCGCCCGGCTACTCGACACTCCAGGGATTCCCATCCACGGCGCGCCGGTCGCGCGACTCGCGCGGATCGACCTCCCTCTGTTGCCGCTACCGACTCGTGAACAATGGGAAGTTCTGGCGAAGGAAGCATCTCCGGCGGGTTACAACGCACGGTGGCAACTCGCACGACTCGACGCGGGCGAGCCACTGCTCGATCACCTGGACTATCCCGTCCAGACCTTTCGCTTCGGCAACGATCTTGGCGTGGTGTTGCTGGCCGGAGAGGTGTGTGTCGATTATGCGCATCGGCTCAAACGCGAACTGAATGTCGACCGTCTATGGACCACCGCGTACGCGAATGACTTCTGTGCCTACATTCCATCCGAGCGATTGCGGCAAGAGGGAGGCTACGGGGGTGGCGCCGAAGTCGTGTACTTCGCGCTCCCCGCGACGCTGGCTGAGGGACTTGAGCAACGCATCGTCGACGAAGTGAAGCGACAATTGCCCGAGGACTGGCAGGTGCCGCCTGGCACCAACGGCTCGCCGGCCAACGATCCACAATCCTCACTCCGCAAGTTTCGCATCGACCCGCGTTTCCAAATCGAACCGGCGGTGACCGAGCCGTTGATCGATGATCCGGTCGCGATCGACTTTGGCCTCGATGGATCCCTTTGGGTCTGTGAGATGCCGGACTACGCGAGGGAAGTGGAAGGCGAGTTCTCGCCCCATGGGCAAGTACGGTTGGTGCGCGACACGGACGGCGACGGTCGCTACGATCAATCGACCGTCTTCCTCGAGGGGCTGCGATTTCCAACCGATGTCAAGGTCTGGCGTGATGGAGTGCTCGTGTGCGACGCGCCGCGAGTGTTGCTCGCCCGTGATACCGACGGCGATGGGCGCGCGGATGATGTCCGCACATTGCTGACCGGATTCGCGACTCATAATCCGCATGCACGAGTCAACAGTCTGCGCTGGGGTTTGGACGGTTGGCTGTATGGCAGTTGCGGCCTCTTTGGTGGAACGATTCAGGTGTTTCACGACGCACCCGACGCGATGCCCGCTGGCGCGCCGGTGGCCTTGGGTGGACGCGACTTTCGCTGGCAACCCGATCTTGCTCGATTGGAACCCGTGACGGGAACAACTCAGCAAGGCCGCTCTCGTGATGACTTTCAGCGTTGGTATGGCTGCGATAACGGAACGCTCATCCGTCACTATCCGATTCCACTCGGTCCCACGATCGGCTCGTTAACGTCGCCACCCTCGGCGATCGATCCTACGGTGGACGATCGTCCGGGAGTGCTGTTTCCCCCGCGCGACCTTGTCTTGTTTGAACTCTCGGGCCCCGCGGGGCGTCCGACCAGTGCCTGCGGACTGGAGATCTCGAGAACGCCTTCACTAGGCGTTGACTTGTATGGGAACTCGTTCACGTGCGAACCGGTGAACCAGTTGATTCATCGCCGCGTGCTCCGCGATACGCCTCGAGGCATCAGTGCGATGCGCGCCAGCGACGAACAAGATCGCGAATTCCTGTCGTCGACCGACCGGTGGTTTCGCCCCGTGCAGGTGCGTATCGGCCCCGATGGTGGTCTGTGGGTGGTCGACATGGTGCGATATGTGATCGAGCATCCGCGTTGGATTCCCGAAGCGACTCGAGCCGAAACCAATGTCTTCGCGGGGCAGGGGCTCGGCCGGCTGTGGCGTATCTCGGGACGAACCGAGTCTCATGCGACGCCGTGGCCCGTCGACGAACAAGACGACGAGGGACTGCTTGCCGCGTTTACCTCAAGGAACGGCGTCTTACGAGACTTGGCTCATCAACGAATCATTTGGGACGAGCGCGAGGATCTTGCCTCGGCGATTCGACAAGTCGCGCTGCACGACGACTGGCCAGCGACTCGAGCCCAGGCATGGCATACTCTCGCGCGGCTGAACGAGTTGACCGAGGCGGATGAGCGGGCGATCCTGGCGGAAACCGACTCGGATGCGGTCGCGGTGACGCTGCCACTCATTCAACATTGGGATGCCGCGCGACTAGCCACGCTCAGAGAGCAACTTGGTTCAACCGAGGCTGCCGACACCATGCCTTCGAGCTCGCGGCGCGCGATGCTCGGCACACTCGCTCGATCCCAGGATCCTATGTCGATCGAGTGGATCATGCGGCAGCTCCCCACGCTCACCGATCCATGGGACCAATACGAAGTGTTGCGACACGTCGATCGCGACGCGGCACCGCTTTGGCTCTCGGCGCTGACCCAAGCCGATGCATCGACCAATTCCTCTTGGACTTGGGAACTTGCGAATGCGTTGATCGAAAGAAATCTCTCGCCCGAGAGCTGGAAACAGTGGTTGCTGGAGGTCGATCGGCCGGCGATCCGATCGGCGATTTCCTCGGGGCGCCTCGATGCCTTGTTGTTTCGTTTGCAATCCGTTCGGCCAGCCGAGGCGACGTCCGAGAGTCTTTCACCGGCGTTGCGATTGGCCTGGCAAGACCGGCTCCAAACGCTCCGCATTGAGCTGGAAACGACCGACGCGACCAACCAGCTCGCGGCTCGGTTGCTCGAATCCGCTTGGCTCGTTCCGGACATCGAATCCGACCTGCTTGAGTTTGTTGACCCGCGACGAACCGGCTCGGCGCAGCGAGCCGTTGTCGAGGCGCTCGCGGGTCAGGGAGGAGCGACCCAACAACGTCTCTGGGATGCCTTGCGAAATGGATCTCCCAACCTGCAGCAGTTCGCCGTTGACTTGTGGCTGGAGCGGGAGGACACGAGGTCGACACTGATTCGTTGGCTCGAGGATCCCGAGCATCCCGTGCGACAGGTCATGACGAGGCAGCAACAGTCGAGACTCTTGGAGACCGTCCCCGCGGAAACGGCGGAGCGTCTTCGAGCACGATGGGCGATTCCAGCCATGCCCGACGAGGCCGATCTGTTGGCTCGTTACTTGGAGGCGTCGTCCCGCGATCCGGATCTCGCGCAAGGCTCTCGCTTATTCGATCAACACTGCGCGAACTGTCATCAGGCCGACGCGCAAGGCAAGCGGCTCGGTCCCGACCTCAACGCGCTTTCGTCACCCAGTTCCGAATCGTTGACGCGATCGATCCTGTTTCCGTCCCACGACATCGACGCGAAGTATCGGAGCGTCGTGATTACCACCGACGACGGGCGGACCGTATCGGGTTTGTTGCTCGACGAGGGCGAAACCATGGTCCAGCTACGGACCTCGCCGACCGAACAAGAATCGGTGGCTCGCGAGTCGATTGAATCCTTGACCCCGAGCCGTGTCTCGTTCATGCCCGCGGGACTTCATGAATCCTTGCCACCGGATGCGATGCGCGATCTGGTCGGATTCTTGCTTATTCCCAAGATCGCGCCGAAGCAGCTCCCTGGTAACGAACCAAGGGTGATCACGATCGACTCGAGTCACGAAATCGAGTTCCCGGCCGCGGCGGCCGAGATACGGGGCGGCGACATCGGCTTTGAGACCACGTTTCAGAATGTTGGATTCTGGCATGGCGAAACGGACTCGGTCAGCTGGCCTCTCACGATTGAAGCGGAGGGGACCTACCGCGTGGTCTTGGAACTAGCCTGCGATCCCGCGAGCGCCCACAACCGCCTGCGTTTGTCTCTTGGCACGGAAGTCCTGGAAGCCGAGGTGCCCAGTACCGGAGCTTGGAGCCAATACGAATCGTTGTCGATCGGGCAGGTGGAGCTCAAGCCTGGCCGCGGGCGGATGGCGGTGACGGCGGCCGGCCCGCTGCGAGGGGCCTTGTGCGACCTGAAGGGCATTCGACTGGAACGTGTCGATTGATCGATCGCAGTCGGTGGGTTTGACTCAGGCCCATGCCGCCGCACGCGAGACTCGGCGCGGCCAACTCTCGGGACCTTTCCCCGTTGGACGCCCCCGAGAGGAGCCCACTTCATCGTTTGAATACGCCGCTTGAGTAGGGGCTCGAGTGGAACCGGCGAAATAGAGCGAGGAGAGGGAACTTCTCCTGTACTCATCCTTCAAACTTACGGTTCGCGCGCTGAGCTTGAGTAATACCGCTCAGGCCGACTAGAATGCCCCCCGCGGAGGAAAGCCGACCTGGATGTCCAGTGATCCTGGAGGTAGAGGTTGGCGGTTCGCGACGGGGGGGCCAGGTCCTTGCGCCTTGGCGGAACACTTCGCGTCGCGGACGGCGGATCGAACAGGTCGTTCACTTCATGGGGCAACTCCCTCGCTAGGGAGCGAAGTGCGGCGACGCTGCGATTAAGTAATTGGAAACGGCCGCGCCGTTCACCTTTGGCCAGATCAATTCAACTTGGGCCAAATCGAGCTTTGATGTTCGTGCTGGATTCCCTTTCAGCTCATAAGCGGCAGGGAACCCGGACTGGTGAATAGCGATGTTCGCGATGCGACGAGGCAATCTTGTCGCCGCGCGACTCGGGCGCTGCCGGACTCAGACATTACGAAGAACACGAGTCCTCGATGACCGACCCCACATCGCCATTCGATGAACCCACGTCTCTTGCCTTGATCGCCGATGCGAGGCGGAAAGTGCCCGAGGCATGGCGGAAGATCCACCAGCTGTACGGCCCGCTTGTCTATGCATGGTGCCGTGAATGGCGCGTCCCCGAGCAGGATGCCGTCGATTTGGTTCAAGACGTCTTTCGCAACGTGATTCGGCGTTTGGATAGCTTCCAACACGAAACGGACGAGGATTCGGCTGGGAAGTCTCGGGGGTCCTTTCGCGCTTGGATCTGGACGATCACGCGCAACAAGGTACGGGACTATTGGCGCGTTAACCCGCGCCGTCCGGTGGCCGTGGGCGGCACGGACATGCAGCAGCACATGATGCAGATTCCGGAATGGGAGATGGACTCAGCCGGACAAGTCGCCCAAGTCAGCGAACTGGCGAAGCAGGTGTTGCGTTTGATTCAAACCGAGTTTGAAGAACGTACGTGGACCGCTTTTTGGCGGGTGGTGGTTGATGGTCAATCGATCTACACCGTGGCCAACGACCTTGAGATGTCGGAAGGAGCCGTACGACAGGCCAAGTATCGTGTCCTGCGGCGTGTTCGTGAGGAACTGCAAGACGTCGCTTGATCGCCGCGAGGCATCCCGGGAAAGCTGATCGGCGGCGGTTTTCAAATCGCTGGCGCGAAAACGATAAAACGAGCCTGCCGAGCCATTAAACTGCACATGCTTGGGGCCGATGGACCGCGCGAGAGAATCTGGCGAGTGTCCCTAGATTCGCGGAGTGCCTTGGCGAGTCCGGTTCGAGCCTGAATCAATTCGGGATACGCGAGCCTATTCAGCTCTTCCTTGTAATGCGGAATTCCTCCCGAATCGGCGGCGGTGGGACATGGGTTTCAGTGGATTCGACGACTCGCTTCGCCCAGGGGCGAACTGTCCCGATCCAGCATCGATGCGCGATGTCATTCTGGGCGACGCCGTCCGCTCCCTTGCTCAGTCGGTCTTGGACCATCTCGGTCGATGCGCGACCTGTCGTCGGACCTTCGATCAACTCGAGCAGCAACTGCTCGATCAAGTATGGGTGGCCGAACTGGGACAGGAAACGGCGCACTTCAACCACGAGCCTGGCTTGCGCGACACGGTCCAGCGTCTCGGACAGGTCGCGGAGGAGTACCTCGAGGAATCGACCGCCGGCGACGCGAGCGACTCCGGTTCGGACGCGGATCCGTTCGCCCATTTGCCGCTGCTACTCCGGGACTACTCGCTGCTGATGAGAATCGGAAGCGGCGGCATGGGCTTGATCTTCAAGGCCCAACATCGGCGACTGAATAAACCGGTCGCCATCAAGGTGCTTCGCCCCGATTTGTCCGTCGACGTTCGCCAATCGTTCGAACGAGAAATCAAGGCGATGGGAAGCGTCGAGCATCCGCTAATCGCTCGAGCCACCGATGCGTTCACCGAACGGGGCCGCACGTTCTTGGTGATGGAGTACATCGACGGCTGGAATCTAGCCCAAGTCGTGACTCGCTGTGGTCCGCTCTGCTGCGAGGATGCCAAGGCGATCGTGAGACAAGTCGCGTTGGCGATGGACTTCGCCCATCTGCGAGGCGTCGCGCACGGTGACATCAAACCGTCGAACGTGATGCTGACGCGTGACGGCGGACTCAGGATCCTGGATCTTGGATTGGCCGAAAGGCTTTCCAAGGAGTCGCTCGCGGGCATCCTCGATTCGCGAGGCGACCGAGAGGCCGGTGGCCAAGTGCTTGGCGGCGACGACGAGGCAAGTGCGAGCCAGGCTCCTCTCGAGGAAGATTCCCTTGAGTGTGCCGTCGAAGTGCGTCGCGATGTCGTCGCCCTCGGCGATATGTTGTTCCGGCTGACCACAGGAAAGTCGCCCCAGCTGGGCGCGTCCATTCACTTACGCGATCGACTGGCGAACGAGGCCGAGCTGCGTCGTTGCTGCCCGAGCGCGCCCGATGACCTCGTCGCGCTCTATGCCGAATTGAAATCGCTCGCGCCACCCTTTCGCTTTCGTCACATGCTGTCGGTAGTACAAGGACTCGACCGGCTCGAGGTGGGCGAAGCGGTCGAGCTCGATGTTTCCGCGACGGACACGACCTATGAAATCGCCCAGGCGCTGAGGGAATTTCGCCGTAATGTGCGGCGTCCCGGCGGGCTCGTGCCCAATTCGACGTTCCTCCCAAACGAAACCAGTGCGAATGGAGCAAGCCTCAAGCCGCGAGTGAATCGCGTGACGGCGGCACTAGGCCTCGCTCTTGCCATCACCACGTTGGTCGCCTTGATTTTCGCGGGAGTGAACCTTGGGACGCGGAACCGCTCCGCCAGCGCCCTGAGCGCGAGTTCGGCGAGTCGTTCCGGTCAGCGGGGACTGGAATCCGCATTGGCGGGTCGCGGCTCGGATCGACTCTTGGGGACCGCGATTTCGATCGATCGAGTCGGGAGCGATCATTCCTCGCCCAGTTGGGACTTTCAAGAACGAGCCAGATTCTTCCTACGAGGTCGAGCGATTCTCGATCTGCGTTGGACCTCCACCGAACCGAATCACCTCCTGATCCGTCGCAATCGAAGGATGAGCAGCTTCGCGATCGACGCTTGGGGACGCTCCATCACCAATACGCCCACCGGTATCGGCTCGATGACCATCGACTTACCCAAAGGTCTGAATGGTCCACAAGTCCAAGACCTGATTGGGAACTCCACAGCTCGCTCGTCGCGTTTCGGAATCGCGCTTGACCAAGAGACCGGCACGGCCGTGCTGCCGATCGCCGATGGTGGCTTTCTGCGTTTACACGCCACGTCCCTGGAGCGGATGCCGGCCTCGTCGCACATCAACCGTATGGGAGCCGTCTGTTTTGTTCCACGACACAACGTTTGGCTCGTCGCGCTGCAAGGCGAGCTTTACTTGTTCAATCAAACCTTGACCGACCTGCTTGCGCGAGCCAAGTGGGACTTCTCTCCAAAGAGAATGACGGCCGATCCCGGCGGGCGATGGGTCCTGCTCGAGGGCGATGAGGATCACCAGATCGGTTTGGTCGAGGTCCTCGAGAAGGAAATCGTCACGCATGACTTCACCGCCCTGCCCGAACGCCGCTGGCTGAGCGTGGGATTCTGGCGGGGCGGCGGGTCATCATCCAACCAAGACTCGTTGACCGCGGACTGGAACCAATCCTTGGGAGGCGGCAGCGACGAATACGCCGTCTCGCTGGTCTTCGTGTTTGGTAACGCTCTTGAAATCGTCAATGGCTCGCGATTGGAAAACGGAGATCTGCGGTGGCAATCGACCCTCGAGTTGATGCGGTTCGTGGACGATCGACCGGCCGACGCGAGGGCCGAGATTGCTCAACTCTGCGAGAGTGTTCCGGTGGCGATCGTTGGCTTCCATGCGGGAGGTATCGAACTTTGGGATCTGGAAACACGAGGACTCATGGGGCGATTTGGCGTGACCGAACTTGTGGATCGAATCGTCATGATGGAAGCCAACCAGGACGTGTCATGCATCGCGGTCGCCGATAGCTCGGGAGTCGTGAGAGTCTTTGGGAGACAGCCACTGGAGGCGAACAATCAAGAAGTGACCATCGTGAAAGTGATCGACGAGGAGGTCGTCAGCCAGGTCGACTCCTCACCGGTTCATGAGACCCACTCCGATTCGGTTGAGAAGCCAGCCATGCCTGCTGGCGATACCGAGCCCCCCGAGTCGTCACACGCGGAAGGCGTGGGAGAGACGCCCAACAAGTCGGCCCTCCCGGCGGTGACGGCACCGAATCAGTAGGTCGCTTGGCACGGCGGTAAAAAAGCCGAGCCGCCGCCGGGGGCAGGTCGGCGACGGCTCGAGAGCACCTCCGAAGAGGCACCCGTACCGGTACGAGGTCAAGAACGATGGCGTGTCACACGATTTTCTAAAATGCCTAACACCCACTTAACGAAGTAGATCTGAACCACACTATTGTGGAACAAAGGGAACATTGAGTTCCCTTATGGCCATCACCGCGGAACTTGGTGCTCCTTCCGCCGGCGGACTGAATGAGCGACGGGTGACTCCTCTTCATCGCTCGAGCAGTGCGGAAACCCGCAATAAAAGCGGCCGATTGGCGATGTTGTTTGAGCCTCGATTCGGACTTTCGAGTACCGCGACGAGGCGGGCGAACTTCGTTACAACGATCATTGGACTCCCGCTTCGTGCCATCGGGCTCATCCCTTACTCGCGTTAGCAAGCCGAATCCCAACATGCCGCCCGACTCGCCGCCGCCTAGTTCGATCGACCTGGCCCAACTCCGCGGACAGAAGCTTCTACTCGTGACCGACGTGCCGTTTTGGCGACAGTCCAACGGGTCCCACTTGCGCATCCTGAGGCTGGTCGATGGTCTCAACCAAGCCGGTCTTGAGGTGGTCATCTGGTTGGTGGGCCCGGCCAAGTCCCATGAACGGAGCCTCTCGCACCAGCTTGTCGCTCCGGCGCGAGTGCTGTTCTGTGAGACCTGCATGGACCGAGTCGCCGCGACGTTCTCGCGCTGGTCGCGGACTCGAGCCAGGGTCGCTCCCTCGACTCCGACTTCCGGTGAGTCGGCATCGCGACCGCCAGCCGATCCCATTCCGACGTTTCTTCCGGCGGCTATTCGCAAACGATTTCGCGATGTCTTGGCCCGTGTCCAACCTCGCTTTCTGCTCCTGGAATATTTGTCGCTCGCTTCCTTGCTCGACGAACTTCCCTCACCAGATGCCAGTGGCCCGTTGCCTCGCCCCAAGACAATCCTGGACGCCCATGACGTTCTTTCCGCTCGCCATCGGCTCGCGGCGGAACAGGGTACGGCGAGCTGGTTGGCCATCAGCGAGGACGATGAACTTCGCTGGATCGATCGGTTCGACATCGTTTGGGCGATTCAGCGGCAAGACGCGGATTTCTTTCGTCGTGCCGCGCGACCGCATGTTGTCGTGGTGGGGCATTCGACCTTGGGCCAACCGCTGCCTCCTCCCGCCACCCATCAGGAAAAGTGCGTCTTCGGCATCGTGGGAGGCCAGTCGCCGATCAATCACCGGGCCCTGGCTTGGCTACTCGATGAAGTCTGGCCGGCGGTCCACCTGAAATGTCCGACCGCTGAGTTTTGGATCGGCGGATCAATCGCGACGGCCGAGACTCGCGCGGCATTGGAAGGAACGCGTGCGAGCGAGGACCTGGCCGGAGTGATCTGGTATGGTCCGTTCGATCAGCCAGAGGATTTCTACGGAGCCATCGACGTGGGCATCAATCCGGTCGATTTGGTCTCGGGGCTTAAGATCAAGAGCATTGAAACGTTGGGATTCGGTCGCCCGCTGGTGACTCGTTCGGCGGGCGCCGTTGGTCTGGAGGATTTCGCGTCGATTGCCGTGTCGATCGCCGATCAAGCCGCCGCGTTTCAACGGACTCTCATCGCGTTAGCCCAGTCTCCTCAGTTTCGCAAGGAAGCTACGAACGCCGCGGCTCATGTCGCCAAGACATGGCTAGCCCCAGAACGGGTGTATCAGGCGGCTTGGGAGTCGATTCAGACGGCTTTGGGGCAGAGCGACACAACCGACTTCAAGTAGCGGCCGACAAACGACTTAACATGGTTGACCGCGCCGACCATGCGATCGGTAAGACGGTCAAATCGTCTCGAAACGGATGAACTTCTCTTCCGTTACCATCCGAATAAATGTCGTGTATCCGAACCGAGGCCATCGGCAGGTCAGCCCTCCTGTTGCTCATATCCTCATTGAGGAACTCGCCATGACGCGTCTGTCGATCGTGGTTGCCTGTTTCAACCGCGTTGATCTGCTTGAAGAGACTCTCATTGCCGTATTGCAGAACCGGCCTCGCCAGAGCGAGGTGGTGGTCGTGCATGACGGTCGATACACCGACCCCTACGACCTCAAGGAAGAAGTGCGATTTGTTTCGGTCGCCGCTGACTCGAGCTGGGTGGGATCGCTGAACGCCGGGATCGACCAATCCGAAGGCGAGATCGTGCACGTGCTTGGAGCCGGCGTATTGCCGGAAGCCAACTGGGCGGACGCCGCGTTGGAACCGTTCTCCGACCACGCCGTGGGGTCGGTCTGTCCGGTCTTGTTGGGTGCGGGCGAGAGCACGAAGATCCGCTGCCTCGGCGTGGGACTCGGTCCGCTCCTCGGTAGGAAAGTGCTCGCGGTCGGGCGCGAATGGAATGAGAATCGTCCTCCACGAGTCACGCCGCTAGGCCCGAACCTCGTCGCCGCGTTCTACCGTCGAGAAGCGTTGTTGGCGGCCGGCGGTCTCACCGAGGACTATGGTGACGAGCTGGCTGACATCGACCTCGCCTATCGACTCGAGGATGTCGGCTACGATCTCGAGGTGGCCTACGAATCGCATTTGCGAGTCGATGTCGTCGACCGTCCACGCCGTCATTTCGCGGCCCAAGGCCGTCAACATCAGCAGCTCATCGCGTCACTGCCCGATGTCGCCTCGTGGAAGAAGACCGTCGCCAAATGGGGACAGGTCGCGCTCGACTGCGTGACCTCGCCGGTCGATCCTCGTCGACTCCTGAGCGCGTGGGGACGCATCACGACTCCGCACAATGTCGAGCCGCATTCGGCCGAGCCTGAGCCAACCGCGGCCGTCTACTCGTTGGCCGACCACCGTGACGAGTTATCCGCGCCGGACAACGCTTCGCATCGCCGAGCCGCCTGACGCCCGAACCAGCCGCTGACGATTTGTCGCATGGCCGACGATGGCTCGGACCGTGTCTCCATCGATTGGCGGCCGGGCGAGTCGGGCGATACCGCGGCTCCGACCGGTTGCCTCGCTGGACGAAAACGTCGACACTTTTTGCCTTGGCTGTGTCGCGTTTTTCGACTCCCTCCCGGCTACACGTGCGATGAATCTTTCTGCTGATGCTACCGCGGACGCCTGGTCGCGAATTCCTCATGCCCCGGCTCAGGTGCGAGGCATTGAAGCGATCGCCTCACCCTCGCTGCTGGTGTTCGACGAGCTGCTCGAGCGGAATTTGCATGAGATGATTCGTATCGCGGGAGTCGCGGCGCGGTTGAGACCGCACTGCAAGACTCACAAAATCAGCCGCGTGATCGAGCGGGAATTGTCGCTCGGCATTCGAAAGCACAAGTGCGCCACGATCGCCGAGGCCGAGATGTTAGCGGCGGCGGGTGTCCCCGACATCTTTATCGCCTACCCCATCGTCGGACCGAATATCGATCGAGTCGTGCGGCTCGCGCAACGCTTCCCCGACGCGACATGGCGGGTTTCGGGAGACCATTGGGGATCCTTGGTCCAATTGAATTCAGCGGCCGCGGCGAGCTCGGTGCGGATCGGTGTCGTCGTCGATTTGGATCCGGGCATGCATCGCACTGGCATCCCCATCGACTCCGGCGCTGCCGAACTCTATCGACGCATTTCCGAGCTCGAGAATTTGCGGGCCGATGGATTCCAGTTGTACGACGGGCATCATCGACAAGCCGATGTCGCCGAGCGACAAACCGCGGTGAACGAGATTTGGTCACGAACCGCACTGCTTGCCGATCAACTGCAGGCGGAGGGCCTGCCGGCACCTCGCGTGGTGGCGGGGGGAACCGGGTCATTCCCCTGTTTCGCGGCGATCGATGATCCGCGTTTGGAGCTGAGTCCCGGGACGGTGGTGTTTCATGATGCCGGTTACTTGCGAGCATTCCCCGATCTAGATTTCACGCCCGCCGCCGTGCTCCTGACTCGAGTCATCGATCTACCGGGCCCTGGACGGATCACCGTCGATCTCGGTCACAAGGCGGTCGCGGCCGACCCCGCGGCCGGACAAAGAGTCTGGTTTCCCGCGTTGCCCCAGGCTCGCGAGGTCATTCATAGCGAGGAGCATCTGGTGCTGGAGGTCGATGGTTCCATTTCACTTGAACCGGGCGACGCACTGTTCGCCATCCCGCGCCACATTTGTCCCACGACCGCTCTCCATCAAGAAGTGCACGTCGTGAGTGGCGGGGCCATCGCGGGCTGTTGGCCGGTGGATGCCCGCAATCGGCGACTCAGTATCTAACTCCGACCTTGTGTCTCACGAAGTCACGCGTGACGCATCCGCGTCGGTCCCCGGCCGGCATCTCCTCGACCGGCGCGCGTGAGCGATTGGCTCAGCCGCTGGGAGACGGAATCGGTGCTGGCGGCTGGGGAGGCGTAGCCAGCAATCGAGCAAGCGATTCGAGCGATGCTTCGGCTCGTTGACGCATCAACGTATCGAGTGGCTGCCCGCCGAATCGAACCGCGTAATAATCCCGAATCAACGCCTCGACGATCGGTTCGAGCAGCCCGGCATCGCAGCGTCCCGCCAGCGCGAGTGGCAGTCGTTCGGCGAATTCCGCTGGCGTCTCCGAGAACCCACGTTCCACGTCGTAGCGGGAAAGCAAGTCCTCCAGCCGCTCGTAGAACGGAACGGCTTGTCGAGCGACGGCCCCCGACTGAACTCCCATCCATCGAGCCAAGCGCGGAGCGACTCGCCTAAGCAAGCGGGCTCCCTTGACGCCTAGCAGCTTGCCGACGACACCGCGCGTGCGCCGAGTTCGCAACAGCGAATTGCCAATCACCACGATAGCCAACAGTCCAATCAACAGAGCGGCGGGACCCGATGACGAGCCGTTGGAAAATGCTCGCTCCAAGGCGAACTCAAACGATGAGACATCGAACAAACCACGCAGACTTCCGCCAAACGACTCGCTCTGCTTCTTGTCGTCGAGTCCCACGACATAGTCGTCCCAGATCATTTGCGCGTAGCCATACGCTTGATCGGCCTGATCGATAATCGATCGGCTATTCTCGGTCTGCTCGTCATCGGAGCCGGCCGGCGTCGGGTCGAGGTGAACCCAGCATCCGCTTCGCGCGAACGCGTCATTGACTCGCAGCGAGGCGGGAAGGTACTGGGGAGCAAGATAAGCCTCGACCCACACGTGGGTGTTGCGCGAACGGATGTCATAGAAGGCACCCAGGTCGTTGTACTCGCTGACTCCGGCGTGATAGCCCATCACGAGTCGACAGGGAATCCCCTTGGTACGCAGCATCAGAGCCAATGCGCTCGCGAAATACTCGCAATGGCCCGCTCGTCGATTCGCGACGAAATCCTCGATGGGATCGATCGACGGGTCGCGCCGGAACTGACTGAAATCAAGCGTGTACGTGAAGTCGCCCGCTCGCAGATTCTGCTCCAACGCCAACATCATCCCCAAGTGGTCGCGTGGGTTGCTCTCGTTCGTCCATTCGTTGGCCAGCGATGTTAGGGTTGGAAAACGGTTGCCCAGATTGCTGGTTGGCGGCAACTGCAACAGGTCCTGCCGGTCCTCGAATGGCATCTCACGGGCGGAACGAGTCGCGCCGTAATACGGAAAGAACCGGTTTCGCTTGAAGATCGGATCGGTGGCGGTACCCACCTGCGAATAGGACGTGACGGCAAGCGTGTACCGAAGCGGCTCGTTGCTTTGCTGCTCGTATTGGCTGAGGACGATGCAATTGCGATAGCCGTTGTACGCGATCCGGGAATCACTCCGGTTGAGGAAGAAAAACGGGTAGTCGGTGAACAGGTAGCGCTCTCCGCTGGGCGGCATACTGACCGTCTGTCGCAAGTAACCCGTCGAGTTGCCCCGAATCGTGGGCATGCCGCGCTCGGAGGCCCTGTCCACGACTCCCGCGTGGGCGTCGTGATCCTCGAGCCACGTGGGTTGGCCCCGTTCGACGTCGTAGTGATGAAGTGTCGTGCCGCGAAGATACACGCCGCCGTTCACCTGCGTTCGCTCATTCGTTTCCGGGTCCTCGAACGAGACTCGCAAGACCGGGTTCTCTGATTCGAGCAACTGCCCAGTTTCATCGAACGTCAATCGATCGGTGAAACCGACTTCGCCTTGGCGCGTGCCACGACGGTTCATCCAAGGCTCGCCCGCCCGTGGAATGACATAGAACAAGACCGTCGAGAATCCGATCGCCATGATCGTGAGGCCTAGCGAACGAGCGTGAAACGCCCGCAGGGTCGAGGCACTGACGTTGCCTGGTTCGGCGATTAACACCGGTGCGTTATGCAGCAGCCCGGCGGGCGTCTCGGTCTGGGCGAGTTGATCGGATTCCTCGCGGCTCTTCTCCGCCGACTTGCGCGACACTTGAATGCGATCAAGGTCGCGTTGGGACAGCATCAGAACCATCGCGCTCGAGGCGACGATCGCGTAGAGCACGTACATGAGCCCGCCCTGCAAGTCGAACCGCAGCGCGCTGGCCACCACGACTTGAAGAACACTCAGCACGAAGATCTGCCAATAGATCCGCGATGTCTTTCGCTCGAGCATCAACACGACTTGCAGGTTGACCAGGAGCTGGGCGATGCTCAGCAGTTGAGCTTCGTTGTGCTTATTGAAAAAGTCGAAGAGCGGATAGAACGCGACGACGAGGGCGACAAGATTCGAAACGAGCCGTCCGAGGTAGAACACCTTCCATCCATCGACCAACGTGAGCGAAACGATCGCGCCCACCAAGGCGACGCTCAGCAAGTACGAGCCCCCTTGGGTCCCGGACAATAGCGAGGCTCCCAGTACGACTTGCGCCGCGAGATTCCACTGCAGTCGCCGTTCAAGACGCTCCATTCGCCTGCCTCCTTGAACTTCCCGTCGCGGGAACGTCGCGTGAATCTGGCATGGGGTTCGTGGGAACGCTTGTCGACGCGGTCTCCGGTTCCGCCGCGCTCCCGGCGGGCCGATCGATCAAACGGAACCAGCGTCCGAAGGCCGGATCGCGCACGCTGACTCGCGGGACTCGGCCAACCCAATCGGGCAACGGCCGGGAGTCGATTTCATCGAGTGATTCCGCGGGTCGCGTCGAGACGAGCAACGCCGAGTCCGTACTTCCACCGCCGCCGCCAGCTCCCGCCTCCAACCACGCTTGGAACGCATCGACTTCCTCCGTCGGTTGAGCCACGGCGAGATAGTCAAGCGTCGTCGTTCTCAAGGCGGGTGACAGTCCGCCCGAATAATACAGCGGCTCCCGCGCCGAGATCGAAAGAGTCAGCTTGCCCCCCGCGGCTCGACACAAGTCGGTGACCGCCGAGGCCGCGAAGCTCACCGCCTTCTCGACCGCCAACAAGTCGTCGTCGGTTGGCGAGGAGGGGCACCACAGCTCGAGCAACAGCGTGATCTGTCGGTCGCTGCGTTGCTCGACCTGTTTGACCATCAATTGCCCGAGCCGCGCGCTGCTCCGCCAATGAATGCTGCGAGGCGGGTCCCCAGAGCGATACGAACGGAGCGCGAAGAAGTCGCCGTCCACCGCGCCGCGGCGATGCGAGGGACCTTGCGTTCCATTGCGATCCTCACGCACATATCGGCGCCAGGATTCCTGCATGACGCCCAGACGCGGAGTCACCAGCAAACGCTGGGACCTGCGCAAACGTCTCCTGACCAAGATCAACCCAAAAGGAAAGCCGGTGGCGATCGCCGCTGGCCCCAACCGATACTCGCCGCGCTGGTAGACTCGGCATCGATAACTGACTCGAGCCATGCCTTGAGGTGGCACGTACGGAACGATCAACTCAATGTTCTTCACCGACGCTTCCGGGGCTCCCAGTCGGAACAGCTGATCGACGACTCGCACTTGCCACGCCGCGACATAGGGTCGGTTGTTGTGGACTCGCACGTCGACGACCAGCGTCTCGCCCGCCGCGACTCGAGGCGTGCGGCGCGTGACGATCAACCCACGAATCTCGGCCATGGCGATCCGCCAATTGAAGAGCAGCGGAGCCAACATCAGTCCGGCCAACGCGAACAACGGATTGATCTGGCGCATCACCGCGCCACCGGCGATGAACGCCAGAATGAACAGGTAGTAATACCCTTCGCGCGTGATGCTCGTTCGCCGCCGAATGCTCACCCGCTATTCTCCTTCGCTCTCCTGGCGGAGAGATTTCCACATCGCGTCACGAGCACCGTGCGGGGTGTCGTCGTAGCATTCGCGACGCGCCAACAACCTCGGGCATCCACCGGCGCCACGCCCCGATTCGCGACGCGACGCCGCGAGGCTCAAACCGGTGTCGGTGTCTCGGCGACGATTCGATCGACGATCGCCTCGACGACTTCTCGTTGCCCACCCTGCACCGCACCGCGGACGAGAACTCGATGGCTCAGTACGGGCACGGCGAGCCGTTTGATATCGTCGGGCACCACGTAGTCCCGCCCCTCGGCGTAGGCGTAGCTCTGCACCGCTCGATACCAGAGCAAGGCGCCCCGAGTACTTACGCCGACGCTCAAATCGGGTGAATCACGCGTCCGTTCGACAATGCTCAGGAGATAATCGACGAGCGACGTCTCGACGCGTACGTTCCGCACCTCCGCCTGCATGCGCCGAATGCTCTCGACGTCGGTCACCGATCGCAAATGATCGACAGGCTCACCCATTCGATGCGAGACGAGAATCTCGCGTTCGTGCTCGCGAGCGGGATAGCCCACGCTAATGCGCAACAGAAATCGATCGAGTTGGCTTTCCGGAAGTACGTAGGTCCCCTCGTACTCAAATGGATTCTGCGTCGCGATCACGAGGAACGGCTGGGGCAACCCATGAGTCTCGCCATCGACGCTCACCTGCCGGTCACTCATCGCCTCGAGCAACGCCGCTTGAGTCCGCGGGGGAGCTCGATTGATTTCGTCGGCCAAGACGATGTTGTGAAAGATCGGGCCTTCGTGGAAGACGAACCGATTCTCGCGGTTGTCGAAGATACTATTGCCCGTGATATCGCTCGGCAATAAATCGGGCGTGAACTGAATTCGAGCAAAGCTCCCGTCGACACTCCGCGACATCGCCTTGCCGGCCAAGGTCTTGCCCACCCCTGGCACGTCCTCCAGCAGAATGTGTTCGCCCGAGAGCAATGCCACGACGCAATACCGCACGACCTGTGGCTTTCCCAAGACGACTTGGGAAATGTTCCGCTCCAAGGTCCGGACCGCACTCACCGTTTCACTCGCCAATGTTGATGCCTCTCAAGTTGCAGCGCATTGGTAATTCTCGCGGCCCATCACCCGTCGGTGGCAAGATGCCGCCACCACGAGCCCTCCCCCCGCTCCACTTGGCACCGAAGCGCCGAGCACGAAGCGGCCGATCGGCCGTTGCACGGCTGTTGGATCATTACAGCCGTCGAATCATCATAGCGGGGACCTCCCGACGACGGGTAGCGACGTGACGGCCAGAACGGGCCAGATTCGCCAATCTCTCACAACACGAGGCGAGCTCGCGGGAGCTCTCGATCGCCAGCACACCAGGGGAACAGTTGCCGCAGGGCCAACAACCCTGCGTTTCGCCGCCCAACATTGTCAATCCACGCGCGGCGGACGAGAGGCATCACGAGCCGAGCAGTCCACGAAAGAAGCCCTTGGCCGACGCGCCCAGCGTTCGCGTCCGGTAGCCACCTTCCTGCACGACGAGCGTTGGCAAATCGAGGCGACCAATGGCCCGCCCATTCGCCTCGAAGTCCCTGGGGCCCAAACTCCAGGTCCCGGTCGGATCCCCCTTGGCGGGATCGAGCCCCAATGCGACGACGAGATAGTCGGGGCGAAATTCCCGAATCCGTTTGATCGCATGCTCGAGGGCGACAAGGTACCCCGGACCATCGAGTTGTTCCGGAAGTGGGAAGTTGAGGTTGTATCCCGCGCCGTCGCCGACTCCCGCTTCGTCCTCGAAACCGGTGAAGTAGGGATACGCGAACGAAGGATCGCCATGTAGCGAAACGGTCAGCACATCGTTCCGATCATAGAAGATGTCCTGTTGTCCGTTCCCATGGTGGTAGTCGATGTCGAGGATCGCCACCTTGCCACGGCGGCTGAGTTGCTGAGCTCCGATCGCCGCGTTGCTGAAGTAACAAAACCCGCCAAAACTTCGTCGCTCCGCGTGATGCCCGGGTGGTCGCACCAAGGCATAGGCCGTTCTTCGGCCCGCCAACAATCCATCGGTAGCCGTCAGCACGCAGTCGACGGCGGCCTTCGCGGCGGGGAACGCGTTGCGATTGATCGGAGTGAACGTGTCGA
>JAGQPS010000090.1 GCA_020426595.1 Planctomycetales bacterium
AGCCAAGACCGTGACGGTCTTGTTCTTGTCTCGCTCGATGCCTCCCTTGGCGATTTGCTGGTACGACTTGTACTCGGCCAATCCCTTCTCGGACTGGACTCGCAGCAACGCGGCCGTCAACGTCGTCTTGCCATGGTCGATGTGCCCGATGGTGCCAACGTTGACACTGACTTTGTGGGAGCGATCGAGTCGTTGTTGATGCTGCATGTTCCCCTTGGCCATGGGTTCCTCCTTTCAATGAGGTGTAAATGCGAGGGGACGAACGAACCACCACGCGCGCATCGGCGACCACGGCGTGCCAAGCCGTCATTCGATGTCGAGCGGTGGATGAAACGCGAAACGAAGTCCTGGTAGCCGCGCGGGCGACCACCCGGCTCTGATAGGTGCGCGATGAGAAGTTCTCACTTGAATTCGGCGTGTGCCGCGGTTGAAAAACGGCCCAGCCAAAAACGGGAGAACGCGGAGAAGGAGCCTAGCTCGACCGAACCGACGTGATATCAGCTCAAGCGAGATCGCAGGCTCTTAGGCTCGATATGGCGATGCGAGATTCGCATCTGGGTACTCCTGGGCCGAAAAGTGCATGGAGCCGGAATCGGTGAGAAAGATTCAATTCCAAGCTTCGATTTCATGGAAGACACGCTCCGCCGAGAGAGGTTCGGCGTCGTTGTGGTCGGTTTCGTTGCGGGCGGAGCCATGGGACGGAACCAGCCAAGCAACAAGGCGAGCCGCCCGCCGCCATCCATAAGCCTTTGTTCGGAACCGCCCGATTCGCGCGATCGGTCAAACCACGTAACCAGACGGATTGCCGATGGCGATGTCCCATGGCACCCCAGACGATCTTGAAACGGCGCAAGTGAACCGAAGCGAATTCCAACGAAGACGAAGACGCTACTGGCTTTTTAAAAAACATCCCGCCGGATTCATGGGGGGCAGGGAATTCAAAGAGGGCGCGGAGCGCATCGATTCCGCATTGAGCACCAGGAGCGCGGCAAAACTGAGGGACGGTAAGTGATGTGTGGGAACACATCCGTTGCCGTGAGGCCGCGTTGAAGAGAAAAGTACGCCCGACAGGATTCGAACCTGTAACCCTCGGTTCCGAAGACCGATGCGCTATCCAGTTGCGCCACGGGCGCCCGTGAGGCCGAAGTTTACGAGATCGGTCGCGTCCCGACAAGCAGTCCAGTCAAGACTCCGAAATTCCGGGACCGCTTCCCCACGACACGCTTCATTCCTCTGATTCAGGGCTCGGTCCACGAAGGCAAAGTAACGAGTCGCCGATTCACCCCTGCGATCCGGCCGGCGAGCGGACGGCAAGTTTCACGATCCTGTCCTAAGGGGGCTCTCGCTTACGATTAGGAGAGGGAGAAAGCCCCAGTTTCAGGGCTTGTTGGCGCGGCGTTGGGCAGTGGCGTTGGTCAGCGGCGTTTCCGCTAATTTCCCTGGGAATGAGGGCTATTCGCTAGCATTTGAAGGGTCGTTGAGATAACCTACGCGACTTGGACGTAGGCCCCCTCGCTCTTATGGAGTCGGATCCGGCAAGCGAATGAGCCTGTGGGTCCCAGGGGGTTTCGCCTTGTGACTGACCGTGGAAGGGGCGTTTTGTCGACCAGGGTTGCCCAATCGGAACCTGGAGATGCAAACGAGCCTAGGAAAGCTTGACTTGCCTCGTTTTCCACGCCGATGATATAGGTACAAGGGCGGAGTCTGCCTCCTCAACTCTTCTCTCGTGCAGACGACACCCGCCATTCTTTTCTTTTCAAGACAGGCTGGCACGCATGGCTTCCATCACGATTCGAGTGTTGGACGGCGCCGATCGGGGCAGGGTTTTTGAAAACCTTTCCGCGCCCGTGACCATTGGCCGTGAAGAAGGCAACACGATTCAACTGAGTGACGAGCGAGTCAGCCGTTATCACCTCAAGATCCAAGAGGATCACGAGAAGTTGGTCCTGACCGATTTGGACAGTACCAATGGAACCAAGGTGAACGGAGAGGACATCCAGCTCAAGATCCTGCGCTACGGCGACATGATCGGAGTTGGCAGAAGCGTACTGCTGTTCGGGTCCCGCGAACAAATCGCGGCTCGCCTCGAACGTCTCCGCGGTGAACCGTCGGGCGCGCGAGCGAGTCAATCCGGGACGGGACAGAGCGCCGATTTCGAGCTGCTGAAGAATTGGCTCGATCATCCCGACTTATCGGGCAAGCTCCGCGACGACAGCCACCTCCTGATTCCCGAACGCCTTTCACCCGGACAGTCGGCTCAGCTCAGCGAATTGCTCGAGTTCATTCACGTGCGGGTCAAGAACTTGACCGGCTCGGTCAAGCTCGATCGCCGCGCCCAACAGGTGTCGTTGGCGGTCGAACAGTGGCAGGAACTACTCGACCTTCAGTCCCGCGTCTCGGAACTCATTCGCAAGATTGGGGAGCCAGACACCTCGGGCGACTAGGCGAATTCCCAAGGCGAGTTCATTCGTTTTCGTTCGCGTTTTGAGCTGAATCGTCCGCGCGATCAACCGGCTCTCCACGTCGACACGGCAAGGCAAAACCCCAAGCCCAGACAAACAAAAAGGCCAGCCCACGGTAACCTCCGCGAGCTGGCCTCTTGTCATTCAGGTCGCGACCCGCGAGGCGGGCACGCGAAAGAGTCCGGCTTATTCGCCGTCCTCTTCCTTGACCACTTCAAAGCCCTTGGTGAACGCGGCGTCACCAAAGACCAAGTTCACTTGCTCAGCGCCTTCCGCGCCAGCCACCTTGCCTTGGCAGTTGCCACAGCAGAACTGGACACTCACGCCATTGATCTCGACGGTCTTCTCGGGATTGAGAGCGCCACCCGAGAGCGGGCAATGGGCTTGGGTGTACTGACCGGTGCGAACGAGCTGATGATTCGCGGCGGCGGCGAACGGAGCCGAGTCTTCCTTGAACTTGGCGGCGCAGTTGCCGCAGCAGAAGAAGACCTTGCCTTCCTTGTACTCGACACCGGTTGCTTCCTTGGCCGGAGCGTTTGGATTGACCAAACACTTCACATCTTCCAAGTTGACCTCGACAGCCGAGATCGACAGGGCGATCGCCCCGACGAGCGCTAGCGCTCCCAGACCTTTCGTAAACATCAACAAGACTCCTCAGGCTCAAAACGTGGGAAACTCGCGTACAAGTACGGTCCGGTACGCGGTCTCAATGGTCGATAATCCGAAATTGCCCGCCATTCGTCAATCAATTATTGGGAATCCGATCCAAGCGACCACCTCCGCGGAGGCAAGAAACCGGTCGATCGGTCAGGAGTGTTGCTCGTCTGGCGAGCTTGGAAACGGCAACGATCGAGGCTCCACCAAGCGACTGGTCGCCGCGAAACCCAGCAGCATCATACCGATCCCCGCGAGGAACACACCATCAAAACCCCATGCATCGATGGCCAATCCCGCGAGGGGGGACAAAACGATCGTGGGAAGCCCGAGGGCGAGTCCGAGAGTCGCCAGGTAGGCCGGATGTTCCTGTTCGTGCACCAACTCCAGCACGTAATTGCTCAACACCTTGATGAACACGGGAGTGAGTCCCAGGAAGAAAAAGACCGAGGGATAAACCCAAACGCCCAGCTCCCCTCCGTGACTCGCCCCCCACGCGATCAGAGGCGCGATGACCATCAGCCCTGTCGCCCATCTCAAGACGAATCGGTTTCCATAACGGTCGGCCAGCCAGCCAAACGGGGCGCTGAAGCATGCGGCTCCAATGTTCTGGACGATCACCCAAACGACCAAATGCTCGAACCCCAACCCCAAACGGACTCGTCCCAAGGGCTGATAGTGCGGAAACAGAATCAGCGACGTGCCGGACGCCCAGGCCACGAGCATGAGCCACCGCATGCGTTGGTCGGCGCGAAAGATCGTCCAACTCCGCGAGACGCGTTCTCCTAATCGTCGCCGCCGAGCCGACACGCTCGCGGAAGGCATCTCGTGAAGCCTTGTCGCGACGAGCCCGCACAGAATGAACATCGCGCCCGTGACGACGAAGAGGCGATCGAAGTTGGTCGCCGAGCGAGTCAGATAATAAGGCATGACGCTGGCGGCGCAGGCCACCGCCAAAACGACCCCGATGCCATTCGCGACACTCATGAGCTTGCCGCGCCGATAGGGTTCGACGAGCTTGCCTTGCAGAGTTGAGAAACTGACTTGGTTGATTCCCGTCGCCGTGAAGAACAGCGAGTACCCCACGAGGAAGACCGCGATGAACCAGCTCTCCGCGTCCGCTCCCTCACGCCACGGCCAAACGGCGGCCAACAGCCAAAAGGAAAGCCCCATCAGAATGGTCCAGGTCACCAACGACCACTTCTTGAAGCGAGCCGTTTCGAGTCGGCGAGCGTAGAGCAGGGGAGGGAGGGTCTGCCCGAGACGATTGAGCGATGGGAGCAGCGCGCGAGTCCAGGCTCCGGCACCGATGCTATCGAGCACGGCCGGCATCACCACGCTTTCGGTCTTAAGAATCCAACCGACTCGCAGAAGCACCTGAAAGGCGACGAGCTTGGCGAAGTTGCGGCGTGCCGTGCGTGGCGTATCAGAGGGTAGGGCGGCTGGCTCGGAAGGCATGCCCTACTCTAGACCGAAGGGGCGGCGACTCCAAGATCGGAATCGCCGCCTGAGCGAAGAGTGTTCTAGCCGCGACGAGTCCGGTCACCGCGCCCCGTCGACACGGCGCGTCGCGCTGCCGCTCGTTCCTCGGCGCTGAGCTGACCGTCTCCGTCGGCATCGAACCGTTCCAGCAATGATCGCTTGTCCAGGATCTCCGCCGTATCGGCCGAGCCGGTGGCGGCACCGTCATACATCGCGTCTCGACTCCGCTCTTGCACGAACGCGCGCATCGCTTGTCGCTCCGTCTCGCTCAACTCTCCATCGCCGTCGGCATCGAACCGCTGCATCATCCCGTTGCGGTTACCGCCTTGCATTTGCTCGAGCGCCCGCAGCGCGGCTTGGCGCTCTTGGTTGTTGAGTTCGCCGTCCCCATCGCGATCAAACCGAGCCAAGGCTTCGGGTCGATTGAGCAGTGCGTTCAATCGAGCTGAAGCGGATGCATCGTTCGCCCCGGGGCGAGCCGCTCCATCCGGAGCACGATTCGGACGATTGGGGCGTGCCGGATTGGCTCCCGGCCGGTTGCCGCCTGGCTCCCCGGCCGCTGGTCCTCGCGGCCTGGCCGCTGGCGAACCAGGGCGAGGCGTCACAGGACGATCCCGGCGTCCCGCCTCTTCCCGCATCTGGCGCAGTCGTTCGATCGCCGCCGCTCGTTCCTCCGCGTCGACGACTCCGTCGCCGTTGGTATCCGCGAACCGCAAAAGTCGCTCGGGGTCGATATCACGAGTTTGAGCCATCAGGCCGGACGCCCCGGCTCCCCAACTCACGACCACGCCGGCGGCTCCCAGGAACAGCGTCCGTAGCATCGAATTCGACATGGTCACGAATCTCCACGAAAACGACTTTCGAAATCGAGTCGTCCCGCCCCACTCCGGCAGGATCTCCCTAGGGAAATGGCCGCGAGAAAACGCGGCCGACTCGTTTGCCCCTGAAGATAGTAACGGGGAGGGGCCCCTGACATTACAAGCTCGTGACGACTTTTTGGATCAGCCGGAAAAGCGGCAAGGGATACCGACACCTCACCGCTCGATCGTCCGCTCCCAAGCGAAGTCTCGCCTTTCAGCCACCAAGCCGTTTCGCGAACTTCGGCCTGCAGTCAGGTCGAGACGGCAACGGCGAGTCTCCTGATTCGCTCCGCCCATCGGGCTCAAACCAAACCAGCCTTGGTTCGCTCACGCAGCACGAGCCCGAGGTAGCTCTCCGTGACGTGGTCCGTGAGGCCCAGCTGTCGCGCGAAATGGAGAACACAGTCGGTCGCCTCCTGCTGTTTGGCCCGTTCGATGAGGCACTCGATCTCGATGAAGTCGCCAGCGTCCACGACTCGGTCAATCGCGACGTTAAGCGTGAACCCTTCGTGCTCGAGTCGACCTTGGCGGCGGAGTTTCACGACGGACGCCACGGGCAAAAACCCGAGTGCCAATAACATCCCCTGCGCCGCCTCGAGCGTCGCGCCTTGGGGGCTCAGGGGGAGTTCGATTTCGGAGCGAGTCTTGATCCGCGAATCGAGTCGAGGACCTTTGTACGTGAGATTCAGATCCTCGCCCGAGACTCGAATCCGAAACGCCTCGTCGGTCTCGCGAAAGTCACGAGCCGGATGATTGTAGTAGTAGTCGGCTTGATCCAATTCCTGTTCGATACGAAACCCACACGCCTCTAGCCGCCCCAGCAGGTTCGCTTCGTCTCGCACCGCGAATTTCGCCTCGATCTCCAACATGCTGCTCGCTCCTTGCCCCAGCGAATTCAGGTTTGGACAACGCTCGTTGTTTCAGGTTCGGACTTGCATCTCGAGAGATACATTGCGTCTCGAGGCACGCATCGACCTGCCAAGTCGTTGAAGTCCGAGACCCATGTCCCCAACCGTGAAACCGAGCCGTTAGTCCATTGCCTTCGTACCGTACCGCTCACATCCATCACCGCCACGCCAGTCTACCGCCGCGCGGCTCAAGTCGGCGACCAAGGACGATTGCCTCGCAGATTGAGCCACCATTGCCTCATGATCAACTGGGGAAACACCCACAGATCCTTGGCGTAGCGAGGCACCAAACGACGCGGCTCCTCCATCATGCGATGCACCCACTCCAAGCTAAGGCGGCGAATCCAGCGTGGCGCGCGGCGGCGTTCCCCCGCGAGGAAGTCAATCGTCGCGCCCACGCAAAGCGTGACCGGCGCCGAGATACTTCGGCAATGTCGCGCGGTCCACAGCTCTTGTTTGGGAGCGCCGAGACCGACGACGAGGACATCGGGATTGGATTCATTGACGCGAGCCAAGATCGACTCGTTCAGGGTGGCGTCCTTCTCGAATCCGATCGGAGGGCTGTAACATCCCACCACCTCGACGTGCGGCCAACGCTGTTCGATTTGAGTCTTGGCCCGTTCCGCGACTCCTTCGGCCGCTCCCAACAGGTAGACGCGCAGAGACCGTTGGCTCTCATTGACCGCCTTGAACAGCGCGGGAACCAGATCCGATCCAGGCACGCACTCGGGCAAGGGACGGCGAAGCCAGCGCGACGCATGAACCACGGGGCGCCCGTCGGCCACGACCAGGGCCGCCGTTTCGTAAGCCTCGCGTAAGTCACCGCGGCTTTGAAAGAGCACGGCATGGTCAACGTTGGGCGTCACGACATAGCGAGTCGGCTTATTCTCGGATTCTCCCTGAGACGTCTCTGATTGCCGAGCTTCGTCCACCCAACCCAACAGGCGGTCTAGGACTTGAGGCATTCGCAATGCGTCGAATCGAATGCCAAATAGGTCGACGATGGGCCCGACACCCTCCGTCGGGGAGGCGACGTCATTCACGCCGTGCATCGTCGGCACATTCGCCGCGGACGGCTCGTCGGGGCAACGTTCGTTCACGTTCGTTTCAAGGTGCGAGCTCATGCGGCAACCAGGGATCCTGGGAAAAGGGACTTTGGACGGAATCGGCCCACGCCAAGTGCCCAATCGGACTCACGGGCGTGGATGCGAGTCACGTCATCGTGTTCGACGGCTGGCGACCGCCGTCAAGAATCGCTTCCGCGCTCGGCGTAGGAACGGGACGTGACTCCGCAAACCTATGTCGAAATTTCTGGGTGAGCGAACGATCGGCGCGCGACGTTCCGGGAAACAACGGGTGTTGTTTCGAGTCACCATGCTTTGCAAACCATTCACGATCACGGCATGGGGGCAAGTCGATTCGATACGAGAATCGCCACCGAATCGCGCGGACCGAGTGGCGGGTTGAACACCACATGGCATGGTTGCCAACAGCAACAAGAAGGAGGTGTGGTTCGCGATGTCGCCACCAGCATTTCGCCGCCGCTCTTCCGCAAGGTCCTCGTTTGATGGCGATTCGTTTTCGCCGGAGTCCCTCCATGCACAACCGCCTGTCTTCGCGTTTGCTCCACGTTTATCGAGCTTGCACGGCTCCGCTTCGCATGGCCCGCGATTTGGCTCAACGGATGACCGATTCCTGCCCGGTTTCGATCCTGTACTACCATCGAATCGCGCAAGTTCACCCCACGCCATGGACGATCGACCGTCAATCCTTCGAAGCCCACATCGCTTGGCTGCGAGAGCACTTTGATCTCGTCGATCTCCCAGAGGCTCAACGCCGAATTACCGAAGGCTGTCGACGCCCCACGGTCCACCTGACTTTCGATGATGGCTATGAAGAGAACGACCAATGGGCCATTCCTTGGCTTCTCCATCACGAAATTCCGGTGACGTACTACGTGAGCACGAGCTTCGTGTCGACGGACCATTCGTTTCCGCACGACCAAGCCTTGGGTCTCCACCTGCCCGCCAATCGCCTCGAGACACTCAAGCGTTGGCAAGGGGGAAGCGTCAAGTTCGGAGCCCACACACGCACTCATTGTGACCTCGGCAAGTGCACACGGATCGAACAGCTCATCGATGAGATCGTGACTTCCGCGGCGGAGCTGGGCGCGGTGCTGAATGAGCCGCTGGTTGATTTCGCTTTTCCGTTTGGTCAACCTGCGAACCTTCACCCGATGGCTTTTGAGATCTGTCGTCAAGCCGGATTTCGGAGCGTCTCGTCGGCCTACGGCGAGCGCAACTACCGCGGCGGCGATGCGTTTCACCTCCGTCGGTTCCATGCCGATCCGCTATTGGTCCGAATGCAAAACTGGCTCACAGGCGATCCCCGCGAGTTTCTCCGACCTCGCTACCGAGTCCCTGAGTTCTCGGTTCCCGCCGACACCGTCGTTCCCAATCTCCTGGCGGAAACAGAGCGTCTACGAGTCAGCCTATCAGACAAGCCGAGTTCACCGGTGGCGCGTGCGAGCGCCTAACGTCGGCTCGCTCGGTGTTCCATCGATCGGCCCGCGGGTGGCCCGGTCCTTCCATGAATTCGCATCGCGAGTCCTTCCATGTCGGCCCATCGACCACGCTTGATTCCCCGCGATCGTCGCGGCCCGTTGAACGTGCTGTTCATGAACAGCAGCATGCCGGTCGGAGGCGCGGAAATGCTGCAGGTTCAATTGATTCGCGGCATGGATCGACAACACTTCCAACCCCATGTCGTTTGTCTCAAGGAAAAGGGACCGATCGGCGAAATGCTGGCGGACGAGTGTCCGGTCGAGAGCGACCTGATCCACCACAAATACGACGCGCTCGTCGTGCGGCGCCTCCGCCGACTCATGCGTCAATGGTCGATCGACGCGGTCATTACGGTCGGCGCTGGAGACAAGATGTTTTGGGGACGCATCGCCGCTCGCAGTCTACGAGTCCCCGTCATCCTATCGGCCATTCACTCGACGGGATGGCCCGATGCGATCGGACGACTCAATCGGTTGCTAACGTCGGCGACCGATGCGTTCATTGGAGTCGCTGAAGCACATCGGACCTACTTGGTGCGGGGCGAGGGATTCCCGGACGAAAAAGTCGTGTTGATTCCCAATGGAGTCGACACCGAACGCTTTCAGTTCCGACAAGCGGCACGCGAACAACTCCGGGCCGAATGGCGAATCGAAGCCGACGCTCCATGCTTCGGCCTCGTCGCCGCCCTGCGACCCGAGAAGAACCACGAGTCGCTGTTGCGGGTCGCCCAGCGGGTCCGCCAGGCGATTCCCACGAGCCGTTTGGTGATCATTGGCACCGGGCCCCAGGAAGCGACGCTTCGGGCGTTCGTCGACCAGCACCACTTCGAGAACATGGTGGTCTTCGCCGGCGCCCGCAGTGACATTCCCGAGTGTCTCAGCGCGCTCGATGCGTTCGTGCTGACCAGCAAGATGGAAGCGAGCCCGGTCTCGATTCTCGAGGCGCTCAGCGTCGAACGTCCCGTCGTCGCCACCGCGGTCGGTTCGATTCCGGAGTCGGTTATTGAAGGTCACACCGGGTATCTCGCGAGTGTGGATGATGACGAGACGCTCGCGCATCGAGTCATCGAGCTACTGAGCCAAGTCGAACTCCGTCAACGACTGGGACGGCAAGGCCGAGCTCATGTGAAGCAACATGGTTCATTGAGCACGATGGTCGATGGCTATTGCAATCTCATCGCGGGAATCTACGACGCGAAGTGTGCCGGCATTCCGTTCTCACCGAAGCGTCTTGTCGCGGCACCTGGTGATGCGGCACGAGAACCGGCCAGCGAACTCGTCGAAGAGGTTCGGCCCGAACCACTACACGGAACCGATTCGCCTCGTCTCGCGGACTCCGCCGCTCCCGACCGCCAAGCGTTGCCCGGTTTGTCGATCGAATCGCCGCCTCAAACGGGGTCACTCGTTTGAACGCCTCTTGACGTTGCAGCGCCCTTCCGACGTTCAGCCGGGCATGCCGAGAAAGAACCGAGTCACGTAGTAGAAGACCGGGGCGGCAAAGCAGAGGGAGTCGATTCGGTCGAGGATACCGGCGTGGCCGTGCACGAGCGTGCCGTAGTCCCGCACGCCTCGATCTCGCTTGATCGCCGACATCGTAAGGCTCCCACAGGTACCCATGAAGGCGACCAACGCGGCCATGAAGCCCGCGCCATAGACATAAAACGGCGTGACTCCCAAGGCGAACTGCACCACCGCGCCCAATAGCCCGACGGAGATCACTCCACCACAGAGGCCTTCCCAGGTCTTGGTGCCGTTGACCGCCGGGCTGATCAGGTGCCGTCCCACCAACTTGTCCCAGGTGAATTGCAGGAGATCTCCTAGCAACACCATGAGGACGAAGAAGAACAACAGTCCCACATGGGACTCGCCGGACCATTCCTGCAAACGGTCCTCCTCTCCGGTCGCCGACGGATTGTATTGCCGGAGTTTCATGTCGAGCAGCGCCGGCACGAAGCTCAGTGAGTAGACGCACACCAAAAGGCCAAATTGAATCTTCGCGGCTCGTTCGAGAAACCGCTTATGGTCACCGGTGAACGCGATGCGGGCGGGGAGAATTAGCGATGCGTAGACCGGGATGAGCGTGGCGAAATAGCTGAACGTGGTCTCCCCGATCCCGATGAGCACGTACTGCAGTGGAGTCACGACGAAGAACGACCAGAAGAGCGCCCGATGGTCGGCTCGTCGGGTCGGAGTCATGGTGATGAATTCGCGCAGCGCCCAAAACGACAAGAGCCCGAAGAGCGCGACCACCACATAGCGGCTCACGATGCTCGCCACCGCCAGGATCGCGGTCATGGTGAGCCAAGCCACGACTCGACGATTGAACGCCCGGACGATCGAAGCATCGACCATCGAGTCCTTGCGCCGTCCGATCCAGCGCCCGACGAGCATCGCCAACACGAGCCCAGCGAGCATCAACACCAACAGCAGAATCGTCGGCAAGTCGAGCGACGAGCGCACTTCGACTCCCATCCCTTCCGGGACCAATTGAACCATCGCCATGAGGGTCGAATCCGTGCCCATCAAGATTCCTTCAGATCAAGCACGCATTGCCGAGCTCGCGTGAGGAAGTCGGCTTTCGATTCCCCCGCCTCCAACCAAATCGGACGCCCCAGCGTGATGCAGCTTAGTAGGGGAACGGGTAAAAACTCGCCTCGAGGCAATACGCGATTGAGGTTGTCAATGTAGACCGGCACGAGTTCCAAGTCAGGTCGCTTCTTTCCGAGATAGTAAAGCCCGCTCTTGAATTCGCCGAGCTCTCCTTCCTCGCTGCGACCACCCTCGGGGAACACGATCAACGAGTACTGGTCGCCGATCGCCTCGATCATCAGATCGACGGGACTTTGGTGCACGCGAATCTGCCGACGATCGATCAGCAAGGCATTGAACTGTCGGGAGATGTATCGCCGTAGGGCTCCTCGATCCCAGTAGTCCTTCGCCGCGACCGGCCTCGTCAAGGCTCGCACATGACGGGGCAGGGAGGCCCACAAAACCAGGGCGTCCAAATGACTCGTGTGGTTGGCGAAGTACACGCGTTGACACGTGTCTGGCTGGCAATCGACCCAGCGCAGCGACGCACCGCTGACGACTTTGGCCAAGCCCGCGAGCAACGACACGGTCAAATTCATGAGCAGTCAACCGCCCGCCGCGATGCGACACCAACGACAGCCCGACCCGATGTCGGGTTCCCCATGCCAGCCGTTCCCCCGTGACGCATTACCGCCACCAAGAACTTTCGGCCCATCAAGTCACCTGGCGCCCCGCTCGGGGGACCGTCCAGCGATTCCGACGCAAACCGCGGAGTCGCAATGGACGAGTGCTTCGCCAAGGCGCAATTCGCTATGCTAACCCCGGCTTTCGGCAACGGGAAGTCCCGCCGATCCGTGTGGCGACGCGGTGGAAATCCGGTTCCGGCTAATCGTAACAACCGATTCGAGCGCCGCGCGGCGCAGGGGGCCCAATTGCGATTCGGCTCGGGGAGCCGCGGCGCTGCCGCTTGTCGCGAGGCCGTGGGAACACGCGCGGTCCCCGCATTTCCAGCTCGATTTCATATCGAGTGAATCAATCGCGGAAATTGCGGTACGATAAGTACATGAGAAACCGAGGTGGCGGCGGCTCGAGTCGACCGCACGGCCCGGAAGGTCCCCGCTGGTGGCGGATTCCTGGCAGGCCTCTCCTCGATACCTTTTCCGGTAGACGCAAGTTTCTCGGTAGATGCAAGGATCCCCATCGTGCTTCGCTCACGAGACACCACGCCCAAACCGCTCCCCTCGCCGCAGGAGTTTCCACAGCGCGATGTGGTCATCTTCGATGGGCATTGCAAGTTCTGTCGCAAGCAGGTCGAGCGATTGCAACTCTTCGATCGGGGCGGGCGACTCTCGTTCATCTCACTCCATGACGCGTGGGTAGCGGAAACCTATCCGCACCTCGAGTACGACCGACTGATGGAAGAGCTCGTCGTGGTGACGCGGAGTGGTCGGGATTACGGTGGAGCCGCCGCGTTTCGGTATCTCACCCGGCGATTGCCTCTGCTCTGGTGGCTCGCTCCGGTGATGCACATTCCCTTCTCGCTCCCGATCTGGAGCTGGGGATACCGGTTCATCGCACGGCAGCGATACCGCTGGGGCCGCCTCGATCAGGACTGTGACGGCGGGACTTGCCACATTCATTTCCATTGATCACTGGCACTTCCACTGATCGCCGGCGCTTCCATTGATCGACGACTTCTTCCCACGATCGCCGAGATCCTTGGCGAACGGCCGATCACCAACCCCGATTGTTGGTTTCATAGGGGCGAGCCGAAGACTTAGTCGGGTTGCCGGCGACTGGCGTTCGCGTCTCGAGCCGCCGCGGATTTCTTGTTGGCTCGCATCTCGGCCTTGGCCTTCTGTTGTCGCATGGCGTCGCGAGACTTCTTGGCGTACTTCGCCGCATTGTCCGCCTGCCCCATGATCTCGAACAGAAAACGGCTCGGAATCGTATCGCGCGGCTTGCCCCATTTGAAACGCGTCAGGCAAAGGGACAACGTCAGCCGTTCCTGGGCTCGAGTCACACCGACGTAGCAGAGTCGCCGTTCCTCATCGATCGCGTTGCCCTCGAGCGCGACGCTTCGGTGGTGAGGCAGGATGCCTTCCTCGAGTCCCACCATGAACACCTCCGGAAACTCCAGTCCCTTCGCGCTATGCAGCGTCATAAGCGCGACGGCGTTCCCCGCGAGTTTCTTTTCCTTGTCGTTACCAAAGTCTTGAACGTTGAGCGCCAAGTCGTCGAGGAACTTCCCGAGGTCGGCCCGCTTGTTCTCGGCCTCGAAGGCGGCCAGCGCGTTGATCACTTCCTCGACGCTATTCCAGCGAGCCGCTCGTTCATCGGGATCGGGATAGGTGCGTTCGACTTCCTGGCGATAGCCGACTTGTTCAATCAGGGTCGCGGCGATGTCGGTCAAACCGCGCTTGCCTCGTTCCGCGCGGCTTTGGTGCACCGCTCGCACGAGTCGGCCGAGCCCATCGGCGGCGGCCCGTGGCAGTGCCTCGCTCGACGAGGGTGACTGTGCGTGCCGCCAAACG
This sequence comes from Planctomycetales bacterium, assembly GCA_020426595.1. Classification (GTDB taxonomy): domain Bacteria; phylum Planctomycetota; class Planctomycetia; order Pirellulales; family Pirellulaceae; genus UBA11682. The sequence continues at coordinate 13,993 of JAGQPS010000090.1, forward strand.
CCGTCTCCGCTCGCGCGAGACTGCTCCATCAAGGTCTCGATCGCCTTGGGCCCCAAGCCGCGCGGTGGTGTGTTGGCGACTCGCAGGAAGGCCACCTCGTCATCGTCGCTCTCGATCAGTCGCAGCAGCGCCGTGATGTCGCGTACTTCCTTGCGGTCGAAAAACGACTGGCCGCCGACCAGCGCGTAGGGGATGCGAGCCTTGCGTAGCTCCGCCTCGAACGGCCGTGGTTGCTCGTTGGTCCGAAACAAGATCGCCAAATCGCGAGGATCGATCCCCGGCTCACTCAGTCGCTGCTGGATCATCACGACGACTTGCCGGGCTTCTTCCGTTTCGTCCTTGAATTGCAGGATCTGGGGACGAGGTCCATTGGGACGACTCGCGCGCAGCACTTTGTCATGTCGTTGCTTATTGAAGGCGATCAGGCGGTTGGCGACATCGATGATCGCCTGGGTCGAACGATAATTCTCCTCGAGCCGCACGACCTTGGCGTCGGGCCAATCCTTGGCGAAGCGGAGGATGTGCTCGACCTCCGCGCCGCGCCACGCATAGATCGATTGGTCGTCGTCGCCCACGACACAGAGATTCCGATGCTCCTTGGCGAGCGCCTTGACGATTCGGTATTGGCTTTGATTCGTATCTTGGTATTCGTCGATCAATAAATGGTCGAAGCGGCCAGCTTCCGCTTGCCGCACCTTCTCGAAACCGACGAACAGATCCTCGGTGAGGAGCAGCAAGTCGTCGAAGTCGACCGCTCCCTTGGCCTTGAGCTCGGTTTGGTAACGACGATAACCGACGGCCGCCAAGTGATCCTTGTCGCCACGAGCCACGGTCAGAGCGTCCGAGGGGCGCAGCGCGTTGGACTTGAATTGGCTGATCTTGGCGAGCAGATCCCCGGGCCGCATGAGTTGTTCGCCAACGCGAATCTCACGTAGCACCTTGCGGGCGATCGTTTCCTGATCGCCTCGATCGCAAATCGCGAACTTGGCCGGGTAGCCGAGGTGAGTGATATGGCGACGAAGAATTCGGACGCACAACGAGTGGAACGTGCTGACCTCGGGACGCGACGCGGCCTTCTTGCCGAGCACCTCCCGAATCCGCTCCTGCATTTCCGTGGCTGCCTTGTTGGTGAAGGTCACCGCCAAGATTCGATCCGGAGCGATTCCCGAGCGGATGAGCTGGGCGACTCGCATCGTTACCACGCGAGTCTTTCCCGTCCCCGCACCGGCCAAGACCAGCAGCGGTCCGCGTAGGGTCGCGACCGCTTCCGCCTGAGCTGGATTGAGACCGGCCATAAAACTTGAACATCCAACCTTGGGGAGCGACGCGATCGTGGGAGCTCCTTCGATTCGGACGCCCAAGCCGAAGGGCAGGCAAGCATAGCCGGGCATGGGGCTCCTGAAAACGGCCAACAAGGTGGTCGGCGCGACGGAGTCTCGCGAATCCCTCGGGGCTGTGATCAAGCCGGGACTCGCAGGGTCGTATTGACCCTAAAGGCGTGGCATTCCTATACTTCCCGTTTGGTTTCGAGGGCCGATACGACGTCGTTGGCCCCCACCCGCCGATGGTACGGACACGCGATTGGCCGTCATGAATCAACGAAAACACGAATTACAACGCAACGATTTCGCTGAGTGGGTTGAAACGCTCATTCACCACCCGAAGATGCCCATGGCCGTTGGTGCCGTGGTCGCGGGATTTGTGGTTGTTTTTCTGGGCATGTGGTGGTTTCAGTCCAGCAGCGATTCACGTAGCGCTTCGTGGGCGGCCCACTTCGAGGCGGCGGATCGTGCGCAATTCGATGGAGCGGTCGAACCGTTGGCTCGGCACGCCGTCGACAAAGGCGACCCTTTAGCTCGAAGTTGGTCGCGACAGTTGGCCGCCGACACGAAGCTGGGTGAGGGTTTGGGGCTGCTGTTTAGCGAGCGAGCCGCCGGCGAGAAGGCGATCGAGGAAGCCGCCACGGGCTATCAAGAAGTGCTCAGCCAGAATCCCGCGGGATCCTTCATTCACGGGCGTGCCGTTTTCGGACACGCGATCGCCATGGAAGCTCTCGGTAAAACGACCGAAGCCCTGGCGGGATACCAGTCCATCGTCGATGCCGGTCCCGACACGGCTCTGGGCCGGTTGGCTCAGGCCTACATCGATAACTTGAAGAGCGTCGAGGCGCCCGAGGCGTTCGTCGAGCGTTTCGTGGCTCATACCCCCACGCTCCCGACTCCGCCTGATTTTGGTGGTGGTATCGACGCGTTTGGTCCTGTTCCACCCGCACCGTCCGGTTCGGGCAGCGGACTGCGTCCCTTGCCGGACATTTCGTTCCCGGCGGAACCTGTCGATCTGATTCCGCCCGTCGTTGATCCGAGCGGCGGTACTGGCACGGACGAGACGACTCCAGAGGGAACGGACCCGGATCCCGCGGGAACGGGAGAGGGAACGGAAACAACCGAGCCCACGACCGAAGAACCGACCGCACCCACGGGAACTCCCGGCGAGGAACCCTCGACTGGCGAAACTCCCAGCGCTGAATCGCCAAGCGAGCCGCCGGCCACTGATCCTCCGGCTACTGATCCTCCGGCTACTGATCCTCCGGCTACTGATCCTCCGGCCAACGAGCCGAGTGATCCTTCCAATGGAGAGCCTTCGGGCCAATGACGTCAGATCCTCAATTGCCTCGCGATGCGGAATCAGCCGACGAGGCTTTGAGGTACTCCGCTGTTGAGCCAGCTTCCACTGGGCCAACTTCCACTGGGCCAATCCGTGATTTGCCCGCGGTGGTTCCCTCGTCCAACGCGGACGTGGCAGG
>JAGQPS010000091.1:0-3615 GCA_020426595.1 Planctomycetales bacterium
CAGAATCCTGGCAACTCCGCGACGCCGGAACCAGGCGCCGAGGGAAGTTCGGGTGATCAAGAGTCGGCGACCGGAGAAACCGGTCCGCGGCCGGAAGGCGGCGCCGATTCGAGCAACAACCCGATGGGGCAATCGAACTCGGGTGAACAGTCGGGTACTGGCGACGATCCCAATGCTTCGCCTCGGCGACCGGAAGGCGGTGAGTCGGAGGGGAGCGAGTCGGAAGGTGCGTCGGGCGCGGATGAAACGGGCGCGAACGATTCCGGCGGGAACGAAACTTCAGGCTCCGACGGCACAGGTGAATCGAACGATCCCGCCTCCGGCTCGAACGACTCCGGGTCGCCCGAAACCAGTGACGGCTCGCCGATGGGGGCCAACGCGGATGGCTCGAATGACGGTAACGATGGCGGCTCGACGTCCAACCCAACTACCGGCAATGAAGGAGCGACCGAAGGCTCACCCGAAACCGGCTCCACGTCTGGCAACCGGGGCGCGAACGAAAGCAGCGGTGGAGCTTCGGGCGACATGGGCGCCGACTCGGAAGGATCGGAAAGTGATTCCGGCTCCGAGGGAGAAACGGGGACCGAAGGCAATCCCGGCTCATCGGCTGAAGGAGACCGCGGGCAAGCGTCGGGCGAAGCGCCGAACTCGGCGAACCCAGCCAATTCGAACGCTCCGCCCACCGGAGCTCGCCCTGGTGATCGCGAACGCACCGCGCCTCGCTCGACGCCGATCGAAGGCGAACTTCCGCCCAGCGAGGCGGCGAATCTCGAGTACGCTCGGCAAGCGACCGATCTCGTGCTCGATTATCTGAAGGATCAGGAGGGCGAGCCGGACCCCGAACTGCTACGCGAGCTCGATTGGACTCCCGAACAGTTGCAGCAGTTCATCAAGCGCTGGGAGCAAATGCGGTCGGCGGCCGATCAAGGTGGCGTCTCCGAACGTCGTCAGCTCGATGAGCGTTTGCGGAGCCTCGGGCTGTTGCCTCCAGGAAGCGATCCTCGTCGCATCCGACATGGTAGCGATGCGGTGCAAGGCCTCGGGCAAGACGGGGCTCGCACCGCTCCCCCTCCCGAGTTCGCGGAGAAGTTTCGCTTGTTCCTGCGAGGCGTTTCGCAAGCTGAGTCCGATGCGTCTCGCTTGGAACTCAACCGCTCCTCCTCCGATCGCTAGCGCGATAGCCCCGACGCGTGAAGGGCGAGGGAGGTTCGTGACGCCAGCGAAACGTCTATCCTGTAGGCTGCTTCGGCTTTCCTTTTATTGTTTCCCCTGCGGCCGCTCGGCTTGAACGGATTAGTTGATGCATTCGATTCCTCGGTTCTTGGTTCCGTTCTCGCCAAAACTGCTTCCACATCGTTTCACGGATGTCCTGATCATCGGTGGCGGATTGGCCGGAATGCGGGCGGCGATGGCGATCGACCCGCACCTCTCGGTGCTACTGATCACCAAGGATCTGCTCGACCAATCCAACAGTAGCTACGCACAAGGCGGCATCGCCGGCGTGCTCGGACCCGAGGATCGGTTCGAGTTTCATGTCCACGACACCTTGGAGGCGGGCGGAACGCTTTGCCACCGAAGTGTTGTCGAATCGGTCATTCACGAAGCCCCCCGCCGCATTCATGAACTGATGGAATGGGGAGCTCGCTTCGATCAGGATGCCGGCAGTCTCATGCTGGGGCGCGAGGGTGGCCACAGTCACCACCGCATCGTGCATGCCCTCGGGGACAGCACCGGTCGCGAGGTCGTACGTGCGATGAGCGCCGCCGTCTTGGCGCGCCCCAACATCGCGGTCTTGGAGAACTCGTTCACCGTCGATCTGCTCAGTAACGAGGATCGATGTACCGGTTGCTTGATCGCGCTGCGACAAGGTGGCATGCAGCTGGTGTGGGCGAAGCAGACGATCCTCTGCAGCGGTGGTACCGGGCAGATCTACCGCGAGTCGACCAACCCGCCGGTCGCCACCGGTGATGGACTCGCGATGGCCCGGCGCGCTGGCGTGGAACTGCGCGACATGGAGTTCATGCAGTTCCATCCCACGGTGCTCTACCTGGCGGGCAGTAGCCGCTCGTTGATCACGGAAGCGGTGCGAGGCGAGGGGGCTCATTTGGTCGACAAGAATGGCGATCGTTTCATGAGCCACTACGATCCGCGCGAGGAACTCGCTCCACGCGATGTCGTCAGCCAAGCGATCACCGCTCAGATGGAAGCGACCCAACATCCCAACGTCTATCTCGACCTCAGTCATCTCGACGCCGAGTTCGTGGCGCAGCGTTTCCCCGGGATTCGCAAGGCGTGCGCGGAGTTTGGCTTGGACATCACTCGGGACCGAATCCCGGTGCGACCGGGTGCCCACTACATGATCGGTGGCGTCACGGTCGACGACGATGGCCGGACGAGTATGAAGAATCTGTGGGCGGCGGGTGAAGTCACGAGCAGCGGACTGCATGGAGCCAATCGTTTGGCATCGAACAGTTTGCTCGAAGGACTCGTATATGGGGCTCGTGCCGGAGAAGGTGCGTCTCGAGCGGCCGCCGAGACTCCCGACTCGTTCCGAGCCCTCGCGTTGTCGAATCCGATTTCCAACATCCGCCGCCCGCTCGATTTGAGCGATGTGCGCAGCTCGCTCAAGAGCCTCATGTGGCGTTGTGTGGGAGTGCGACGCGACGCCGCGACGCTCCACGAAGCGGCGGATTCGGTCGAGACATGGACGAAGTACGTCGCTCCCCTGCAATTCGATTCGCCGCAGGGCTGGGAGCTCCAGAACCTGCTCACCGTGGCCTCGGCCATGATCGAGGCGGCTCGGCGACGCGAGGAGTCGCGTGGGGTGCATTTTCGGACCGACTTCCCCGACACGAACGACGATCAGTGGCTTCGGCACGTTTGCATGGTTGGGGATCGGGTTCACTTGAGCGATTTGCGTTCGTCCAAGTAAGATGCCCGCTTCGCCCCTGTTTTTTCGTCCGTTTACAAGGACGCGACATGAGCTCGCCCCCCTCCGCCTCGAAATCGCCCTCCTCCGCCAAGGACTCTCGAGTCCCGATGATCGAAGCCGATCATCTTTCGAAGTTCTACGGCATCTTCGCGGCGACTCAGGATGTCAGCTTCAAGATCCATCAGGGGGAAGTGGTCGCCTTCCTCGGCCCCAACGGCGCGGGCAAGAGCACGACGATGAAGATGCTCACCGGCTACATCGCGCCCAGCGAGGGAACCGCCCGCATCTCGGGTTTCGACATGTCGACCCACCGGCTCGAAGGCTCCAAGCGACTCGGTTATCTGCCCGAAAACGGGCCGCTCTATCCCGACATGACGCCGTTTAGCTCGCTCGAGTTCTTCGCCGAAGCACGAGGCATGCGGAAGGGTTACAAGAAGGAACGCATCGAAGCGGTGGTGGAACGTTGCGATCTGAAAACCGTGCTACACAAACCGATCAACAAGCTCTCGAAGGGCTACAAGCAACGAGTCGGCATGGCTCAAGCGCTGCTGCATGAGCCCGATGTATTGATCTTGGATGAGCCGACGGGCGGTCTCGATCCCAATCAGATCCGCGAGGTCCGCAACACGATCCGTCGGCTGGGCGAAAGCAAGACGATTCTGCTTTCGACCCACATCTTGCAG
>JAGQPS010000091.1:3714-16730 GCA_020426595.1 Planctomycetales bacterium
GAAGTCCAAGCGATGGCGAGCCGCGTGATCATGATCAACGAGGGGCGACTCGTGTACGACGGAGAAGCGACGAACTTCGACCCCGCTGGCATCGGACTCGACGAGCGGTTCGGGGAACTCTCCATCGGTCGGACTTCGTGACCCCTCGTCACGCTCGATGCGAACTTGGAGTGACGTGGAACGTCGCCCAGGTTTCGATGCACCGAGCCTCGTGACAACCTTCCAGCGCTCGACAGCCTCGCCCACGCCATTCAGTTCCAGACGGAATCGGTCATGAGTTTGCTTCAGTTCCTGGTGATGTCGATCTTCTCCATCATGTTCGTGGTGGCGCTCAGCATGTTGGTCGTGCTGTTGGGCGTCTATCGACCCGCGATGTTCGCGGTCATGCGACGCAACTTCGTCGGTTACTTCATCAACCCGACCGGTTACGTCTTCCTCGCCTTATTCGTCGTGCTGACGAGCTTCGCGGCGTTCTGGCCCCACAATTTCTTCACCGCGAACTTGGCCAACTTTGACCAGCTCAGCCTGTACTTGCCCTACATCATGCTGGTCATCATTCCGGCGATCACCATGAGTGCCTGGGCCGAGGAGAAGCGACAAGGGACCGACGAGCTCTTGCTGACCCTGCCAACGACCGACTTCGAGATCGTGCTGGGCAAGTACTTCGCGAGCGTGTTCATCTTCACGGTGGCGTTGCTGCTGAGCCAGTTCTGGAACGTGTTCATCTTGATCTTGCTGACGCAAGGTGAACTCGACGTCCAGCTCCAGCTTTCGACCTACCTCGGGTTTTGGTTCATGGGTGTATCGATGCTGGGTATCGGCATGGGCGCCTCGTTCCTAACCAACAACCTGACCGTTGGCTTTATTCTCGGAGCCCTCTTCAACGCACCGCTCGTCTTTCTCGATTCGATCGATGCCGCGGTCAGCGAAACGCGTTGGTCCGGTTTCCTCGCGGATTGGAGTCTACGCGAACGCATGGAGCCGTTTGGACGCGGCTTGATTAGCCTCCCGTCCATCGCCTATTTCATTGGCATCGCCGCGGTGTCGCTGTATGTCTGCGTGATCCTGATCGGTCGCCGGCATTGGCTAGGAGCCAAGACCGCGTGGCTCCACTCACTGCACTACTTCGGCCGCACCGCCTTGATCGTCGTGAGTGTCGTCTCGTTGACCTTCATCGCCGAGAATACGTTGCTCAATCGCTTGCGCATCGACACAAGCGAGGGACATCTCAGCAGCCTCTCGCCGCGAACCCAAGGGATTCTGGCCAATCTCGCGACTCAGCAAACCAGCGACGGCGAGGCCGCTCCACCCATCTTGATCGAGGCGTTCGTATCGAGCGACGTGCCAAGCGAGTACGCCCAAATCCGTAGCGATCTCTTGAATCTCCTCCGCGAATTCGATGCCTTGGGCGGGCGGCGACTGCAGGTCACGCTGCATGACGGAGTCGAACCGTTCAGCAACGAAGCGAGCCTCGCGGAAAAGCGATTTGGCATTCGTCCAAGACAGATTCTTTCGCGCGATCGCGGGGCGATTCGCAACCAAGAAGTCATCATGGGCGCGGTGTTCACCTGCGGGCTCGAACGAGTCGTCGTTGATTTCTTCGAGTACGGCATGCCGGTGGAGTATGAGCTCATCCGTTCGATCAACACGGTGGCCCAGACCAAGCGAAAGGTTCTCGGCATCGTTGATACCGACGCCCTGTTCATGGGCGGCCGAGTCCGGCTGAGCGATGGCTCGATCCAATTGCTGGGCAAGCAGTTGATCGTCGCCGACTTCGAGAAGCAGTACACGGTCGAGCGAATCAATCCGAACGACGAGATTCAAGTCTGGGTCGATGATCCCGACGCCGAAGGCGGGCGGCGCCTGCGTTACGACGCGATGGTCCTCGTTCAGCCCAGCTCCCTCGGCCCGATCCAGCTCGATCACGTCATCAAGGCGATCGAACAAGGCGTCCCCACCGCGATCTTCGAGGATCCGCGGCCAGAGACTTATAGCGGCCTGGTGCCCGGCACCGTCGACTATGCGACCAACGCCCGGATTCGCGGTGAGATGCGTTCGCTTTGGAACGCCCTCCACATCACGCCGGCCGCCCGCATCAATCAGTTCGGCCAACGCGATCCGTTCGTCGTTTGGCAGGCCTACAATCCCTATCAGCAAATCGAGATGCTGAGCAACAGCCTCGAGACGGTCTTCATTCGCAACGTGATGACCAACTTGAAACCCGAGAACATGCAGGAGGGACTAACGCTCACCGGTCTTCCCCAAGACGATGTCGAACCGGACAACACGGTGGCGACCGCCAACTTGGAGGAGCTTGTGTTCGTCTCGCCCGGCGCGATTCAACAATCGCAAGGCAAATCCGATCTCGTATTCGTGCCGCTCGTTCGCACTGGGAACGCGGGCACGGTTCCCGTCACCGAGCTGCTCATGGCGGCTCAGCAACAACGAGTCCCCAATCGAGGCCAGGAGGAGGATTACTTCATTCTGGCGGCTCGTATTCGAACCAACTCCGACGAGTCGAAGCTCGAGAATCCCGACGCGCCGCCGATGGACGTGGTCTATGTCGCCGACATCGACTGCCTCAACACTCCGGTCCTGCAGCTCACGTCCGCGGCCGCCGGCGAATCCGTTCAGTTTCGGATGCAGAATCGAATCTTCGCCCTGAACCTCATCGACTCGTTGTTGCACCAAACCGACTACATCGAGGTGCGAGGACGTCGCCAGGAACATCGCACGCTCAAGCAAATCGAACTCGAGATCGACTCCGAGTACCGTCGCCTACGCGAGTTGAGCCAATCGTTCGAGAAGGAAGTCGCCGACGCTCGCGAGGCCGAGGAAAAGAAGCTCACCGAATCTCGACTCGCCCTCGAAACACAGGTCGCCGCGCTCGAACGCAAACGTGAGCGAGGCGAGGACGTGGACCGAGTCGAATTGCAGGTCAAGCAAAACCTGCTCACGCAGCTCCGGGCGGTCGCCGATCAACGACTCAGTCGTTTGCAAGAGAACTTGCGCCGCGAGATGCAGCAGAAGGTGCGAGAGGAGAACAACGCCACGCGACTCCGGATTCAGAACACTCAGTCCTGGTACAAGAGTATCGCGGTCGGCGTTCCATGGATTCCGCTCGCCCTGATCGGCATGGGAGTTTTCGCCTATCGGCGACTCCGCGAACGCGAGGGCCTTTCGAAGACCCGCTTGCGTCGCTGATCGCGAGGCCCTTGGCTCGTGGCTCCCTCGCGATCGCCATGTTCGCCCAAGGGGCCTCGATGTTGCTTTCGATCGTTGCTTGCCCTGATATGGGAACCGATACCGTGTCTTCCGAAAATACGAAAACGCTGGGCGCCCTGGTCATCACCGCGATTCTCGCGTCGGTCGCGTTTTTCACCTACCCGTGGATCGCCGCGATCGAACCGGACGCCGAACAAGGCAAGACGCTGTTCGATCCCGAGCTGATGACTCCCACGAACGTCGGTGAACTCGAGATCGTCCGCTACGATGCCGCCGCCGACGTGCTGCAACGATTCGAGGTGCGTAAGAACAACCGAGGCCAATGGACGATCCCCTCCAGCGACAACTACCCGGCGGATGCCGAGCGTCAATTGACCGAGGTCATCGCCATGCTCGAGGGCCTGACGATTACCGATGTCATGCCCAATGCCGAGTCGTTGTTCGCTGACTACGAGGTGATGGAGCCGGATGTTTCCGGACTGACTCCCGGCCAGAACGGGATCGGCGTCTTGGTCAACGTGAAGGACCAGAATGGTGATCCCGTCGGTAGCTTGATCGTGGGCAGAGCCGACGAGGATCAACCGCAACTGAGGTACGTGCGCCGCCCTGGCCAACCGCTGGTGTATGTCGTCGAGTTCGACCCCTCGGCGCTGCGGACCGACTTTCGCGATTGGATCAACATCGACTTGCTGGAGATCGACGCCGTCGACATCGCTCGTGTCGACATCGACGACTATCAACTCGTCATGGAAGAAGCGGGACGCTTGACCAAGATCCCACGTTTCCGAGTCGTGGCGACCTCGGAAGGGACGCGTTGGCGACTCGACCAGTTCCTCGTCTATGACGACGAGGGGCAGCCCTCCGAGCGCACGGTCGAGCCGACCGAGATGCTCAATCATGCCCGTCTCAATCAAACCGCCAACGCGCTCGACCGACTAGAGATCGTCGATGTGGTGCGCAAGCCAGCCGGGCTCGGCGCCGATCTGCGAGCCGCCCAGGACCAGGCGCTGGCGGCCGATCTGACGCAGCGTGGCTTCCTGCCGGTCCCCGACGGCGCGGGCGGATTCCGCATCCAGTCCGTCAACGGCGACATCGCGATCGATACACGCGATGGAATTCGATACACGATTCGCTTCGGCGATGTGCGCGGCGAGGAAGCCTCGGCCGATATCAAACTCGATCGCTACATGATGGTGACGACCAGCGTCAACGCCGCGATGTTCCCTGAGCCAGAACCACCGGGAACGGCCGTCGGCGAAGAGTCGGGAGCACCCGCTCCGTCGGCGCCGAATCCCACCGGCGATGACCCCGCGGCCGGTGGCGACGATGAAGAGGCTCAGCGCCGAGCCGAAGCGGCCTACCGACGAGCGGTCGAGGAGCGACAAACTCGACTCGCCGCCGCCCAGCAAAAGGTCGACGATCTGAATCAACGATTCGCCGATTGGTACTACGTCGTCTCGGAAGCAAGTTATCGAGACGTTCGCTTCGATCGCAACGAACTGATCAACGGCAGGTAGGTCGTGAGAGCAGGAGAGCAGAAGAACTGGAGAGCAGTAGACAAGTAGAGCAGTAGACAAGTAGAGCAGTAGACAAGTAGAGCAGTAGAGATGAGGAGGCTCATCGGTCTCCAGCGATACTCCCGCGGCACACGAGCGACGTCACCACTTCACCCCGTCCAAACCACCACAAACACGACTCTCTCCGTGCTCTCCGTGATCTCGGTGGTTTCCCATCCGCACCTTCGCGACCTCTCCCCTAGGCCTTGAACCCTCCGAGCTTGGCGATCGCACGCCACTCCGTCGCCGAGACGGGCTGCACGCTCAGCCTTGATCCGCGCCGCAGCAACTCCATCTGCCCGAGCCCAGGAGTGTCGCGCAGCTCCGCGAGAGTCAACGGATTCTTGAGGATCTGATCCAATCGCATGTCGACCATCATCCAGCGAGGATTGTCGGGGTCGGACTTGGGATCGTAGTGAGGGTCCTTCGCGTCGAACGCGGTGTGGTCGGGATACGCTTCCTTGACGACCGTCGCGATTCCGACAATGGCCGTCGGATCGGCGTTGGAGTGATAAACCAGAACGCGGTCACCGATCTTCATGTCGTCGCGGATGAAGTTTCTCGCCTGATAATTCCGCACGCCATCCCAGTACGTGGTTTGGTGCTTGGACGCTTGCCAATCCTCCACCGAGAACACATCGGGCTCCGTCTTGACCAACCAATAACGCCCCCCCTTGGCCATCGATCGACTCCCTCTGCTTCGGCGTGTCTGAAATGAGACTGGCGGCGGACGAGGCGAATCGGGATCGAGCAACGCACCCGCGCCAGTTTCTCGCCCGGCGATGTTACGAGCATCGTGGCGGTACTCGCTCGCTTTGCCAACCCCCGAGCGAGAATCGTGGAGAGCCACCCCATCGATCAGCGCATGAAAAAGCCCGACCTGGCTTGGTAGAGGCACCACCACTCCAGATCGGGCAGGCTCATTGGGGATTGATGCGTTGGCACCAACGACCCCAAGGCTTCGATAACCCCTCTCGACCACACTCAAAATGGGTTATCGATTCAAGAGGCCGCTCAACAGACCGCCGGTGCGACGCACCTCATAGCAGACGGTCGAGCCCGTGACCTCGTTGGCCACGAGCAACAGCGGCTTGCGTACCGGGGAATCGCCGCGAGCGACGAAAGCAAAACCCTCCGGTCCCGAATCCAAGGCGGCCGGAGTCTCGGGGTCTTCATCAAAGTCCCGATCGTTGCGGTACTCGATGAACCGAGGAGCAAACGGATTGGAGACGTCGTAGAGCATCACGCCGCCTTGACGCTCGAGCCCGACAAACGCCAAGGCTTGACCCAAGTCCCAACCCATGGCGAGCGCCTCGGGTTCCGGTCCCTTGTTGTCACTGCGGCTATCGAAGTTGTTGTCGTCGTTGCTGACGTTGAAGACATCGGGCATCGTCGCCGCGATCAACTGTTCGAAGGCATCTCCCGAATCAAAGACTTGAAAAAGTCCCCAACGCGTGTCGACCCACAGTGAGAAGGAACGAGCTCCGAACGCATGGATCTCGTCGTAGTCACCGTCGCCATCCGTGTCTCCCGTCGCGAGGGTCACGTTAAGACGACCAAGAATTCCGTTGTTCTTGAGAGCGGCCGCGTCGGGGAAGACCGTTGGATCGAGGACGTACGAGGAAGAGCCAATGCGAGTCTCCTCGCTGTAGCCATCGTAGTCGCGTGAATCACCTTCATTAGCGGTCGCGAGGAAAGTGAAACCACCGATTTGGAAACTCCCGATTGAGTCGGGCATGTACATGCCGCGGATCGGGTAGGTGTCGATGTTGATCATCGAGTCCCGATCCGAGGCATCGATACCATTGCCAGCGACGGAATGGTCCTTGGTCCCCAGCGGATAGACCCGCACGACCGCTGCTCGGTTCAAGTCGATCTTGGCGACGGCGTTGTTCTCTTGCAGAGTCACGTAAGCGAAACGCGAGTCATGCGAGATCGTGCTGTATTCCGGCTCGAAATCTTGCGAAGCGGAAGCTCCGGGACCAAAGATGCGAATCCCTTGAGCGCGAAGGTCGGCCTCGTTTCCATCGAAGCTGGCGAACGAAGCGGTGCGAACCCTGGGGCGTCGCATGTTGCCGACGGAGATCACACTGACGGAACCGACGGGATCGATCGTGTAGTCGTCCGAAGGCTCGCCTTCGTTGCAGACGACGAGATACTGGCCGTTGGGAGAGAACGCGACCGAGTCGGGCAGAAAACCGACTTCGACGGTCGCCAACTCGTCGAGGGAGCGCGCGTCGAAGAAGCGCACGACGCCGGGCCGCGGTTCATCGCCGTACAGACTGACGGCGACAGCGATACGGCCGTTGTGAGCCGCGACGCTGGTCGGCTCGGCATCGGCACCAAGATCGCTGACATCCAGCGTTCCCATCACCGAACCATCCACCACGGACAGCACATCGACCACCTGATCCGAGAGGTTCGTCACGAACACCTGATCGGTTCGCTTGTCGTGCGCGACGATCTCGGCGCCACTGGCCGAATGTCGCCAGCGAAGCGTCATCTCAGGACGGCCGTAAAGGAAATCGTACAGGCCCCCCTGGGCCATGACCGTTTGGGCCGGCACGAGCGCGAGCACCAAGGCGCTGAGCCAATAGGAACACTTCACGAGGGAAACTCCTTTTATCCAAGGCTGCTCAACTCCGTAGCACGGGAGTCCCGCGCTGTCATGGCCGGAGGTTATGCAGCACTCAGATGAGCGTCCTGTGAAGCTCAAGCGAGATCGGCGCGTAGTTGATGAGTGGTGTTGATGCGGAACAGGCGAGTGTTCGATGAATGTCTCGTGGCACTCGCTCGATTGCGCGCGAACACGAGCGAGACCGATCGAATCGATTCGGTTCGGCAACCGTTGGCCGAGTCCCTCGCGAAGCTTGCTGGGGACTCCCTCGGTTGTCGACGAACTTCGTGCGAGGGGGCCGTGACCGCGAGCGGATCGCGATCCGACCACGGTCGTCTAGAAGGGGGCTTCGGCTGGTACGCGGGCCAGCTCGCTAGGCGAACCTCCTTCGTACAGGCTAAAGTCCGCCCAGACGGGAAGATGGTCCGACACGTTAAGCGCCTCGTCCATCGTCAGATTGAACTCGTTGTAGAAGTCGAACACGCCGGACTGACCGAGGTACTCCACCGTGCCCGGTTGGGTGACGAGGATATTGTCATACTCCTGGGTGCCGCGTGTGTTGGTTGGCTTGTCGATAATCGTGCAGCGGAGCCCTGGTTCGTCGATCAACCGCATCAAGTAGCTCGGGTCGGCGTTGAAGTCACCGAGGAGAATGACGTCATCTTCCTGACGTCCATCGTTCCGCACCGCTCGGATCAACTGACCCAGGATGGGAATCTCCTTCGCGATCTCGTCGGGATCGGTGTGAATGTTCACCAAGGTGAACGTGAAAGCCGCTTGCGGATCGGGTTCAACGGTCCTGCCCCAGACAACGAACGGCTCGCGGTGCAGGAAGTCCTGGGGATCGGTGACGACGTAGCTCCGAGTCACGTCCAACTCGACGACCGTGCGATCGTAGAGGAATGCGTATTGCTCTTGCTGACTCGTGCGACCAATGCGCGGGCTGACAATCATGTCGTACCGCCCTTCCCCTTGGTCGACCCACTCGAGTAGTTGCTGGGGAACGGTCCGATCGAGCGAACGAATCTCTTGGAGGGCGACGACGTCGAATTGGCGTAGGATACGAGCGAGGTTCTCCATCGCGGCCCGGTCCTCGACCTTGCTCGTGCCGAGAATCCCCAGGTTGAAACTCGCGATCCTGAGAGTCGGTGTGTCTCGACTCCGCGCGCTGACCAGCGAAGGATCGATCGATGAAACATCCGAGCCTCCGGTGGGCCCGAATGGCTCGGTAAGCACGCGAAAAGCGTCGGCCACATTATGAATGCGGTCTTGCTGGTGGAACAAAATGGCTGAGATCGCCACGGAAACCACCGAAAGTGCGATCATCGTCAAACGCTTCACAACGACTTACTCCGACAAATCGAATCGCGACGAGCGTGGCTATGGGAGCCCCCGGCCTCGGACCGCCTTGGGGTGGGCGCAACCTGAAACACAGAGCGCATCACTTGCCGCATCGGTCGGAGTCGACGCGACGGACGCTCGGGTTGAGTGAGTCTGGAAAAATCAGCGGATTTCAGTGTGGATGCCAGCAAGCCGACTTTCGTCGTCGAAATCAACGCCAGGCTGAGAAGACCGTTACCAAGCGAAAGCTAAAGGAGAAGCATCTCGTGGTTTCGCCCGTCCGAGTCCTGGGACAGACGATCGCTCGCTGGGAGGCGGCGGGCGCGTTGTTCATTATCGCGAGCGGTAGCGCCCTGCATTTCGTATACGCGTGGAGTGGCTACTCGCTTGTCGTCGGCTTTTTTGGGGCCGTCAACGAGAGCATTTGGGAGCACCTGAAGCTGGCGTTTTGGCCAACGATCGCATGGGGATGTTGCGAATACCTAGCCATGCCGGCTTGCCGGCACGGACTAGCCTGGAGCAAGGCTAGTGGCGTGATCGCGATGATGCTTTCGATCATCACCGGGGCCTGGGTGATTGAGCGATGCCTGGGCGGCCACGAGCTGGCTCTAGATATCGGTTTGTTCGTACTGGCCGTCTTGCTCGGTCAAACGGTGAGCGCTCTCTGGCTGGCACGTGAGCATCGGGCATTTGGGCATCGGGCTCGTGGCGATCGGGAGGAAGAAGCAGCCAACCTCGGTCGCGTCTCCCAGTCAGTGGGTGACCAAGCGGCATTGCCTCGGCGCTCTAGCTCCCTTCTCCAATGGATGGGAGTCGTGATCCTGGTTGGCCTAGCCGCGGCGTTCATTGGCTTCACCGTGGCGCCACCTCCTATCGAGCTCTTTCGCGACAGCGTGAGTGGCGAGTTTGGTATCCCGCCTAGGCGGTAACGCGGCAGCACCGTGGTCAGATTCGGGGTGAGTCCCGCGGCTCTTATTAGGCGGCCGTTCCCGCGCCATTGGCGGGAGCCTTCGCCTTGGAGCGAATCACTCGGTCGGCGGTCTTGTCGTCCGTGTTGGGACGGAAAATCGCGAGCAGCGCCAGGGGCAAGTACCACCCCATCGAGAGCCCGCCTTGATAACCATCCCAAAACTGAACGCCAATCAGAATCGCGCACGAACCGCTGATGAGCGTGCCGAGATTCTTGCGACTCGGCCAAATCGCCAGACTCCCGGCGATGGCGACCACACCGGCGATCATGGGGAGTCGAAATACCGGCTCCCACCCCAGCGCCCAGATGCCACCGAGGCCAGCATTGCGGGGCATCCAGAGCCCAAACATTTGTCGCATGCCGGCGGTGAAAGTCGCTTGGCCATCGCCGAATAGCCACAAACTAACGAGCAGGCTCAAGAGACTCGTGGAAACGCCCAGCGCGAAACGAACCCAACCACGCCGCCAGTAGAAACTGAGCCAAAGTGGGAGCAGGAACAACGGATAGTAGATCAGTCCGCTCGCGGCTCCGATGAACATGCCGGCGAGGAACGGCAATCGGTAGACAAAGACGGCCCAGACCAACAGCGCGGCGGGTAGCACGTGGTTGATGCGCCCGGTCATCTGCACCGAGTAGGGCAGCATCAGGAACAATGTCGCGATGCCAATCCCCATCCAGTAATTCTCGAAATGGCGGCTCCCACACAACACGATCGCCACGACCAGCGCGGCGAGTGAGGCGATGACGAGCAATCGAGCCATGACGGCGGGAGCGGTCGAGACTTGTCCGTCCTCCGTGTCGACGGGACGTCGCGTGGTATCGACGAGCATCGGGAGCATCGGTGCATTCGACAACAGTCGATAACCGGGCCCCTCGGCCGGTTGCGGAGGCTCGACTTCCGCCTCGGGCCACGCGATACGCTCCGAGATTTCCGGAACGTAGTAGAGGTCGTACTTCATGGGCGCGGTCATAAACAAGTTGGCCAACATGAAGACCAACATCGAACTCCCCATGAACGTGAGACCACCGCTGGAAAGATTGGGCTCCAGGAGCGGACGTCGCACGAGCATCGGATCGACGAGCATCCGAATCAGCAGCAGCGAGTTCACCAAGAACAGCCAGAGATAGCCCCGATGTTCCAAGCGGCGAGCCTTGAAGTACGCATCCAAGTACTCCTCGCGCACGACGTCGAATCGCGGATCAACCGCCTCGGTCGACGGTGGAGTGGAGTCGAATGAATTTCGGAGCATCGCCCCGGCTTCGGCAACCTCCGAGGAAGCATCCGAGGTCACCGAGTCCGATGGCTCAACCTCGTTCCCGGACGTTGACTCGGATGGCGAGGCGGCGGACGCCGCGGCCTCGTCGTTTAGTTGTTGGGCCTCGAAGGAATCCAAGACCGATACGACTTCGGTCCGAATGCGTTCTCGACCGGCCGCGCCGAAATGAACGAACAGCAACCCCGGAGCCAAGAGAATGATCAAGAACAAGTCGAGATTGCGCACGCTCCAGAAGCGACTGAACTTGAAATAGACGGCCAGCAGCAACAGCGACGATAGATAGGCCCACGTGGTGGGCGGGACTCGTTCGTATCCGAGAGGAAACTCATTCATAGAGTCGGACGGTCCCTATTGAGTCCGAACGGTCGGACGCTGCGATTGGCACTCCCGTCGAAGATGGGCGCTCACCCATGCTGCCTGGCTCCTCGCTACCGAGGAACCGAGTCCCGAATTCAATTCGGCACGACGGTCCAAAGCTCGCGGCATTAGCTCACGACGCCCCGCGGTCGTACCCACGCCAGAGGGTTAGAATAAGTGATCAATCGGCGGTTTCAAGGCAGGCCAACAAGGAAAGCTCGGCGAGTTGCAGACTTGTGATCCCTGGAAGAGCGGGGGCTATTCATGCGACTTGCCCCTCCTCGCTTCGTACAATGTGGTGGAGCTGGGGTGAGACTTGGGTGACGGCGCGAGGGAGTCCTGCGGCACTCGGCCGGTCGGAATTCGCCGTCATGGGCTCATGCGGTACCACCAATTCCTCACGCGTCGCACACGGGAACCCCGCGGGCCCGAATCCGGAAACGGTATGCGAACACCGCATTTCCAAGTGGCTGTATTGCCGAATGACCGCATTGCCGACTGGGTCGTGGCGAGACTTCTGGGAAGCGATCGATGAACTCCGGACAACGCAATCTGGTGGAGATCATCTTGGAGATCGTCGCGCCGGCGTTGGTCATGTTGACCGTCGGTAGCTTCACGTTCTTTTTGGTGACCGTATTTCACGATGGCGATCTGATGGGTCGCATCATCGCCATTCTCGGCTTCTATACGTTCGCCACGGTCCTGATCACCCGTCTGACGATTCAAGACGACGCGCCGCTTGTCCCGTTCTACTCGATCGTCTTGGGCCTCCTGGTGTTGATCGGGCTGCAGAGGTTCGCCGCGATCACGGGCCCGCTCGCGCCCCTCAGCCTTTTGGTTCATGTCGCCTTCATGGCGTTTACTTGGTTCTTCGCTCACAAATTGACGAAGGAGAGCACCTTCGTCGACTTGTCCCAAGATGTCACGGCCAAGGGATTGCTGGACAACATTGGAGGCTCGCTAAAAAAGCTCTCTCTTCCATTTCAAAGGGAAGTCGAAGCCCGGGAGGTCCTGCCCGACAAGCAGCCGCGGGATGAGGAAGAGGATGCCAAGAGCGTGAATCCCCTGCACTGGTTTCGACGCAAGAAGGCGAATTCACCGGGAGTCTGGATCGTTTATTTCGCCATCATCTGTGTCCCAGTTTTCGCGTTCGCGCAAGGAGCTCTTCCCGTAACGGAAGTCGGTCGCCGCCAGTGGTCCGTGATCCTATTCACGGTGTACCTGATCAGTAGCTTGAGCCTGCTGATGGTGACGAGCCTGATTGGCGTGATGCGGTACGTGCACCAGCGTTCTCTTGAGCTGCCCAATCAAGTGGTCCGCTTCTGGCTCCTGATCGGCATCATGGCGATTCTCTTTATCGCGGCGGTGAGTTGGCTCGTGCCCCGCCCAGCTCCCGAATGGTCGATCGCGAACAACCTCCCTTCGTTTCTCAAACCACCAGACTGGGTCAAACCAAACTCATGGTCCGTCGGAAATGATGGGAGAGAAAGCAACGGAGGCCGCCGTTCCTCGCAAACGAGCCCCGACGGCGACCAGCAAAACAACTCCGGTCAGAGCAACTCAGGTCAAAACAACTCGGGTCAGAACAGCTCCGGACAGAACAGCTCCGGACAGAACAGCTCCGGACAGAACAGCTCCGGACAGAACAGCTCCGGACAGAACAGCTCCGGACA
>JAGQPS010000092.1:0-6488 GCA_020426595.1 Planctomycetales bacterium
GTCCCGAAAGGGACGGCCCGATAATAGCCCCGCCTGGCCCCCAAGTCCCGAAAGGGACGGCCCGACAATAGCCCCGCCTGGCCCTCAAGTCCCGAAAGGGACGGCCCGATAATAGCCCCGCCTGGCCCTCAAGTCCCGAAAGGGACGGCCCGATAATAGCCCCGCCTGGCCCCCAAGTCCCGAAAGGGACGGCCCGATAATAGCCCCGCCTGGCCCCCAAGTCCCGAAAGGGACGGCCCGATAATAGCCCCGCGATTTATCGCGGGGTTGGCCCCACCCCAAAACCAATCCGGGAGACGTCCTCGATGGGCGTCTCCCGGCCGCACGATGCGGCGAGCGAGGTTACCGTAACGCGTCGGGTAGCCATTGGTTCGCCCAACTCTTTCGATCGCTTCCGGCTGTATGCACTTCCCGCTCCTATCGTTCCATTGACGTTGAGGCCTGCCGATGAACCCAAGCCGACGCTTGCTTGAAGTGCTCCTCCTGACTGGCCTCATCATCGCCGCCGCGATTCCCCGCATAGGCGTCGCTCAAGATGTCGCTGACATCGAGGGTGACGCGGCGGTCAACGCTCGACTCCGGTCACTCCTGCGTGTTGAGGGGTTTTCGACGCGCGAGGAAGAGGGCTGGCTTGTGCTGCAAGAGGGCCCGTCGATTTGTGGCGACATCGTCAGGCAACTCGAACCGCAAGAGGGGATCATCAACCTGCAGCTCGATATCTATCTCAAGCTGGATGACGAGCGAATCTTGGTGGAGTCGTTTGGTGGAATCGGAGATTCGCGCGAGGAGGCGACAAACGATGCGCTGCGCACATTCTCGCGCGGCACCTTGCCCGTATTGCTCGCGGGACTCTACGGAGACACTTCGGTGCGAGTCAATCGACTCACGTGGGAAGTCGCGGGACAAGAGCGGCGAGTCACGATCGGCAATCTCACCGCCCGAGGCCAACTCCCTGGCGACGGCCAGCCACCGAGGGAATGGATCGCGGCTCTGAAGGAAGAGATCGCCAAGGCGGATCTGCCCGGGGGAACCCACTGGCTCCGAGTCTACGTGGCTCAGCTCAACAACGAACTCACCGCCGCCGAGGTCCTTCTGGACAATCAACCGTGGCAGCGGGCCCAACGATCCCTAGCCGACCTCGATTGGCCACGCTCCAGAAACTTCTACAGCCTCCGAGTCTTCCTGTTGATCCAGGATTGAGATCTAGGTGATTGGCGTTGGCCCCCTGGCGCACTTCTCTATGTAGTAATGCGAGTCGTCATTTGCGGTTCACTTTCTGAATTCCTTAAGGTCGCAGTTCAAGTGCGAGCGAGGAGAACCTTTCCAGTTACTCGGTTGTAGGAGACTTGGAAGCAGCAAGGCTCGGATTCCGCAACCATCACGAATGTTTCCTGGGATCTGTTCTTGAGATTCCCCAAGCAGCGCATGGCGACAGATACTGTGCGCCCCCCGGGTGATACCGTGAATGATTGACTTTCACCAAACTGAATAGTTCCAAGCACCACACCGTCAACAAGCACATCGAGTCCCTTTACACCAATCATCGGCATTCTCGGCTTTTGGGCCGAGACGACCAACTCGGCGGTACCGTTGGGCGCAGCTCCTCGTCTCGCGCACGTAACCACGCTGCTCCAAAAGAATGTATGTGCCAGCTTCTCCAGTTTATTTGAATCTAGGGAAATGACGCCAACATATGTTTTGTACGTATTCGCCAAGGCAAGGTTCCACATATCGGCGATCGCGTGTCGTCCAAAAAACAAGTTCCATGCCCCGACCAGCTTATTGAGTGAATCAACCGTATCGGCCATCTCCTTCATCGTCAGATTGATGGGTCCTACTCGGAGACCAGGGGTGGATATGGGCTGCCGCAAACCAGTCAGGCCAAGGTCGATTTTGTGTTGGTCCTTGTGCTCGACATGCCAAGTTCCGATTTCCGAGTAGGGGAGTTTCTGGGAAAGTCGCTTGGACAAATCGAATTGCAAAGCGCCCGAGCGACAAAGAGCAAAGCCGGCGTGGAACGCCCGGAAACTCGATGACGCGATCAACAGACAATCCCCTTCAAAATCGGGAAAGGCGCCGTTGAGTGCTTTCCGACACTTCTCGGGGATCTGTTCGTATCGATGAAAAGTGGTCGAAGACGGCCACAGATTTTTGTTCTGCCTCGCGGTCTCGGAATCGTATATCGCGATCAAGATTTCCAGTTTGAGCTCGATGTTCCTCACCGCTTCCAACAAGAGGAGTTGAACTTCGGTCCGAGTCATCGCATCCTTGCCGAGCCCCGAATCCTCAAGCGCTTCATACAGATCTTCCCAGCTCGTGGCTCGCATGATCTGCTGCGTCCAATCGGCCTCGCTTGGTGGTGGCGAGTAGCTTGGAGGAATCGGAGGCGGGATAGGGCCCGGGGAAGCCTTACTCGGAACAACTTGATCAGCTTGTTTTGGAGCAAGCCGTAAACCTCCGACTTTCCACGCTTGGGTCCATTTCCTTTGGTCTCGCGAGAGCAAGTCCAAGGGGCCAATCTGCCCATCGCGAGCCAGCGACTTCAACTCGGCCGCCGAGAATGGCCCAAGCACGCCATCGTCTCTTTTGAGATAGTAGTCCGACATGTAACGTGGACTCTCCTTGGGATCTGATTCGAGTGCTCGTAAAACGCCGCATCGAACTTGTGATTCACATCCCTTCCGCGCCCTTTCCCAAGACCGTGTGCTGGGCCGCCGCCGGTTGACGAGCGGCGAGCGGCGAGCGGCGAGCGGCGAGCGATGGAATCAATCCAACGAAACCATTTACCGCATACAACCACGAGTTCTCGCGACTCTGCCATGGGGGGACGCCGACTGGAGAGAGTCGATGTCTCGGAACAGGTCGAATCGAACCGAGAGAATCTCGCCGCTAGGCCGCTGGTTCAGTCGAGAAGACGATCGACTCGCGGGGGCCGTAGATCTTGAGCACGACCGGAACGTAGTTCGATGAGTTGCGGATCGAAAGCTCGTTGGCCTGATGCGGCTGACTGGGAAGGTGGTTGGGGACGATGAACTCGGCCGTGCCAAAGTTCTCGAAGTTATGCAGGCCGACGTCGTGCAGAATCGACGTCCCGAGGATCCGCGCGGCGATCGGCACGGCGGGCTCAAGAATGTTGGCGACCGGCGGAGCATAGATCTTGCCGGCCACCAGCAGGCAATAACCGCTCGCGGCGCAGCCCTCCAGGACAAGCTCCTCCAGCTCCTCGTTGATCTCGTCGTTGTCGAGCAGGTTGAAAAGCAAGGTGTCTCCCTCCGAAACCTCGAAGGGGAGTTGAACGAATCGCGTCTGCGCTCCCGCGAAGTCGCCGATATTCAAAGGCAGGAGCACCCATGTCTCGGATGGAAAGCGGCTCGACTGCACCGCGAGATAAAGCTCCGCGGTGAAGAAGAAGTCCTCACTCGCGTCCTTGATATCGACCTGAATCGCTGGCCGAGCGGACGAGCGACCGGAGATTTGCGTTTGAAACACGGGGTGGACCACGATGGCGGGAGCTGCTGAGTCTCGGTCTGGCTCGGCGCTCTTGGTCGCATCCGCCGAGTCCGAACGACCACACCCCGTGCCACTCACGACCGCCAACAAGACCACGATCGAAGTCCATCGAAACATCGTTCGGTTCCTTAACTTGATGGCAAGTGCGTGCCGCAACCGCGGTCGATCGCGCGGGGCGCGAGGCCAATCAAGGGCACCAGCGATTCCCCGCCAATCGCTGATACCCATCTCCAACGCGCACGGCCGTCACGCTTCTCGCCACGCGTGCCCACGATTAACGAAACACGACCACCAACGCTTTGACCTGGCCGAAGCTGGCGATCTTCGCGCCTTCCTCGTCGACCAGCACCGTCGCTCGACCGACGATGTCGTCGCTGGCGATGTCCTCGTCGTAGACGGTGATCTCGATCTGGTCCCCGATCTCCGCGGTGAGCCCCGTGTCGAAGTTGATGTTGGCCAGGTAGGTGTCTTGCCGCGCACGAGACGAAACCGTGCGGCGACCGTTATCGACCTTGACGAACAAATCGGGCGCATTGCCACCGATATCCCAAGCGTCACCGTTCGCCTTGGTCTCTTCGGCGCTGATCGACTTGATGATGATCCGCAAGTCGCCGGCATCGGCCGATGAAGCCAAGCCCAAGCAACTCACGACGACCAACGTCCAGAGTTTGAATCGAATCATGATGTGTCTCCCGTGTGTTTAAGTCGCGCGAATGGCGACGAGATGAATCACCCGGCCTCCGCGGCTAGGCGATCGCGTGGCTTGACGTAAACAACCGTGAGAACGCCAACGACCAGCGGACAAGTGAGGCGAGCAATGCCGAATCGAGACTCGTGTCTCGTGTGACTACCGCACTAGCTCGCGCGGACTCGAGTAGAGCCCGGCGCGCGGAACTCACCACGCAGGGAACCATGGATGTAGACCTTGGCCGAGCCCGAGCTGCTATGTTCGACCGTCGCGCATCCGGAACCATCGACGAAGGCAGGCTTGCAGAAGGCGCCGTTGATCGACACGTCGACCTTGACTCCCTTGGCCGACGAACCATCGCCATACGTCACATGAATGGTGGACCTTGCCATACGGAAACTCCGCTACGATGCCCAACGAAAGGGAACCCATTCGCCGGAAGTCCATTCCGATTTCCACCCGATCCGTGGCGACGAGAGTGAGCGTGTAGGACGACGCCCTCTAGGAAGTCACAGTCCCAAAGGCGCGCATCGCTCGACAAGAAAATGGAAAGAGTTGGCGGATTCGCGGTGATGAGCGACGACGCGTGGGTCCAGGTAGGAACCGATTCACGCGGCTCCTAGGCCGGGCCAAGACTTCGGGGCGAAGCGGCTGGGGATCTAGGACTCGAGTTCGAGCCGCAACCGAGCCTCTTCCGCCCAGGGACTCTGCGGAGCCAACCGCAAGAAAGTGCGCCAATGATATTCCGCTTGAGCCCGCTCCTTCATCTGATCGAGCAGACGGGCCAAATGGAAATGGGCGTCGGGATACTCAGCGTGGAATCGAAGGGCGCCTCGAAAAGCCGCGGCGGCAAGTTCGAGATCACCGAGTTCCACCAACACGCATCCTAGGTTGGCACGAGCCTCGACATGACTTTCATTGAGCTCGATCGCCATGTAGTAACGCTCGCGAGCCGCCGATAGATCACCGACTCGGTACAACAACTCGGCGAGAAAGAAGCAGACCTCGGCCGTCGCTCCATAACCAACCAGAAACGAACGATACGCCTCGATCGCCGCCTCGAGTTGCTCGGCTTCCTCCAACTGAGCCGCGACCGCCTTAAGCTCCTCGGCCGTGACGACCTGCTTGACCTCTTCCGGTTCAGCGAGCCGCTCGAGCCGATGTTGGGTCAAGTCAAGAATGCGGGCCGGAGTCGTATCGTCCTCGAGAGCTCCAAAGTCGATGCGGAGCTGACCACCGGGTTCGACGAGATCCGCGCCGCTGCGCACCAAGATCTTGCGCCCATCCACCAGGACCGACAAATCGGTGAGTGGTCGATCGGCATGAGGCCGCAGCTTCCCGAGTTGGTCCTGAATCGCCTTGGTACTCGCACCCGCTTGCGAGAGCTTGGAGAGCAACAACGCGGCGGAGACCTCTTGGAAGTCGAAGTACGCCAGGTTCTGCACGATGCGACACGGACTGATCAGCCCTCGACGCTGCCAATTGCGGATCGTGGCGAGTGAGACTCCCACGAGCTCCGCGACCATCGCCGGAGTGTAAAGCTGTCGAGGCTCGCCTTCCTGCGGCTCGGCGGCAAGCATCGTCCATAGCCCGGCTTCGTCGAGCACCTCCGGCGCGGAATCGCCAAAGCGAGTCAAACCCCAATCCGCGGGCGTCGCCTCGACGTCTCCCTCGCCCACGACGAGCAAATCCGCCGGCTCATCGATCGCGACCAGCAACCCGCCCGCGCCGCGCACAAGCTGCTCCCACTGGCTCTGAGTCGCCAGCCTCAACCGTCCCCGAAAGGCTATTCGCTTGCCTTGCAAGGGTCGATCATGGGATTGAGTTTGAGCCGACGTCATGACGTTCCGAGAGCGAAAGGAACCGAGAGGAGAAACGACTCTCTGATCATACCGAAAAAGTCGCGGACCGAATTCCCTTTTGTCTTAAACCGCGTCGTCGATCTTTCGATTCGCGGTTAACGCTTCGCGTCCAACGATTCTCGCATCGCTGATCGCCTGCCGTCCGGTGTGCGATGCCGACCGGTTAATGCGAAAGCCGCGCGACAAGCTTCGATGGAAAAAGGGATATCGCGGCGATTTGGATAAGGCAGAGCGAACACAGAATACCGTGAGCAAAAGCTTAACGAACAAGTAACGCAGCGAGCCGGAGTCGCAGCAAGACGAATGCACCTCGCAGCAAAAGGCACCGCGCAGCAAAAAGGGGACCGTCCATCAAGAACCGTCCCCTCGAGATTCAAGCCGAGCCCGAAAGCGTGTTGACTGGATCGAGCAACACGCGGTGAGCCGCT
>JAGQPS010000092.1:6587-16583 GCA_020426595.1 Planctomycetales bacterium
TTACTTCTTCTTTTGCACCGACTTGTAGCCACCGGCGTACTTGGTGCGGAACTTCTCGACGCGACCCATCGTGTCGACGAACTTCTGCTTACCCGTGAAGTACGGGTGCGACGCGCTGCTGATGTCGACATAAACGACCGGGTATTCGTTGCCGTCTTCCCATTGAATCGTTTCTCGGGAAGGCATGGTCGATCCGGTCAGGATCTTGAAGTCGGCCTGCTTGTCCACGAAAACAACAGGGCGGTAGTTCGGATGAATATCGTTCTTCATGGCGATGGTTCCTTGGTCGGGCTTGGGTGAAGCAAACCGAGAGGGTGGAATTCGGAGGGAGGCTCTGATCGCGACGTCAAAACGGATCGCGATTGGTTCAAAGCCGTTCAGGCGGAGGAGCGGGCCAAGTCTCGCACTTGGTAGTTGCTATCGGCTGGTTCCGTGAGCCCTGACGAGCCCGAGACAAAACCGACGCAAAAACCGGCTCGGACAACCAGCCCCGGTTCGGCAGGCCGACTCGAAAGTCGACCCGGCGATCACTCGCCCGAATCTTCCTTCTCGAATACGCGGCCCATGTAGTAGCCACAATTCGGGCAGACAACGTGCTGAGGCCGCGACGTGCTGCACTTGGGGCAAGCGCTGGTTTGCTTGGCCTTCAGGAAATCGTGGGATCGTCGCATTCCGGTACGGGAATTCGACTGTTTTCTCTTGGGAACCGCCATGGCTCGACTCAGTTGAAATTCGGAACAGACTCACTGAAAGAGGCGACGAAGCGTTGGTCTGTTCGGCCAAGCCGCACTGCGCCTCCGGGTGCCCCTGGTTGATCCCCAAAGGTGGACCCGAAACCGGCAGAGTATAGAGAAACGACGAAATCGCTTCAAGGGAGCAATTTTCCGGGAGCGACGGCAACTCCCTGGAAATCGCCATCCCGACAACGGTTCCACGCGGTCCGCATGGCGAGGCCGCGACGCTCGCGACGCCGGCCAAGGGACGAATTCGCCTTTGCCCGGCCGCCCGCTTAACGACTAGCCACGATATCGCTCGCCGAAACCTGCTCGCGGGACCGGCGTTCAAGACCTGAGCGTTCCCAACGAATATCGCCTTTTCGTTCAAACTCTTTTTCTCATCTGGAGATCCGCACCGTGCAAAAACTGTTCACAATCGCGCTACTGACCGCTTGGGGCCTGATCGGCTCCGCTTCCCTGTCGGTCGCTCAGGAGTCCCCCCTGACCGAACAACACAAGGTTCTGACCCAGGATGAAGGGGAATGGAACGCCGCGATGACCATGTGGATTCCGGGTGTGCCGGAGCCGATCAAGGGCTCGGGATCCGAGGTCAACCGGCTCATTGGCGGTGGCCTGTGGGTCATCAGCGACTTCACCTCGGAGATCGGGGGGGAGGAGTTCGTCGGCCATGGCACCTTCGGCTACGACCCAGTCGCCGAGAAGTATGTCGGAACTTGGGTCGACTCGATGACCCCGCATATCGCCACCATGGAAGGGACCTACGACGCGGATTCGCGGACGATGACCTTCCTCATGGAGGCGGTCGGACCGGACGGCACCAAGCAGCGACACAAGTCGGTCGCCGTCTACAACGAGGACGGCTCTCGTACCTTCACGATGTACAACGCGGCCGACACCGCCAGCGGCTGGGCCAAGACGATGGAGATCGTCTACACCAAGAAGTAAACGAGCCGCGATGTATACGAGCGGCGATGTAAACGAGCCGCGACTCGCAGTCGGCGTCAATCCACGGGCCGGTCCTCCCAGGGCCGGCCCGCGGTCGTTCTTGTCGGGCTCGGCCGAGATTCACGCGAGGCCGTTCGCCGAATTCGTCATGAGCCGCGCTGGCCGAGCCGACAACGCGCGGTTGCGCTTCACGCTCACCCCTTCCGGGACTCACGGCCGACACGCGCGAGGTCGATCATCGCCCACACGAACACGACGGAGCTGCCGAGACTAAGCACGACAATACTGAGCCACGATACGATCGCTAACATCATTCCGCCTCCTGACGGGCCGGTGGCGGCTCGCTTAGCGGTCCGTGGCGATACCACCACTGACCCAACGCGAGTCCAATCAACGAGCAGGGGAGGGCGACCACGACACCGTTGTATTGCTCCAGCTCCACCGCGCCCAAGAGTGGCAACTGACAGGTCAGCACATACACCTCGTCCTCCACGTTGTAGGTGCCCCAGCGAATCACGATCACCAAGTAAGCGACCAAGCCGATCAGACCAATCAAGCCACTCCAAAGACCGGCTCCACGACGAGGCTTGCCAAACAAACAGGCCATCGTTGGCACGAGCGTGGTGGCCGCGAGCAGCGAGGACATGAAGAGCCACGCATGACGCAGACGCTCGAAGCCGAGCGCGGCGGCGACCGAAAGCAACAACACCAACACCACCGCCCCGCGCATCGCCCACACCAACTGCCGGTCGCTCATGGGACGCCGCAGCATGCGATTGCCAATGTCGTAAACGAGATTGCCGGCGGCGAGCAGCGAATACGAGTCGATCGTCGACATCGCCGCCGCGATGATGCCGCCGATCATGATCCCGCGCAGCCCGAGCGGGAGGACCGTGACCGCGACCTCGAGCAAGGCTTGTTTTCCCTCGAGGTCCGACGCCAACAATCCTTGGCTAACCGCCGCTTGGGCGATCATGCCAATCATCACGACAATCCAGTCGTAAGCGGCCCACAACAGAATCCCCAACAACAAGGCTCGTGTGATCGCCTTGGTATCCCGAGCCGCGAAGACTCGCTGATAGAAGGCCGGCTCGACCAACACCGTCGTGCCCGCCAAGGCCCAAGTCAGCAGGACGCTCACTCCCTGACCACCGTGATGACTCAGAAAGATCCGCTCCCCATCGGCCGACGTGGGCAAGTGATCGACAAAGCTCCACCCACCAACCCACTCGACGGCGAGTGGTAGCGCGAGCGCGATCGTCACGCACATCAACACGAACTGCACCGTATCGCTGATCGTGTCGGCCCACAGGCCGCCCATCGAGGTGTAAGCCGCGCAAATACCGACGGTGACCAGCACGCCCCAAACATCAGGCACTCCCAGCCAGCTCATCAGAGTCATCAAGCCGGCGATCGCCAGAATCGGCGCGCTGTAGACAAAACAGGCCGCCGACCCCAACACACTCATGCCACGCCCGTAGCGCTGCTCCAACAACTCGGCGAGAGACGCTGCGTCGTGTCGTCGAAGGCGACTGGCGATGAGCACCGCCGCGATCCCAATGAACAAGTAGTACGGCAGGCAGTACCAAAACCAGGCTGAAAGCCCGTAGTAGAAGCTCGTTTCGCTCGTGCCAAACGTCACGTCCAAGCCGTAGTAGGTGCTCACGAGCGTGCAGATCAAGAGCGGCGTGGAGAGGGCCCCGCCCGCGAGGAAATACTCCTGGAAGCTGTTGATGCGCGAGGCGAGATAAGCTCCCAGTCCCAGCATCAGCACGAGAAACAAACCGATGACCGACCAGTCAAGCACCGATAGTTTGTCGTTCACTTAGGTCTCCTGCCAAATCCAGCGCGCACCGGACGGAACACCCAACCCTCGACGTCGTACCGACTCAGCGTCTCGCTAGCAGTGGGGCAATTCTAGCGAAAGCAATGGCGGGCGAGGATGAGCCGAGTCGATAGGCGTCGATGCGACGTGCCACGCGCTCGGCTTCACGCCACGCGCCCGGCAGGTTGGGGAGTGGCGGGCCGTTGCCCATCACGCCCTCCAGAACAGCGGCGACGAAAGCAGACCGAGGCAAGCGAATGGCTGAGTTCGGACCAGATCTTAAAGACGCGGTTGCGGATGTTTGCCGAGCCAATGCCGAGGAAATTGGCGCGGTGCTCTCGCGAGCCCTCGATCAGACCTTCACGATCGAGGTCGGCGAACCGCGCACGATGGAATGGGGCGAGTGGGCCGAATCGTGGAAGGACGCGGGTCTAGCCCTGACGCTCGATATCGAAGGACAATTCGCGGTCCTCGTGTTGCCTCATGGCGATGGCTTGGTGCCCGCCTGGTGTCCGGCTCCGGATCCCACGGGTCAGAGCAAGCTGGAAACGTTGGCACTTGAGCTCGGCATGAACGTCTTGCCCGACGAGTTCATGCCGCTCGATTCGCGCGCGGCTTACTCACCCAATCTGGCGGACGCCTTGGCGCTGGCCTCGGGCGAAACTCTGGCTCTGATTCCCTGGGTCGTCCAGGCCGGCGACGTCTCGGGGGAAGCCGCGTTGTTGCTCCCGATTCAAGACGGGCTCAAGCTCTTCGATCTCAAGGCCGAACCCGCGGCCGAGGCGACGAAGCCCACCGCGGCCGCCACGAGCGGTCCAACCAGCGACTCCGTGGCGAACCCAATCAACTTGGTGGGCGACGAACCGGACATCGACATGTCGGTGTACGAAACGCCCCATGAACGATTGGAGCACGAACTCCATTTGCTCCCTCCGTACGTTCGCAGCTTGTTGCGAGTCAAAGTCAAGGTCAGCGTTTGCCTGGCTTCGACCCGCACGAAGCTTTCGCGAGTCGTTGATATTGGCCCCGGCTCGATCATCCAGTTCGACAAGAACTGTGAGGCACCACTCACGGTGGAAGTCGCCGGCATCGAAGTGGCTCAAGGAGAAGCGGTCAAGATCGGCGACAAGTTTGGACTACGCGTCGAGTCGATCGTTCTGCCACCCGAGCGGTTCGCCGCGATGCCCAAACGTCGCTCGGCTTAATTCGCGTGCTTTGGGCAGGCTCCACGTTGAAAGACGAGTGACAACCTGCGAGAGTCAAATGGCAGGGTCACGCGGCGACGTGTTCGACTCGCAAGTTGACTCGCGCCACCGACGGGTCCGCGCGACACAACCTCATCAAGTCTCGTTCTCAAGCCAGCGTGCACGGAGCCTTTCATGGGCCGTCAGATCTATGTCAATCTCCCGGTGAGCGATGTGGAGCGATCGCGGTCCTTTTTTGAGGCTCTCGGCTTCGAGATCAACCTGCGTTTTAGTAGCGACCAAGCGGCTTGCGTGGTGATCAGCGACGACATTTACGTGATGCTGCTGTCGGAGTCGTTCTTCAAGACATTCACTCCCAAGCCGATCGTCAACGCGAAGGAAACGACCGAGGTACTGACTTGCCTCAGTTGCGAATCGCGAGCCGAGGTGGACCAACTCGTCGCGAAGGCGGTGGAGCTCGGCGGCCGAGTCCCACGCGGCGTGCAGGACATGGGCTTCATGTACGGCCACGCCTTCGAGGATCTCGACGGCCACATCTGGGAACTCGTCTACATGGCGACCAGCGAATCCTGATTCCCACGCTCTCGCGACCATCATCCTTGCCTGGGCACGACCGTCGACGACCGCGCGATTGATTCCCACGCGGATGATCCATGCGTGGATGATCCTCACGCGAAGGCGCCAAGACGCAAAGGTCTCGTTCCGGTGACTCATCCCCTTTGCGTCTTCGCGCCTTGGCGTGATCAAAATCCAAAGCTCCCGTCCTCCCGTGCGCCGCACCCACCCATGGCGTGCCGCGCGCGTCGACTCCTTGCGGCGCGGGCGGGTTTGTGGGAGTTTGCGGGGCGTGGAGGCGTGGGACTGATCCGCCGATGCGGCTCGGTTTGCCGCGGCTTCCATTCCTTCACCGAGTCTCCTGAACTCGAGTCCCGAGCGTGAAACTCTATCTGATTCGACATGGTGAATCGGCCAACAATGCGTTGCCCGAATATCAGCGCGTGGAAGATCCCCACCTGACTCCCACCGGCTTCGCGCAGGCCGCGGGGCTCGGCCGCTGGGCGGCTCGCACACCGCTCGATGTCTTGCTCGTGAGCCCGTTTCGGCGCACGCTGCAAACCGCCCAGCCGATCCATGAGGCGACTCGGCTGGAGCCTCGCATCTGGGTCGATCTGCATGAACGGGGCGGCTGCTACGCCGGATGGCAGCCGAGCAACTTTCAGGGTCGCCCTGGATTCGGTCCGGCCGAGATTCGCGGGATCTTTCCCGGCGCCGTACTCGAGGATGCGATCGACGAGAGTGGGTGGTGGCGAAGCCAGCCACGTGAGACCGACGCGCAGGCGTCGGCGCGGGCGGTGCGGATCGTTGAACGATTCAAGCGGACCTTCCTCGGAAGCTCCGTTCAAATCGCGTGCGTCATGCACGCCGATTTCAAGAAGCTCGTCGTCGATCACCTTCGCGGTGAACCCGAGCCCGAGTTTCTGTTTAGTCCGTATCGGAACGCGAGCATCACGACCGTCGAGTTCTCGCCCGACGGCTCACCCTCGATCCTCAACGACAACTGCGTGGCTCACCTCGCGGAACTCGTCTAGCGAGATCCGCCGTCGCCATCTCCCGAACCCGCTTCGGGATCGGTCGGAGTCGTGGTGGCGGGCGTCTCCTCGGTGCCGCCAGGTGCGTCATCCGTGGTCGACTCGGTCGACGGCGTTTCGGTGCCTGGCGAGTCGGTCGACTCGTCATCGCTCTCACCAGTATTCGCATCCGAGGTATCGGCCGAAGCCTCGCCGGAACCCGTATCACTCGACTCGTCACCGGTACCGGTTTCGCCTGATCCAGTCGACTCGTCACCCGTCGTGTCGTTCGAAGTCCCCTCCGCGGGCGCGGGCGTTACGTCGGTATGAGCCGGCGTTTCAACCTTGCTGCTCGGAAAGTACTTTTCAATCGCTCGTTCGTACATGTGCTCGCCGTACACGAGCTCACCACCTTGGTGACCGACCAAGCCGACCATCGCCGCACAAAGCAGCAGGCCTGATTGCCAGATGATTTGGCTCAGCCCCTTGTCGCTCGACTTGAGTCGCAAGGCAAGGATGGTCACGAGAGTCGAGAAGCCCGCCACGACGATGCCTCCCCAGCGATGCCAGAACACTTCGTCACCCGCCGCCGACTTCTCGGCCGCGAATGACCAGCCCATCGTGCACGAGGCGATCGCGCCCAGCGTGCCAATCAACAAGCACCAAAAGGCGATCTCGCGGAAGTTCCCCTTGAACAGCGCATTGAGCAGCACGAACAAGGCGCCCACGGTGAACAACGCGATGGGGAAGTGCACGATCGCCGGATGGAACCAACCGTGAACACCCCACAGCTTGGCCGGCAGGCTTCGCTCGGCGAACGGCACGAAGCCCGCGGGCAACTGAGGCTCGGTGGCGACCACCGGCTCCTCGCCTTCGACACCGAGTTGCAAACCTTCGGGCCACTCGGCTCCTTCCTCGATCCACAACTTGATCGTGGCGATCTCGGAACCAGCCAGCGGACCTCCCTCGCCCAACGGCGGCATGATCGAATCGTCGTCGGCGATCAGTCGCTGGAAGAAGTCACTATCGCCGGGCTCGTTGGCGACGATGTAGTCGTCGATCCACGACGAATCGTTGAGGTCCATGCCCTCGGTTTGTTCGCCGCCATGACAACGAAAGCAGCGAGATTCCAGGATCGGCTTCAGATCGCGATGCACGTCGACGATCGCGTCCTGCGCGAAAATCGTTGAGGTGCTGGCCGCACCGAGGACCAAAACCAACATCGACGCGAGGCAACTCAGCCACGAATGACGCGAGCGAATCATGGATATCGCCTTTGCTACAGCAGGTAGGATCGTCTCTTGAGGCTCGCCATGCCGGGGATTGCCGAAGCAACCACACGGCACCGCTGCCCGCGAACGACGGTGGCAGGGGAGGATGGAGGGTGCGAGCGGGGAAAGTCGTTGCCGAGACTCGTGCGAGGCTCGGAATCGGACTTCCGTATCCTATTTAGAATGGACAGCCACGCGGTTGCATTCAAGTAGCCCCCGCGGTTATCGCGGAATCCTAGCAAAACCGGTCCGGATGGACCCCAACTCGGCCAGGGTTGCTTAGAATGAGGGGACCTCGAAAACCGGTCTCCGGTTCCTACTCCTCTTAAAGTGCCCGGAGCTTGACTCCGCGATGAACGCGACGGTCGACTGGAAGCCATCCCCGGTGTGGATCGGTTCCGTGTCGGACATGCGGCGCGCGTTCCCGCCGGAGCGGCTTGCCTCGGAATTGGTTCGCGGGGCGATTGGTTCGTAGGGCGATGTGCCGCGCGGAACGGCCAGCCGCGACGCTCGAATCCTTGCGGATCGAGTGAACGGGAGTGCCGAGTCCACGTGAACATGTCGGCCTCGATTCCGCCACGATGCGAATCGAGCCCAGCGAATCGAGCCCGTTGAACCGAACCCGCTCGCCTTGGCTTACGTCACGACCCTCGACTGCTCGTGCGTTGACCCGTCATGGGTGGCTCATCACGATGGTCGCCACTCGCGACCGTATCGAGCTATCCAGGCGAACGGCGACGTGGTTGGAGCGCATCGCGCGCGGCTCGCTGACAGCTCGGTCCATGACTCGTAGACTCAAGTTTCTTGATGTCCGTGAAGCGACCCATTCAGTGCGACCCATTCAGCGCGACCGACCGACGGGCCGTGCGTCCCAATCCGAGCACTTCCGGCAACTAGCGACGACCATCCGAACCACCGCGAGAGAGAGTCCGCGTCATGTCCATCGAGAAGATCGGCCCCTATCGACTGGGCCAACGCCTCGGGAGGCAAAACCGCCATCAAGTCTTTTCCGCGGTCCACGAGGAAACGGGGAACGAGGTCGCGATCAAGCTGGTCAAGATCACCAGCAAGGTCGACCGCGATTTCGCGGTCAAGCGGATCGAGCTTGAGCTGCGTATTCTCAAGCGGCTCGATCATCCCAACTTGGTCCGCATCTACGACGCCGACATCGAAGGTGATTTGCTCTACTTCGTGATGGAGAAAGTGGACGCGGAGCCGCTCTCGGCGATCCTCGGTCGCCGCAACAAGTTGGCATGGGACCTAGTCCTCGATTACTCGTTGCAGATCGCGCGGGCGCTGGAGTATCTCCACGAACAAGACCTACTGCATCTCAAGCTAACTCCCGACAAGGTCTTGGTGAGCCCGGAAGGAAAAGTCTGGCTCAGCGACATGCGGGTCAACCGCGCGCGCAAGCGCCGCTGGGATGACTCGGGCAACCGAGTGCTCGACACCGCCGCGTACTTGGCTCCCGAGCAACTCGCCGGAGAAGATGTCTCGACCAAGTGCGACATGTACAGCTTGGGCGTGATGATGTTCGAGGCGATCACTGGAAAGATCCCGTTCGCGCCTGAAACGATGGGGCGGCTCATCCAACGCAAGAAGCACCTCTCGCCTCCGTCGGTCGCCGCCGTCGAACTGGACGTTCCGGTTTGGATCGATCGTCTCATCGCCCAACTCGTTCACGGAGACGCGGCGCGGCGCCCCCATACGATGCACGCGGTCGTCCTCTCGATCGAGGAAGCCCAGAAGATGGACGCCAGCAAGATGGGCGTCGCCCAGCGGGCCGCGCGAGGCTTCAATCCGGTCACGATCGGCAAGGACTCCGAAGAGGCGCGGCGACTGCTTGGCATGCGGAAGAAGCCGGAAGGGAAACCGCGCGACTATTCGGTTGTCTTGCTGTCGGTCGCGTTGATGGTCGTCGTGCTACTACTCGGCATCGGCATGGGTTGGGCCCTGACGCCCGCCAAGCCCGAGAAGCTGATGGCCAAGGCCCGTGAGCTCGTGGCGGCCGGGGACATGCAGTCGCTACTGCTCGCCCAGCGCGATTGCCTCAACCCCGTCTTGGAGCGCGATCCGGAGGGTCCCTTCGCGGACGAAGCGAGGGAGCTGCTGGATCTAAGCGAGGCACGCATCGCTGGGTGCCGGATCGAATTCGATCTGGACCGTCAAAGGCCGGCTCGGTCGCGAGGCGAACAGCGATGCATGGAAGCTTGGCTTCTCGAGGATGACGAGGAATGGCTCTCCGCCTGGGAAACCTATGGAGAAGCGGCGGCCGAGAGCGATCTGGACTCGGAGGATCGCGGCTTCCACCTATTCGCCAAACTGCGACAAAAGGAACTCGCGCGATTGATCGCCAACGCGGAAGGAGCCCAGGCTGAATTCGAGGCGAGACTCGATGAAGTCCTAGCCCTCGTGGAAACCGACCGACCGGCGGCGATCGAGAAG
>JAGQPS010000093.1:0-14117 GCA_020426595.1 Planctomycetales bacterium
GGACGGTTTCACGAAACGCGCGGCATCCAGGGCTTTTGCATTCGACGAATGTTTGGGAGCGAAGATGGCGAACTCGCGGCTCCCTCCTGATTCCACACCCCGGCGTGTGAGCGAAACACCAGCCGCCAATCGCCCGTCATGGCGACCGTCATTCCATCGCGCGGTTGGCCCCATCTTCGACCGCCACTTGCCCTGGATATTGGTCGTGGGGCTGGCGATTGGTTTGCTCCCGCTCATGCGACATGCCGAGGTGGGCGTCGTATTCCGCCAGACTCAAAGCGTTCTGATCGGCGTGCTTTGGCGTGGATTGCTGCTGGCCGGCTTTTTGACTTGGGCTCTGAGCAAAACGCCTTCGCGCGCGCGGTGGATCGCGATCGCGCTGCTTGTCGCGTGGGCCGCGTTTCCCTTGGGCACGCTCACCATCGCCTGGAAGGCGGTTTGGCAGGATCCCGACTCGGTCTTGCATCCGGTCATCAAGATCCTGGGAGGATTCTGGAGCCAGACCGCGCCGCGCGACCCAGCGAGTCGAGGCCTGGGTCTCATGCGGGGCGAAGCCGCCACGATCTGGGTACATACCTTGGCGATCACACCGTGGTGGGTCGCGATCCTCAGCTGGTTTCGAATGGTGCGCGTGCGCGGGCTCGAGGAACTCGCGGCCACGGAAGGACGGGCATTTTCGTTGGCCGCATGGCAACGTTGGGCGACGGCCGGCGTGTTGTGCGCCGGATTGCTCGTGGCGAGCGTCGTTGGGGACATGACCGCGTCGGATGTCTTCGCCGTACGAACCTATGCGGAGGAGATTTATCTGGGGTATCCCCTGGGAGGCGGCTTCGCCCCCATCGTCCCCGGTCCTCTTGGCGATGTCGTTCCTTATCGCTTTCCGTGGTCCGCGCATCTTTGGGCCAACGCAGCGCTGGCCGCGAGTCTATCGTTGGGCCTCGCCTGGGGCACTCGTGTCGGGCGGCGGTTGACGTTCGAGCCTCGGTTGCCCGCCACGAACCATCCACTGAATTGGGTCGTTGGCGGCATCGGTCTGGTGATGATCGCGGCGCTCCTGTTCATTCCCGCCAGTTATTTGATCCAGCAAGCCGGCCGCGTCGTGAGTAGCGGTCCCATGAACTCGACTCCGGTGGTCGCTTGGCGACTTGCCGCGCTGATCGAACGTTGTTGGCAAGTCCCGTGGCGGCTGCGTTACGAGCTCGGCTATTCAATCGCCATCAGCGCCCTGGCGGTGACCCTCGATCTGCTCTTAGCGCGAACCCTCGTGGTCCTGGCTCGCGGACGCTGGGGCGCGCTGGTCGTGATCGTGATCCTAGCGGTATGTCTGGCCGTGCCGGCGCCTTTATTGGGAGTCGCCGCGTTGGCCGCGCGGACCTGGGGTGGAGCGTTGACGATCGCCCTTTGGGATCGGTCCTTGCTACTCCCCGCCACCCTCCTTGCCTTCAAGCTGTTGCCGATCGCGGTCGCCGGTCTCGGTCTGATCGCTTGGCAGGTCCCGAGGCAAATCAATGATCTGGCTCGCCTGGAATTCGGTTCGGCTTGGTCGCGCTGGTGGCGCGTGCAAGGGGCTCCCCATCGAGGTTGGCTCGTCGGTTTGGTGGCCGCGTTGTTTCTGTTGGCGCTCACCGATATCGCCGCG
The DNA here is from genome assembly GCA_020426595.1 of Planctomycetales bacterium. Taxonomy (GTDB): domain Bacteria; phylum Planctomycetota; class Planctomycetia; order Pirellulales; family Pirellulaceae; genus UBA11682. The sequence continues at coordinate 1,640 of JAGQPS010000093.1, forward strand.
ACGAACCTCGTATTACCACCCGGCGTCGATACCGCCTCGCGCCGCTTGTTGGGAATGGTGCACGCGGGAGTTGACGATCAGGTGGCGGCAATCACGCTGGATTATGGTCTGGCGGCGTTATTGCTCGGTGGCCTCGCCGCGCGTTTGGGTCGCTCGCGCTGATCCCAACCGCTATGCTGCACCGGTGTTACTGGCGGCAAGGCGGTTGTCGCTCATGGCCCCCTGAATCATCGAGGAAGTGTGATGGATGCACCCAGTCGCTCGACCACTCGGTCCCCATCCCGCCGCGCGGTAAGCCAGGCTCGTTTTCCCCGCCCGCGACTGGTATCGCACCGCGCAGCGAGTTGGATCGCGCCGTTTTGGCTCGCGGTGTTTTGGATTACCGTGCAAACTACCGGGGTCGTAGCGGCCAATGAAGTCGTGCAAACCGCCGTGGATGGCAAGCTCATCACCGTCGAGGGGAGGATCCTGGTGGAGGCCCAGGATGGCGGGCTGCTGCTTGAGGAACCGAGTGGCCGGCAGTGGACCTTGGAGCCGCAGGATATCGTAACTCGCACGCGCAATGACAATCAGTTCGCACCGATCACTTCGGACGAGCTCGCGGCGCTGATGCGGGAGCGACTCGGTGATGGCTTTCAAATTCACCAGACCGAGCACTATGTCATCGCCTACGAAACGAGTTCCGCGTTCGCGATTTGGGTCGGTTCGTTGTTTGAACGTTTGCTTCGCGGGTTTGACTCGTATTGGGGACAACGAGACATCGAATTGAACGAGCCGGCGTTTCCGCTCCCGGTCGTGATCCTGGGATCTCGAGCCAGGTTCGAACAGTACGCGGAGCAGGAGTTGGGTGGGCCTCCGGGCTCGATCATCGCCTACTATCACTTGCTCCACAACGAAGTGGTCATGTACGACCTTACGGAATCGGATGACCCCGAGCCGCGGCGTGGCTCGAACGCCGATCGCATCAACGCGGTCCTCTCGCGCCCCGAAGCCTATGGACTCGTCGCCACCATCGTGCATGAGGCGACCCATCAGGTCTCGTACAACGTCGGACTGCAACAGCGGCTGGCCGATTATCCGATGTGGGTCAACGAAGGCATGGCGGCGTTCTTCGAGACGCCTGACTTGCGGAGCCGGACTGGCTGGCGAGGCATTGGGCAGCTCAATCCGTTGCGACTCCCGCAACTCAAGCAATGTCTGCTCGATCGCGAGGCGGATGGGTTGGTCCGTACGCTCGTTGACGACCAGCGATTCAAGAGCGGCGAGACCGTCCTCGACGCGTACGCCGAAGCATGGGGGTTGGTGTATTACCTCTCTCGAGTCAAACGCGATGAGTTCGCGGCCTACTTGCGCGACTTGCAAGGCCTGACTCCGCTCGGGGTCAGCGCGGCGGACGAGCGTCTCGAGCTATTCCGCGAACACTTCGGGCAAGACCTGGAGGCGCTCGACCGGGAGTTCGTACGGTACATCCAGCGGCAGCGATAACGCCGCCGCTAGGACGCCGCGTCAGGCGCCATCCGCGAGCGATTTGGGTGTCACCACTCGCCAACATCGAGGCCGGCTCGCTTCGATCAAGGATTGCCAATCGGCCAGGTCGAAGGAGATTTCGGCCAGAGCGGCCGTGGGGAACTTGTCGAGTGGCTCGGTAAAGTGCTCGACGAGCTCATGCATGCCGGGGTTGTGCCCCAGCAAGAGAATGCGGGCCTCCTTCTCGGCCCAGCGTCGAATGGCTTGTAGGATCGTCGCTGGGCTCGCGAGATAGAGACCGCGATGATGGTGGACCTGGGGCTCGTGTGTGAACGAGCGGCTCAGGATTTCCAACGTCTCACTTGTCCGAACCGCACTCGAGCAGAGCACGAGTTGAGGTTCAAGACCTTGTTCCACCATGTATCGTCCCATTCTTTCCGCGGCATCCCGCCCGCGCCCGTTGAGGGGTCGGTCGTGATCGGAAAGCTCGGGGTCATCCCATGCCGACTTGGCATGTCGCATGAGCATTAGACTGAGCGGTACTGTCTTCACGGTGCGTCGTCCGGACCTTGATGCGGTTCAAATCGAGTATGCCGAGCTTGGTCGTCGGTCGCCTTCGCCTGCACGGCCTTCTTCCATAGCTCCCACTGACTCCGAAACATCGTTTGATTGCGACCTCTGTTCTCGGCCAGATCGCGCACGCGTCGGTAGGTCCCGTCCGCCATCAAGACGTGCGCCTTCACATTGTCTCGGAAGTAGGTCTCGAGAATCTCGATCAGCCGCCGTCGGCTCTCCAAATCATCGATCGGCGTCAGCAACTCGATCCGTTTGTCGAGATTTCGTTGCATCCAATCGGCGCTAGAAATGAAGACCAAGTCATCGCCACCATGATGGAAATGAATGATCCGAGCATGCTCGAGGAATCGATCAACGATGCTGACGACGTGAATGTTCTCACTGAGGCCGGGCACGCCGGGACGCAAACAACAGATGCCGCGGATGTTGAGTTTCACCTCGACTCCCGCTTGCGAAGCGGCATAAAGCGCGTCGGTCAACTCCGGATCGACGAGCGAATTGAACTTCGCGGTGATCGACGCGTTCATGCCTTCCTGTTTCCGCTGAATCTCGATGTCGATCAACTCGAGCAGCTTGTCGCGCAGTCCCAGCGGGGCGGCTTCGATGCGTCGGAAGGGAAGGGGTTCGGAATAGCCGCTGATCGCGTTGAAGAACGCGATCGCGTCGGCGCCTAGGTCTTCGTCGCTGGTCAAGTAGCTGATGTCACCATAGAGCCGCGCGGTGGCTTCGTTGTAGTTGCCCGTGCCGAAATGGACGTAGCGTTGGACTCCATAATCCTCGCGCCGCACGATGATGCAAATCTTGGCATGGGTCTTCAGTCCCTTGACGCCGTGGATCACATGCACGCCCGCGCTTTCGAGTCGGCGGGCCCAATCGATATTGCGTTGTTCGTCGAAACGTGCCTTGAGCTCGACCAAGGCGGTAACGTTCTTGCCGTTCTCGGCGGCGCGCGCCAGCGCCTTGATGATGGGGCTGTCCTTGCTGGTGCGGTACAACGTCTGCTTGATCGCCAAGACATCGGGATCAACCGCCGCGCGTTCGAGCAGCCGAACGACCGGCTCGAAGCTCTCGTACGGATGGCACAACAACACGCTTTGTTGGGCGAGAACCTGAAACGGATCCTCGGTCGAGCCCAGCAAGGGAGATTCCTGCGGCGGCCAAGGTTCGGCCTTGGCGCTTTCATAGCCATGCAGGCTCGTCAGGCTCATCCAGGCCGTGAGGTGCAAGGGGCCCGGAATGTCGTAGATCTTGGCGGCCTCGACGTCGAGGGCTTGCGACAGAAAGGCCCGAACCTCGGGAGAAGCCGAGGCCGCGACCTCCAGTCGCACGCAGTCACTCCAATGTCGCTCGAGAAGAATCTCGCGCATGCCGCTCATCAAGTCTTCCGCGCTGTCCTCCCGCACCGACATGTCGGCGTTGCGAGTGATCCGAAAGGCGGCGCAGTCCAAGATCTGATCGCGGGGAAAGAACCGATCGGCGAGCATCGCGATCGCGTCTTCGAGCGTGAGATACTCGTGCCCCTTGTCGCTGGGCAGAACGAGCAACCGAGGCAAGTTCGTCGACAAGGGGATCACGGCGAACCGCGATCCGCCTTCCGACTCGTCGGCCGAGGAATCGCCGCTCGATCCTCGCAAGCGGACACAGACGTAAACCGTGCCCCCTTGCAGGTGCGGCATCGCGTCAATATCGGCGGCGAGCGGCGCGTGCACCGACACGATATCGTCGGTGTGGTTCCGTTCCAGCACCGCTCGCTGGCTGTCGCTGAGCGTGCGCGAAGTGAGTCGCCGGATGCCAAGGTCGCTGAGCAATTCCTCTAGCTCGGCCAAACAGGCGTACTGGTCCGCGACCATCTGGCGCGTGCGAGCCCGAATAGCATCCAACTGCTGTTGCGGGCCCAACCCCGTGGGATCGGTCTTGGACGAGCCGGTCTCGGCCAACATCTGGAGGCCGCCGACGCGCACCATGAAGAACTCATCCAAGTTCGAGGCGGTAATCGCCAGGAACTTCACTCGCTCTAGCACTGGATTCGACAAGTCGCGAGCTTCGTCCAGAACGCGTTGATTGAACTCGAGCCAGCTAAGCTCGCGATTGAAATATCGTTGATTCGTGTCGTCCATCAGTCGGCATTCACTTGGCGATGTAGGGGGCGTTGTTTCGTTCGTTGGGATCGTCGGGCGAAGCTCGGTCGGTGATTCACGGTTCAAACCGAGCCAACCGCATCGACTCAGTAAGTGCTTCGCTGAGCCGGTCGAGCCCGCAAAACGACTCGTTTGCCAAACACTTCCTCGAAAAGCGTTCCCTGTTGTTGCAACGCGATCTTTTCGAGAGCCAGATCCTCGACTCCGGGAATCTGGATCACGACGTTGTCGGGGCGAACTTCCACGTCGATCTCGTGGATGCGTTGATTGCGCGAGTCATCCAAGGCCTTGGCGATACGCAACAAGGCGGCCATCTTCGAAACGACGACTCGCTGCTCACGATCCAGTTCGGCGTAGCCCGCATGCACGGGTTGCGGCGAGGCCCGGCGATGGTAGCGAGCGACGAGCGAGATGACTCGCAATTCGTGTTTGCCCACGCCAAACACCTCGCTATTCGCGATGATGTACATCGAATGCTTGTGAAAGCTGCGATGTCCGATGGCGAGTCCAACTTCGTGCAGCAACGCGGCGACAACGAGCAACAGCTCGAATTGGCTCTCGAGCTGATGGACCGCTTTAAGCTCGGCGAATAACGATCGGCACAGATGTGCGACATGCTTGGCGTGGTCGAGGTCGACGTGAAAACGCTCCGCCAGATCAAGAGCCGATTGAGTCACTTGCTGGGTGAACTCGGCCGAGCGAGTCTTCCGCATCCACATGTCGCGTAGCAAGCCGTCTCGGATATTGGCCGACGCGACCCAAAGATGGGTCACTCCGAGTGCTTGGGCGATGTGCTGGTAGGCCAACAGTGCGGGAGCCAACGATTCGGCATCCGGCAGGCTCAAATGGTGTCGATGGACCAACGCGTCCACGCTCAATCCAACGAGCTGGTCGATCACTTCATCGACTTCGTCCATCTCGAGTCGCACGGGCACGCGGAAATTCTCGCCGGGCCGCAGAAGCGATCCAAGAAACCGCATGTCGCTGCCCATCGTGACAAACTCGCGATTGTCGAACGTGGCGAAGTGCTCCCGAATCTGATTGGCCGTCTTTTCAATCTCGCGTTCCATGATGTCACGGATCCGCTGAGTCGGCGCGTGATAGGCCTCGAGGGTTCGGCGCAGCCGCAAGCTTCCCAAGCGATAGGTTTGCGAGAACTCAATCGAATCGTTGACCAGACCAAGCACTTCCGTGCTGCCACCGCCAATCTCGCAGACGACGACCGGCTTTTGAGACAATTCGGGTTGGCGTTCCAAGGCGGGCTTCACCGCCAAGTAGGTCACGCGATGCAACTCGGCTTCGTCGAACGGCTCGATGTCGAAACCGGTCGCGATGTAGAGCCGATCGAGAAAGGCGAGCCGATTGGCCGCTTCGCGCACGGCGCTCGTGCCGACGATTCGCACTTCGTCGCGACCGATTTGATACTCGGTCAGCTTCTTGGCGTAGATCTGCATCACGCGGACACAATCCTCGATCGTCGCTCGCTCCAACCGTCCCTTGATGAACGAATCCTTACCGAGGGAGATCGCTTGCGAAAGATTCTCAAGAATGCGCACGCCTCCGTCGGTCCGCAATTGAGCGATCGCCATGCGCACGCTAGTCGCGCCAATATCGATCACCGCGACCGGTTGCGGTGGCCGGCCGTCGGGATCGACATCAGTGGTCGGGGGTCCGTCTAACATGAATTCATCTGTCTACGTTGATTGCGTAACGGTTCAAGCCTCGGCTCGGCGGACGAGCGACCGCGCCGGTCAGCCGCCTCGGGACGAGGTTCGGCCCCGCGCCTGATCGGAATCGCGAGTGCGACGCCACCTATGGCTGTGTTTCATGTTGGGCACGGGCCCAAGCCGCGGCACCCATCACTCCCGCGTCATCGCCAAGCTCCGCGGCGACAATCTTGAACGTCCCCTTGTAGGACGGAAGCACGCGTTGGCTGACGCACTTGGCGGCCGTGTCGACGATCAGTTTCGGCATCGCTTCCACCAAGCCGCCGCCCATCACGACGATGTCGGGGGCCAGGAGGTGAATGAGGGTGACGATGCCCAGCCCCATATGCTCGGCGGCTTGCTTGACGATGAGCTCGACCGCTTTGTCGCCATCGGCGATCGACTGCGCGAGAACACCGCTCCGGATATCGGAAATGTCGGTTCCCGCCTTCTTTCGCAGGAACGGAGCCTGCCCGCGATAGGCGGCTTGAGCCGCCTCGGCGGCGATGCGCAGCCGACTAGCGAGAGCCTCGAGCGATCCTGGATTGTGAGCTCCATCCAGTGGACCTTCGGGCATGATCGGGATGTGGCCCACTTCCATGCAGCTGGTCACCTTGCCGCGGAAGATCTTGCCTTCGTACACGCATCCGCCGCCGATACCGGTGCCGGGAAACATGCCGACCACACAGCGTTCTTGCTTGCCGGCTCCAAACCGCCACTCCCCATAGACTCCCAGATCGACATCGTTGGCGACAAACACCGGGCGTTTGAAACGCTCCTGCAAGACGTCGCGCATCGGCACGTTCTTCCAGCCCAGGTTGGGCGCTTCTCGCACGAACCCTCGATCGAGCTCAAGTGGGCCCGGGCAGCCGATGCCAACGACTTGAATGTCTTCTGGCTTCGCGTTGGCATGCTCGACCGCTTCCAGGATGGTATCACCGATGCGTTTGAGTCCCGCTTCGGCTCCTTCGTGGCCCTTGGTCTTCTTGCGGGCTCGTCCGAGCACCTTGAAGTTCTCGTCGTAAGCCACCACGAGCAGCTTGGTGCCGCCCAAATCGCAACCGAGATAGATGCCGCTCACTGATGTCGCTCCCCAGGTGTGAGTGTCGTCCGTAACCGCTCAAGGCATCTTGGCCTGACCGTTTCGATCGTTGTCCGTTCAGGACCGAACCATTCTCGCGCCGTCTTGGAACCGGCACGTCGCCGAGTCTTGTGTCCTGTTAACCTTGTTCGGATGCCGGGGCTCGGTTCGCGACCAATTGATCCAATTCTTGTTTTAGCCGCTCGAGAATCTGGTCGTAGGGATAGGCGCCGAGCTCCTCGGGACCTCGCTTGAGATTCACGAAGTTGGGCCCGCACCAAAGCCCCAGGTCGGCATCGTCGGTTTCCCCCGGTCCATTCACTCGGCAGCCCATCACCGCGATGGTGATGTCGTAGTCCTGCGCGTAGCGAGTCATTTCGCGAACCTGTTGGGCAAGGTCGACGAACGCTTCGTTTTCGACTCGTGAACAACTTGGGCACGAAATGATGTTGAGGCTTTTGAGGCCGTAGTCGACCACGCTTCGCACTCGCCCCGCGGCAATGTCCGCGAGGATCTCCCGGCCCGCATCGATCTCTTCATGTTTGCGGTGATTGGGGACGGTAAGCGAGACCCGAATCGTATCGCCGATGCCTCGCGAAACGAGTTGCTCGAAGGCGATCCGGGTCTTGATGATGCCGTCGGGCGGCATGCCCGCTTCGGTCACTCCCAAGTGCAAGGGAACCTCGGGACGCGCCTCGGAGAACCGTTGGTTGACTTCGATGACTTTTCGCGGATCGGAATCCTTGAGCGATACGACGAATCGCTCGAAACCCAGCTCGTCCAGCAGCCCGCAATGTTCGAGCGCGCTCGAGAGCATCGGTCCCAGATCATCGGCCGGATCGAACTGCTCCTTCTTGGCCGGATCGACGCTACCGCAGTTCACGCCGACGCGCATCGCGCAGTCGTGCTCGCGAGCGACCGACACGAGGAACTTCACCTTCTCTTGCCACGGCTTCTCGCGTTCGTGGTGGTACAAATGCCCTGGGTTGTATCGAATCTTGTCGACGAAAGGGGCCACGATCTCCGCGAGCCGATAATTCTCTTGCAGATCGACGGAAAGGTTGGCGGTCGTTTGTTGGCGAATCTCGGCCAACGCGGCGGCATCCTTCCGGCTATCCACCGCGATCCGCACCACATCCGCGCCGGCGGCTCGCAGCTGCTCCACCAACGCGACGGTCGCGTCGATGTCTTGAGTCTTCGTGGCCGTCATGCTTTGTACCGCGATCGGATGTTGGTGCCCGACTGAAATCGAGCCAATTCGAACGCTGCGGGTCGGTTGCCGGCGAATCTCCACGGGCGATGTCTCTCTGAAAAAATGCGATCAACGAGCCGGGAATGGACAACGGCGTACTCAACGCCGGAAGCTCTCGCTGCGTCCCGCCTCTTCCAGCGATTGTAACCCGACATGCCAAGGGGTTTCGAGGCGTCGTCGTCCCGGTAATTTGGGGCGTTGACGATCCCCGTGAATCCGTTGGATCCCCATGAATTGCGTGGGATTCATTCGCTCGACCTCGGCCGCCCGAATTGACTCCCTCAACGGGGTCACGAGAATAGAATAGGCGAGGACCCGTTCACCCCGGATTTTTGAGGATCAAGCCGAAACAGTCGGTCCGCATCGGAGTTTGATAAACCGACCGGGGGTGTCGCCAATTAAACCGGGGATTGGACCAAGTCGTGGGATTCGGTTGAGCCCGGATTTCCGGCCTCCCGTTAACTGGTAGAAGCTCCGGATCGATTGGCGACCTGGGTTCGATTGGACGCCCCGTCGCTGGCTTCCGACCACGGATCGGCGCGAACGGAATCGCGCGACGTTGGTGAATCCAGTCCGACCGCCATGGGCCCGGCCCGCTCATCGCGACGGTATTGAGTGAAGCGCATCGCTCGTGTTGGATCGAAGGTTCGTTGCCCGAAAAAGTAGGAAGCTGCCGATCTCCATGAATGACTCGACGAACCCGCGAAACGAATCACACAACGTCGACCGAGCCACTTCACGTGACGACTCTCGAAGCGCGCGGCTCGGACGATGGACCGCTTGGGCGGTGTTGGCCACGATTGTGCTGCAGTGTGGCTGCGTTCCCCCCGACCCAATCGTGGATTGTTCGTTCACGGTCCGAGCCGATTCTCAACCGGTTCCCAATGCGGTGGTGATCGCGATCCCCAACCGTCCACGCACTGATAACGATTGGGAATTGCCGTACTACTTTGGGCAGACCGACGACGAGGGAGTCGCTCGGTTGGTTTCCGAAGCCGGGGGCTCCGGCATGCTACCCGGCGTTTACGAAGTATGGGTGGTGGAGCGATCGGATGTGAGGTCCGAGCAAACCGGTTCGACCCTGGCCAACGTCACGTACTCGACTCGCCGCGTCACTTTGGTTTCGTCGGCCGTCACGCCGCGTTTCGACCTGAAACACGACTCGGTTCGAGCGTTGAGGAATATCGAGATCGCCGATGGTGGGTGGGCCAGTTGGCTTCCCGTCGGCAGTCTCGTGCCCGGACTGGAATCGGTGCAACGGGGCCAACCATGAGTTCGCACCTCGCCGATTCCTATCATCGCTTGCTTGGCATTCCGCCAGCCGAGCAACCGCCGTCGGCATGGCGGCTGCTGGGACTCAATGCCGGAGAAAAGAACGAGCAGGTCATTCGACTTGCGATGGAACAGCGATTGGCTTTTCTGCGCACGTTGCAACAAGGCGCGGTCGCGGAAATTTCCCAGCGACTTGCCAACGAAGTTTCTCGAGCCGGCATTACCTTGCTCGCTGGCGAGAGTCCGGGCCCTTCGGCGCACGGTCCGACTGGAACCATCACCGCGACGCCTCCCGAAGCCCGTCCTCCGCTACCTGCTTCGATGGCTCCTACCGCCGCGCTCGCGGTTTCGGCGGCGACCGATTCGTCCGCGGGGTTGGATAGTGAATTGGAATGGCGGGACGATGATCCTTCCGACGATTTCCAGCTTGAACCCCACGACGCGTTGGCGGACGAATACGGCCTCGCTGAATCCACCGCTCCAGTCCCAGCGTGGGTCGACGAGGCTCTGGCGGCATTGCCCGAGCCGATTCGCTTGAAACTCGAGCCCCATGCTCATCTCCTTGCGCCCATCGCGGTGGGTGGAGCGATTGGACTCGTCGCGATGCTCCCGCTAACCATCGGAGTCATCGGGGTGACTCGATGGTTGAACCGCCCCGCCGAGGAAGTCGCGGCGGTCGCCCCGGATCCGCCGGAGCCCTCTTCAGAGACCGCGATTCCCGATGCGGAAGTCGTCACACCAACGACCAATCTCCCCGTCGGCGATGGTGGCAACGAAACTCCATCGACCCCCGCGAGCAACGACGCGACCGTTCCGTCGGTCGTTACGATGATCGCGGATTCCGTTCCGTTGCCTCCACCTGGCCCGCTCGTCGCGAACGATGATTCGGCCGCGAGCACCGGTGACTCAACGGACACCGGAACCGAACCCCCGGTGGTCGTCCAACGAGAACCGGTGGACTGGATCGATTTGATTCGCCGCCGACAAGAGGTTGGTGTTTCTCTGGAGTCGCTCCAGAATCGCGATCTGCATGCGTACGAAGCGACGCGACTCAGCGAACAACTCGAACTCGACGACTTGCCGACGGTCGATCTCGCGGCGTATCTGTTGGAGGATTTGCGACTCGCGATTTTTGCCCGCGATTTCGTTTCGGCGCACGCCGCTCGCGTCGCCATCGACGAGGCGCCCATCGCATGGCCTCCCGAGTTCGATGGCTTGACGTTTGAAACCGAGGCCTTGGAACAAAGTCTCGGGGTCAGCGCCGAGCCCGTGGAATTGGCCAAGACTCATTGGCTCGTTCTTCAGAAGATTGGCCAACTCTGGCAAGCCCAGCAATTCGAGACCGCCTTGGCGTTGGCGAAGCGTTGGGAAAGCGATGGTAAATTCGCGCAGTCCCGAGACTTTCGCCGGCTCGCTCTCGATTTACGACGCGCGACGGAGGATCGACTACGCCTCGCGACGGGCGAATTACCGGTGACCCCGGAGACGCCGGACGACGAGGATCCTGAAGCGGGGGCGCCGGACTCGACGGACACGAACTCCGCGTCCCTCTATTCGCCCGCGCAGCTCCTCTTGGCCCGACAACAAATCGTTCTCAACGGAGACACGCGAGCGGCGATCAATACGCTCGGCGTGTCGACGCAAGCGGCTTGGAGCGAGTGGTTCGAGGAACCGTTTCCGAGCTCGGATGGATCGAGCATTCCCTCCGGCGGGGACGACGACGAAACGACTAATGGTCCGCCAGCTTCGTCGGATTCGGCCGAACAGGAAGAGCCCGACTCGACGAATGATGAGGAAGCGACGACCGACTCGACGAGTGACGACGAATCCGACTCGCTCGGCACGCAGTCGCGGGATGTGGCAGAGGAAGCCGCGGAACCGGGACCACCCCAGCTTTCGCGTCAGGATCAACATCGACTCGCTCATGCGACCGCCCATGCGATCTGGCAAGTCTCGGAGAATGCCGATCGCAAGCACCGCGACTGGCTACGAGGAGCGGCCGGCGCCCTCCATGCGTCGGCCGATTTCAACGAGGTACCGCTCACTTGGCGGCGCGAAGTGAAGTCTCGCATGGAGGAGACTCGCGATTCTGGTTTTTGGGCGAGCGATGTCGGGCAGCTGGCTCCGCAGGGCGGTGTTGGTTTTGCATCGATCGTGCTCCGCGGCCCCGAGCGAGAAGTCGCGGTGACCGATGAACCGGGCGTCATGCGGCTTTCTCCCAACGGGCAAATACTGGCCATCGGGGGTCTCCAGGGCGCGATCGATTTGTTCGACCCTTTGACGGGCGAGTTCATTCGACGGCTCGAGGGGCATCGGCGCACGGTCCTTGATCTGTCGTTCTTTCCCGACGGGTCGCGTCTCACGAGCTGTGCCCTCGATGGGACAATTCGCGTTTGGGATCTGCAACGTGGCGGAGAGGTGGCTCAATGGCCGCTGCCGTCGGGAGCCGCGACCCGCCTGGCCGTGACACCCCAGGGAAGAAGCTTGATCGTGACGACCAGCAACGGAGTCGTGTTTAGTCTCAATCCCAACACGGGCGAGATCTCACAACGCGTTCCGGCTCATCGAAACGATGTCGTGACTCTCGTGGGAACCCCCGATGGAAAGCACTGGGTCACCGCGGGGGTCGATGAAAAAGTGTGGCTCTGGGGAGAGAAGGCGGACGAAACGCTCGAGATCGAGGATTCGAGCAACTTGGTCGCCTGTGGAGACTTCACGAGCGACGGAATCTACGTCGCGCTGGGTGATGATCGAGGCGATGTTCGGTTTTACCTGACCGAGACCGGTGAATTTCTCGCGGAGGTCAAACTCCCCGCGTTCGAAAAGGCGATCGCGGTTTCCTTGCTCGACCGACATGGGATCGTGGTCGTGGTGAGCGACGCGGGGACGGTGATCGCTCAACCATGGGCCGGAGGCGCCAGCACCACGGTGGCTCAGCTCGTGCCCCGTGGCAACCGCCGTCGGCTGAATGCCCCAGTACGAGCCG
>JAGQPS010000093.1:14216-16575 GCA_020426595.1 Planctomycetales bacterium
CGACATTCTCGGAAGATGGACGAACGCTGTTCGTCGCGACGACGCCCGAATCGGGGTTCGGCATGCGTTGGCAGCGCTGGGACATCGCACCGTCGCTCGAAGCGCGGCCACGAGACGAAACGGAGGTCACCGACTAGGCCAGCGGTACGATGTGACTAGTGAGTTGGGATCAACAGTCCCTCACGCATCGCGTCTCCAGGCCCGGTTCGCGTTGACCTTGCCGGCTTCATGGAGACGGGCCGAGCCAAAAGAAAACGACGCGCGAGCATCCCGAAGGTTGACTCGCGCGTCGATTGCAAGGCTTCGTTCGTATTTCGAATCGGGCTTTGCGTCGCCCGTCGATGGATTAGCGTCGCCCCTCGATGAAGTAGAGCGACGGGTCGTCGATGATCCACTCGCTCGACCAAGTCCGCCCGTCGTCTCCGTTGCAAACGTTGAAGAAGAAGGTCTTCAAGTTCTCGGCTCGGTAGCCGTAGGGAAACTCGCTGGCGATGCGATCTTCCGGACGAAGATCCTCGATTCCAGGTCGAGCGTAGTAGTGAACCTGTCCGTCGGGAGTGACGCTGATGCCAAGCGTCCACCAACCGGTGACTTCGATTTGCTTCGAGATGTAGTCACCGCCTCGACGATTGGCTCGCACTCGAATGGCGGCGTAGTCATTGGGATTGCGACCGCCGTCGGCGCTCGTGAACTCGATGAACATGCCGGGCCAATAGGTTTCCTTTTCGGTGGTCGAGCCGACGGCGAGGAATCCAGTTCGCGGCTTGGTCACCGTCGTTTCCAACGCGACTCGAAAGGCGAAGTGTGGTCCCGTGCGGTTTTCCCACTCATCGACCGGCGGCAGAAAGACTCGCACGACGGCGCTGGGACTTTGCCAAACCGGCACCATTCCCTTGAGCCGATAGTGGACATTGCAGACGAAATCGTCCTGCTGAAGTTCCCGGCTTATCCGGCCGGGAATACCGGTCCGCAGCGACTGGAGCAAGAGAGCGCCTTCGCTGCCGGGGAGTCCACCTTCGGGCGTGGGAACGCGACGAATGACGTCGGGATGCCCCCGTTTGATGCCTTCGTACCAGCGGCCGTTCGTGGAGCGACCGGCGGGAGCTCGCGTGTTCCCGTCAATTTCCTCGCTACTCTTCTCGCCATTGAAGATGTACGACCAGTCTTCATCCTCGAAGTCGTCACCGACCTGATCGATTTTGGTACCGGTGCCGGGAACCACTGGGTCGTCGGCTCGAGCGGCATTCAAGGGAGTCGCCACAAGCCCGCCGATCAACAGGCAGGAAGCAAGCAAGCGGCGAGCGAAACCGCGACCAAAACAGATCCTCATAGCGACGCATCCGTGCGTTGGAGAGGTTGGGAACGAGCGCGGCCAACGGCCGTGCCACGATGAATGGACTGCTGTTGAATCGGCCAAGGCAAGAGTGCCGAGTGAGTCAATTCTCCCTGACATGCAATGCAGGGAAGCTGGGCAGTATCGTCCAAGTTGAAGGTCGCACGCCCCCAGGAAACTCGGAGTCGCCGCGTTCAACGACTGGCCACGCTTTGTTTCGGAAGATGAGACAAGTTCGTTCCGTTGAGCCAAGGGAGAGGGGACGAATCGGTAGCACTTCGCCTCCCATGCCAGCAATCGCGACGACCTTCGTAAAAGCAGCAAAGAAGCGCTCAAGCGGCTGAAGAGAGCATTCGCGATCCCGTCAGTTCGTGCGGAACTTGGCTCGCTCCCTCACGCGATGGCCACAGCCTCGAGTCGGGAGCGTGATCGGCGTCTTGCGGTCGCGCGCTTCGGCACGGCCAATAAGAAACGGAATGCGCAAAACGGGGTGGTGAGTCGAGGGACGCTATTGGTCGGACGCCAGATACGGCGTAATGGCGGTCTTGCCTTGCAGCAGCAGGCGAGCGTCGGCCCCCTCGCCACGCGCCGGCGTCGTGTCCTCGTACCTCGGAAGTAGTCGGTCGACTTCCATCGCGATCAGTCGTTCTTGTCGCCGCTTCAAGGCCGGCGGGAGTTCGTCGCCAAATTCAACGAAGTCGACGAAATGGACGTGATAGAACGTGCCGCCGGGAATGATATCCTCGACTCCGATGGTGACGTGGCCATGCATGAGTAACTGTCGCGACAGCACGAAATGGCATTCGAGCGCCCCGTCCACTTCCCGGCCGCGCAGCTCAAAATCAACCGCCGCGTCATCGGTGGTCGACGACAACGAGATCGACGTCACGCGCTGACTACCGACGCACCCGTCGTCGAACCTCAAGGTGCAATCAAGCGTTCCCGACTGAGTCTCGCGAATCGACGCGTGAATCCCCTTTTTGGCGATATCGATCGGTCGGTAGAGAGTAATGTCGTAGGGCAGTG
>JAGQPS010000094.1 GCA_020426595.1 Planctomycetales bacterium
CCCAACGCCAATTCCAATCCGGGAGACGACCTCGATGGGCGTCTCACGGCCGCACGATGCGGCGCGTCTGATTAAATCAACAGCCCGCAACGCTTCGGGTTTCCTTTGGTATTACATCGCATTACGCGAGGTAAACCAAGGCTTTCGCGGCACGTGCCCCACCCGTTAAATCTCGGCGGCAAAACCTCCTTGCTTACCCCATTCGCCACGCCGCAGCGACTACCATGAAGCCTTCATCGAGCGGCCGTCTCCCCGTCGGTCCGCACCGAACAGGCCTCATTGTTATTGATAGCGAGGAGATTCGATGTCGCCTTTCCGCTGGGGCGTGCGCGGCCCACGTGTTTTGAGATTGTTGGCCATCATGTCGGCCACGTTGTTGGGATTGTTCCAAGGAACGCGTGCCGACGATGTGAAACTCGTTGAATCGCCGACGTTGAGCCCCGATGGAGCTCGCATCGTATTTGAGTGGCGGGGCGACCTTTGGTCCGTGGCGACTCGAGGGGGCCGAGCCCGTCGAGTGACGAGTCATGAAGCCAATGAGTCGCGTCCCCTGTTCAGTCCCGACGGAAAGCAGCTCGCGTTCGTTTCCAATCGGACTGGCTCGAGCCAAGTCTATTTGATGCCCGTCCAAGGTGGCGAACCGACCCAATTGACGTTCCACACCGAAGGCTCCACGCCGCTGCAGTGGATCTCCAATGGCGAACGGCTATTGATCAACGCTCAGCGTGATCACTTCTGGCGCCATACCGATCGCCTCTTCACGATTGGACTCGAGCCGCGGAGCGGTGAGACGTTATTGTTCGATGCCGCCGCCGAGGCCGGACGGCTCAGCCCTGACGGAACGCGAGTCGTGTTCACGCGCGAAGGAACGCAGTGGTGGCGTCAAGGTTATCGAGGCTCGCAGGTGACTCAGGTTTGGACCTACACCTTCGACCACTCGGGCGACGAGACGAAAGGTTTCACGCCGATCGTCCAAGAGGAAGCCGCAGCGCGCGATCCGCTCTGGTTGGACGACAGCACGTTGCTCTACGTCAGCGAACGCGGGGGCTCGTTTCAACTTTGGAAGCATGACCTCGCCACCGATGTTCGGACTCAGCTGACTCAGTTCGAGACCGGCGTCATCATGTATCCGTCGATCTCGCTCGATCGATCGGTCGTCGTGTTTCGTCACGGGTTCGATCTCTATCGTCTTGCCCTGACCGATGCCGAGGCTCGACCCGAACGGATTCGGATCGTCGTGCAAGGTGACGACGTCGTTGATCCGATCGTTCGTGAAGTGCTGACCGAGGCGAGTGAAGCGGCGTTCACCGACGACGCGTTGGAGATCGCGACGATCGTGGGTGGCAATGTGTGGGTGATGGATACCGAGTTGCGCGAGCCCAAGCAGGTGACTCGCACCACCGAGCCGGAATCGGAAGTGTTGTTCAGCCTCGATCGCAAGACTCTCTACTTCATCAGCGAGTCGGGCGAGCAATGCGATATCTGGCAAGCGACTCGCGGCGACGATACGAAACCGTGGTGGCTCAACGAGCAATTCGAGCTCAAGCAGCTCACCAATGATTCGGCTGTCGAAGGCGGCCTCAAGCTGTCGCCGGACGGAAAGACATTGGCGTTCGTCAAGGGACGAGGCGAACTTTGGCTGATGCCGTTGGGTGAGGGTGAACCTCGCCGGTTGATCGATAGTTGGAACGCACCCAGTTACGACTGGGCACCCGATAGCAAGTGGATCACCTACGCGATTGACGACAACGACTTCAATCGAGACGTGTTCATTGTCGACGTCGCGGGTGAACGCGAACCGTATAACATCTCGCGCCATCCCGACAATGAATCGGGACCCGTTTGGAGTCCCGATGGTCGGATCATCGCGTTCACCGGACGTCGCGACGGCGAGGAGGTCGACATTCACTTTGTCTACCTGACCGACGAGCAGAATGAACGGACCGAACGCGACCGACGCCTCGAGGCGGCGATCGAGAAATTCGAGAAGGAACGAGGTCGCGGGAGCGCTTCGTCACCCGCCGAGCCAGCGGCGTCGACCGAGCCCCCGGCCAGCAACCCACCCGCGGAGCCAACCGTCGATCCTCCTCCAGCTCCGCCGGCCGAGCCGGCCGCCGCGAGCGAGCCGAATCAAGAGGCGGGTGGGCGTGGCCGCGGTGAGAGACCAGCTGGCGAGACACCGGCGGCTAAGGCGGTCGAGATTGATTTCGACGATCTGTTCCGCCGCGTACGGACCGTGCGAATTCCGAATTCCTACGAAGGACGGCTGTTCTGGTCGCCCGACAGCAAGCAGCTCGCCTTCTCGGCTCGCATCGATGGCCAGGAAGGCATTTATGTGGTGAAGCCCGACGAGTCGCTACGGCCGACACTGCTGACGTCGACGAGTGGCTCGAGCCCGCGTTGGATCGCCAAGGGAGATCGAATCCTGTGGCTCGTGAGCGGGACGCCGAGCAGTTTCACCGTGCCTCAGAAGCGAAGCGAGTCGTTCGGATTCAGTGTCCGTAACGAGTACGATCGTCGCGAGAAGTTCCGCTGCGGCTTTGTATTGGCTTGGCGGACGATGCGCGACAACTTCTATGATGGCGCGCTCAACAACCAGAATTGGGATGAGGTTCGTCGTCGCTATGAAACGATGGCGGCCGAATCGGTCGACGAGCAAATGCTCGGCACCGTCATCAACTTGATGCTGGGCGAACTGAATGGCTCCCACTTGGGGTTCTATCCGTCGGGTGGTCGAGGTGAACGGGGCAACTCGTGGCGGGAAACGACTCGCCATCTCGGAGTCCGTTTCGAGGCGGGATTCCAGGGCCCTGGACTGCGGATCCGCGACGTGATCGAAGGAAGTCCGGCCCAGCTCGAACGGAGTCGTCTTGAGGCCGGCGAGGTGATCCTGGCGATCAACGGCGTGGAGGTCGATCCCGCCATGGATTTGACTCGCGTGCTCAACGGACCGAGCGATGAACCGTTGCTGCTACGAGTCGCGGCGGCGGAAGGAACGGTCCGCGAAGTGCGATTGCAGGCGTACTCGTTTGGTCAGGCTCGCGCCGGATTGTACGACACGTGGATTCGAGCCAACGAGCGGAAGGTCGAGGAACTCTCGAATGGGCGACTCGGCTATCTTCACATCCAAGCGATGAACGATTCGAGCTTCCGACTGTTCGAGCAACAACTCTATGCGGTGGGAGCCGGTCGAGACGGGCTCGTCATCGATGTGCGAGAGAATGGTGGCGGGTCAACGGCCGATCATTTGCTCACCGCGTTGACTCAGCCGGTCCACGCCATCACCGTTCCGCGCGGCGGAGGCGAGGGGTATCCGCAGGATCGCAAGATCTACGCCAGTTGGCACAAGCCGATCATCGTGTTGTGCAACCAAAACAGCTTCTCGAACGCCGAGATCTTCTCGCATGCGGTCAAGACGCTGGGGCGCGGACGTGTGGTGGGTGTGACGACGGCGGGTGGTGTCATCAGCACGGGAGCGACGCAGATCTTGGATCTCGGTCGCTTGCGACTTCCATTCCGCGGTTGGTTCCTGGTCGGCGATGGTGAGGACATGGAGCTCAATGGCGCCGTGCCCGACGCGTTGATCTGGCCGGCTCCGACCGATTGGCCACAAGGTGTTGACGAGCAACTTTCGACGGCGGTTTCGATGCTGCTCGAGGATGTCGAGGCTTGGCAAGCGTTGCCGCGTCCGACGCCGCGCCGCGCCGCCGAGCGACGACAATAGTCGCGGGCGATTCGTCGCCACTCGTTTCATGCTCGATGCCCATTCAATCGCCCCGCTCCTGGTAGCGGGGCGATTTTTTGTTAGCCTGGGCGACTCGACGTAAATCGAGGAAACCCGACTCGTAAGGGAGAGTGGTCTCGTGTTTCACCACGGAGGTGGCGGAGAGCACGGAGTTGCGGTTCGGTTGCGTGCACGCCGTCGCAAGTGAACCCGACACTCTTGTGGTTTTGTGCTGGGGACTTTGCTTGCCCGATTTTCGAAGTGTGACGTCGCGACGTTTGCTTAACGAAAGCGAGTTTCTCGTCCCCACACACCGCTTGATCACCAGGATCGTCACTCCGTGGTGTTTCTTTTGAAGGCATAGGCATGGAATCGCTGCCGATCGACGAGTCGCTTCCCGAGGTTATCGCGGCGCTGCGCGATTCGGGTACGGTGGTTCTGCAGGCCCCAGCGGGCGCCGGCAAGACGACTCGCGTGCCTCCCGCGATGCTTGACGCGGGACTCGCGGGTGACGGACGTGTGATTCTGTTGGAGCCGCGACGCATGGCGGCTCGCGCGGCGGCTCGACGGATCGCCAGCGAGCGAGGCTCGACGGTTCCCGGCGAAATCGGTTACCGCGTGCGCTTCGACGACTCGACCACTCGCGCCACGCGTTTGATCGCGATGACCGAGGGGATCTTGTTGAGACAGTTGCAGGACGACCCGTTGCTCGACCGAGTTGGTGCGGTGGTGTTCGATGAGTTTCACGAGCGGCATCTCGATACCGATCTGGCTCTGGCCATGGTCCGACGGGTTCGCGAGTTGCGCCCCGATTTGAAGGTCGTCGTGATGAGTGCCACGCTCGATCCAGAGCCAATCGCGGCGTATCTCGATGGCGCGCCGATCGTTCGCAGCGCTGGGCGAATGTTTCCGGTGGAGATCGGCTATCAGCGCCGACCCGATCGGAGTCCATGGCCCGATCAAGTCGCGGCGGCGGTGGAACGAATGATTGGGCAAACCGAGGGAAGTATTCTCGCGTTCTTGCCGGGAGTTGGTGAGATCAAGCGGGCCGAGAGGTTGCTTGAATCGGTCGGCCGTCGCCCCGATATCGTCTTGCACACGTTGTTCGGCGACATGCCGCCGGACGCTCAAGACCGCGTGCTGGCTCCGGATTCACGCCGCAAGGTCGTGCTTGCCACCAACGTGGCGGAATCGAGCGTAACGATCGATGGCATTACGGGCGTGATCGACAGTGGCGTGGCTCGCATCTTGCGATTCGATCCTCAGGTCGGACTCAACCGCCTGGAGGTCGAGCCGATTAGTCAGGCTTCGGCCGACCAGCGAGCCGGACGCGCGGGGCGTCAAAGCGCGGGCATTTGTTGGCGGCTGTGGGAGCAAGCGGCGCAGCGCGGACGTGCGCCGCAAGAGACTCCCGAGATCCGCCGCGTGGATCTATCGGGAGCAGTGCTCACCTTGCTCTGCTGGGGAGAGAGCGATTGGTCGGCTTTCCCTTGGTACGAGGCTCCGTTGACCGAATCACTCGAGCAGGCCGAGCACTTACTCGAGCGACTCGGGGCGATCGATCAGCAGCGGCGCGTGACGGAGCTCGGTCACATGATGGTTCGATTTCCAGTCGAGCCTCGTTTGGCTCGGTTATTGATCAGCGCGAACGATCATGGAGTCGCGGAGCGCGGAGTCTGGCTCGCCGCGTTGCTCTCGGAACGCGATCCCTTCAGGTCGGCTCGTCACGATGGCGGGCAAGATCGTCGGGGCGGTCGGGACATGGGACGTGGCGGCCCGGTGACAACGTCGCAGCGGACTCGATCCGATGTCGTTGATCGTGTCTCGGCGATCGAGTCGTTCTTGGCGGGGAACCGAACGGGACTCGCCGCCACGCTGACGCGCGGGGCCTTGAGCGGCGTGGAGCGAGCCGCGAGTCAGTTATCTAGATTGGTGGACCGGGAGTTGTCGCAGGATCTCTCGGGAAGCAAGCGGGAGATGGGGCGGGAGTTCGCGGATGGTGACGAGGCGTTGATGCGCGCGTTGCTCGACGCCTTCCCCGATCGGCTCGTGCGTCGCCGCGATATCGGATCGAACAAGGGAGTGATGGTATCGGGGCGTGGAGTTCGGTTGGCTCCGGGAAGTGGCGTGCTCGATGCGGAGTTGTTCTTGGCGGTCGATGTCGAGGGAGGAGCGGGAGAGGCGTTGGTTCGTCAGGCTTCGGCGGTGGAGCGAGGTTGGTTGTCGGAGGAGCAACTGACTCGCCGAGTCGATTGTTTTTGGCATCCCACCGCCAAGGAGATTCAGAGTCGATCGCGGGTGTTGTGGGATGACCTGGTGATCGAGGAGCGACCGGCCGAGCTGCCTGGCGATGAGGCTCAGGCGCGGCTGTTGGCCGAGATGGCTCGCAAGAGTTGGCAAGGTGTGGTTCCACGAGGCGATACGCGACTGGATCAGTGGTTGTGTCGCGTGGCGAACTTGCGATTGTGGCGGCCGGAACTCGAGTTTCCTGAGTTCGACGCCGCGTTGCTCTGTGAGGTGCTGCTTGAGTTGTCCTGGGGCAAGAAGAACATAGGAGAAGTGGAACGCGCCGATTGGGTGGCGGCTTGCGCCGGGCGTTTGACGTACGAGCAGCAGCGACGGCTGGATGCGGAGTGTCCGCCGCGGGTGAAGATTCCCACGGGCCGGATGGTGGAGCTTGTGTACGAGCGTGATCGGCCGCCGGTTTTGGCGATCAAGATTCAAGACGCGTTTGGCTGGCGCGAGACTCCGACGGTGGCGGGAGGCCGAGTCCGCGTGTTGCTTCATTTGCTGGCTCCCAATCAACGGCCCCAACAAGTGACCGACGACCTAGCGAGCTTTTGGTCAACGACTTATTCGGTCGTCCGCAAGGAACTCCGAGCCCGCTACCCCAAACACGCGTGGCCCGAGGATCCGACGAAGGGAGTCTGATCGTTGAAGGGGGAATCTGTTCGATATCGGGGAGTCTGATCGATAGGAAGCCGTGTTCGTTGGCCAAGCCAAGCCAAGCCAAGCCAAGCCGAGCCAAGCCAAGTTCCGCGCTCGCTTAGCGTATCTTCGTTGACCGCGACATCCGGATGCCGGTCCTGCATCGGATACTGTTCGGCGCCGCCGGTCGCGGCTTTCCCAGAAGCCGCCACGTCCGAGTCGTTTCAAACCCTTGGCGAGCCGAGCGTCGTTTGCTAGATTCAGCGAACTTGTGGGACGCGTTCCGTGTCCCTCAAACACACGTGTCCCCGTGGTCTAATGGATATGACGTCGGCCTCCGGAGCCGAAGGTTGCAGGTTCGAGCCCTGCCGGGGATACCTCGAAATGAGTTTTGGTGGTCCAACTCGGACGGCCCCTTGTCGTTGCGTCGCGTATCTCGCGAACGCGTCGCCGCTTTCGGTACACCGCCCTGCTGGGAACTTCCCGACGAGGTGCCGGTTCTCTTTGCCCTCGTGCGTTGGTAGCATCGAAGTACCGATGCCGTACTCTTTCAACGTGGATTTCAGCCACCTCCAGGAAAGCTCAGGTTACGGACGCAATGACAGTAACCCAACAGGATCTCGACGGCTTTTACGCTTTCGCGACCGCACGATTGCATTCCGCGGGCGAAGGCATGTCGTTTGACGATTTGGTCATCGAGTGGGAGTCCCTTCGGGACCGAGACGACATCAACGCAGCGATTCGAGAGGGCTTGGCGGATGTCGAAGCAGGGCGATATCGAGCCGCTGATGAAGTCATGGAAGAACTTCGCAAGAAGCACGGTCTTTCGGCGGAATGACGTTCAACGTCGTCCTAACCCGCCGAGCGGAGATCGACATCGACGGCATCATGAGCTGGCTTTGCGAGCGATCGCCTCAAGGCGCGGAAGCCTGGTTCCGAGTATGGACCGAGGTCCTTGGCAAGCTTCGAGAACATGCCAGTGCTTACGGTTTAGCGCCGGAGAACGCCTACCACGAGCATGAAATCCGTCACGTGGTCTTCAAGACCCGACGAGGCCGCTGGTATCGCGCGCTGTTCGCGATCCGAAGTTGGGACGTCTTTGTGCTCCATGTCCGCGGGCCTGGGCAAGATGTCGTTGGACCCAACGAACTGGAACTGCCCGACGCTACCTGACGTCTCGGCTTCGAGCTTCGGCCTCGACGAGCGGTTCGACGATCTCGTAGGTCAGTTTTATGTCGCCTGCGATATCGGAGATGAAACGCTGCCGATCATGAGCGGCGGTCAAGAGGCCGCCCATCGTTCGTTGCAGAAAGATGAACTCGGACGAGACATCTTCGTAACCCAGATTGGCCACTGCCTCATATTGTCGGTTATTCAGGCAACTCTCCACCTTGTCCAAGGCCTTTCGGAGCTTGTCGACTGCCTGCGCGACTCCAGCCGACTCGATGGCCAATGTCATTTCAATGTCGTCAAGTTCCGACCAACGTAGATTGATCGCCTCGGCAACCCGAAGTTTGTCGCTATTGTCTAGCTCTTGATTCATGTCAGCCTCAATCACACCCGTCGGTTTCCATCCGAAAGTGATTCAGCAATCATCGTACCGACGAATGGATTGCTAGACGAAGTCTTGTATGCGAGATAAACACCAAGATTTCACCCGGCGCATCGCGAATCATCCCTGAGAGCACGGCGTCATCCTCCGATCGCCCCAACTTCGTAGCGACGTTTGGCTTTATGCGATTCAGCCCTCGCCTTCGGAGCCGAAGGTTGCAGGTTCGAGACCTGCCGTTGATACCGACTCTCTCAGAGCCGTTCCGTGGTGCGTCGCGACCCTGCTGATCGTGGGTCGTTGGAGTTTGGCCATACCGGTCTCACGCTGGGGCGATGCTTCGGCAGTGCCTGCTTTCATCCAAAGTTCGATCGATGCAAATTCGAGGTATGCGTCGGGGACGGATAGGTGTCCTAACAGGTGCGGTAGGTCTTGTTGCCCAATCCAACCCACGGGGCTTGGTCTTTGCTCCAATCGGCGAAACGGCGCGTCTTGCATCCGTTTGGCAGGGCAAGGATCAGTTGCCTCCCTAGCCACCCTGTCGAAGCAAGGACGCGATGGGCACGCGGCATGGATGCGCGCCGATGGATTGTCTTGGCGGTCGTGAAACTCATCTTTTGCAAAGGAAAGGAGAACCGCGAAGTGATTGTGGCGATCGATGTGCAATACGACGGCAATTCTGGGCGAGCCGGATTGGTTACTTTTCGACGGTGGTCTGACGGATTGCCAGAGTCGACGTTGACACACGTTTGTTGCAACTGCCTTCCCTATGAGCCGGGACGGTTCTTCCTGCGCGAACTGCCGGTGATCATGGAGTCCATTGCCTTGGTCAAGCCGCGAATCGAAGTGTTGGTTGTCGATGGCTACGTCGACCTCGACGAGACTGGCACGCCAGGCCTCGGTCGGCGGTTGTTCGATACTCTCCAAGGAAAAGTCCAGATCGTGGGTGTCGCTAAATCTCGCTTCCGAGACTCGACTCACGCCGTTGAGATTCTGCGAGGCGATTCGGAACGGCCACTGTTCATAACGGCCGCGGGCATTTCGTCGACCGTGGCAGCCAACTTCGTATCTTCCATGCACGGACCGAATCGAATTCCAACGTTGTTGAAACTCGCGGATTCACTGGCGAGAGGGAACTAACTGACTGAAACGGTGCCGATCGATGGCCGTCACGTGACGCGCGAGGATCGCTTCGTTCAGGTCATGATGGAACTTCCATGCTCCGCCGACTCATCGTCTTTCGCGATTAACCGCGACGTCCTTGAAGTCCACGAGATGACCAAAACGGAAGGTAGCAACCCGCCGCGACATTCGGACCGAATGAGAGGTTCGCACAATGTTGCGACCTTGCCGGCGAACGCATTCACCTAGGAAGCACTGAAGAGCAACGAAGCAGCGGGGCATTCTTCCATGAAGCCCCGCGATTCCTCGCGGCGAGGTTCGCAAACCCGGCCGACTCGTCACCTTCCGGTGGTGATGTCGCGAACTTCTCGAACCACGGATACTCGTCGCATTCGCATGTCGATCATCGTCTGGCGTGCGCTCGCGGGATTCGAATGTGTTCCCGCGTGCTGTTGTCTGGATAAGCGACGGATCAGTTAATTCCCGCCAGCATCGCCAGTTCGGCTTCGGTGAAGGAAGTTAGGTCCGAGTCGAAATTCTGATTGAGTTGGTCAATCATCTCGTTCGCGATGATGGCATTCCCGACCGCAGTCGGATGAATTGGATCAGCCAACAAGGCGGAAGCGAATCCAAACGCCGGAGGAGGAGTCAGCGGGACGCCCGCGATCACCGGCGGGGTGATGGTGACGTCAAGCAGGACTCGAGCCAAGTCACAGATCGCTATGTCCCGCCGGTTGCCTTGCGTTCGAATGAAGTGATTCAGGCGGGCGATATGAAGACGGACATTCTCGGTCATTTCGTCGCTCAGTCCAAATGAAGCAAAATACGGTGTCAGCGTGACATCGGGTACGGTCCATAAGACGATCTGTGGAGAGTCGACCTTGCGTAGGAGCGTTACGGCGGTCATCAGGTTGTGCTTGACGCGATCCACGATCGCATCGGCCTCGTCATTCTCGCCGGGCCGAGCCGTTCCCAGAATCGCCAGATTCTCTGCTGTGAAGAAATCGTTGCCGCCGGCCTGCAAGCTCACAAGTGTCGCGGGCGACACGAGATTCAACTGGCGCGACGTGACGTACCCCTTCACCACGAGCAGCACTTGACCGGAGGTCGCGCCTGGAACGGCGAAGTTGGTCAACGTGTCGTCACTCGCCGCCGACTTATTGAAGGTCGCTTCAAACGGGTCCGCTCCATAAATTGTCGGATCAAGGCCCAACTCGGGTGGGAAGTACAGGTGGACATTGTCGTTCGCGGTGATGCTATCTCCGAACGAACGCGAAGTCGAGAAATCGACCTGGGCCGTAACAAGCGACGGCACAAGCAAGAGGAAGAAAAAAAGACCAAGGAAGGGTCGCAGCGAAACACTCATCGAACATCCCTTTCAGAATTTGGGCGTCGTTCACCGGCCCAATGGACTCGGTGAACGGCCCCGGAAGAATCGCGGCGAGGGTCCGCACTTCACATTGCGGATACCCGAGACGCCGCGGAAATGGCGGCTGCTTGGTCGCCTCGTTACGATGGTCAGGCAACCGCCTTGAGGCCTTAGGGGCCGTGGCAGCGAGAATCGACCGCTGCGATTCGGGATTTTTTCGAGATTCAAACGGTCGAAAGGTCGGATGGCGTTGCCTAGTTCCCTAGCCAACTAGCCGGTGAGGCGTCTTGGACCCGCTTGGGCTCGAGTGGCGGTTTTTGATTCCGGTGAGACAAGGGGCTGGCGAGGGCGGAATGCGATCGGCGAGATCGCTTAGTGGGCCAACTTCGTGGCTCGATTCATCGCCCCGGCCCTTTCACTTCCGCTCGGCCATGCCTCGAAATTCCTGGGAGGCCTGCGTTACGCATGAACTCCAATCCTGAGAATCTCGACGAGTACCGCGTCTACTTGCGAGTCCTCGCCGATATGCAACTTGACGCAAGATTTCGAGGTAAGGAGGACGTGTCGGACGTCGTGCAAGACACGCTCATGTTGGCTCATCGAGACCTTGAGGCATTTCGAGGTACGACCGAGCTGGAGCGTCGAGCATGGCTCAAGAAGATCCTGACCCACACGATCAGCAACCTGCGGAAGAAGTACCGGACCGGCAAACGCGATGTCCGCATGGAAAGATCGATCGACCAGAATCTGCAGGATTCGGCGATGATCCTGGGTCGACAAATCCAAGGGGATCTCACGAGTCCCAGTCTCCGGCTGATGAACAAGGAACTCGGAGAGCGTTTGGCGGAAGCGCTGGTCCAATTGCTTGAGGACGAACGAACGGCCGTCATGCTCAAACATATTCATGGATGGAAGGTGGCCGAGATCGCCCAGCACATGTCTAGGACTCCCGAAAGCGTCGCCGGATTGTTGCGACGTGGCCTATCCAAACTCCGTCATGCCATGTCGGACTCATCCCATGACTGAAGCGGAAGACGGAAACGATCCCGAGTTCGATCGAATCGTCCACGAGTACTATGAATCCGTGGAGAGAGGCGACGATGTCAGGCCTCAGGACTTCCTGCGGCGGCATCCTGAGTATGCCGATGAACTGCAGTCGTTCTTCGCCGGTCTGCAATTCCTAGGTCCGTCTCCCGTGCTGCCAGGGACCATCGGCATCGAGCAGCCACAAAGTTCCGAGGATTCTAGCGAAGCGATGCCCCCCGGAACTTCGGTGCGATACATCGGGGACTACCTCATCATTAGTGAAATCGCGCGCGGGGGAATGGGGGTCGTCTATAAGGCGCGGCAGGAGAAACTCGGGCGGATAGTGGCTCTCAAAATGATGCTCGCTGGAACCAAGGCCAGTCCAGCGATCGTTGACCGGTTTCATCGAGAAGCGCGTTCGGCGGCGGCGCTGCGACATCCCAACATCGTCGGAGTACACGAAGTCGGCGTTCATCAAGGACGCCATTACTTGACGATGGACTACATCGAGGGGAGCAGTCTCTGGGAACGATTGCGTTCCGGGTCACTGGCGCCCACGGAGGCCGCGGCGTTACTCGAGACAATCGCGATCGCGACTCATTTCGCCCACGGCGAGGGCGTGCTCCATCGCGACTTGAAGCCGGCCAATATCTTGCTCGACATGACCGGGAGTCCTCACATCACCGACTTTGGCTTGGCTAAGTCACTCTCTCGTTTCGATGAACCGCAAGCGAATGGCGAGCTTACTCGCTCAGGTCAAATCCTCGGCACGCCTAGTTACATGGCGCCCGAGCAAGCCAACGCACAGCATCAACTCGTGTGCGTGGGGAGCGATGTGTATTCACTCGGCGCCATCCTGTACGCCTGCTTGAGCGGAAGACCACCATTCGTCGCTGAAACAACGGTTGAGACGCTGCGACAAGTGGTTCATGACGATCCACTGCCGCCACGAGTTCTGAACGCACGAGTCCCCAAGGACCTGGAGACGATTTGTTTGAAGTGTTTGGCGAAGGAGCCGCGACATCGATATCACACCGCACAGGAACTCGCGGATGACTTGCGGCGTTTTCTTGACGGACGCCCCGTACTCGCGAGGCCCGTGACTTGGGTCGCACGAACTTGGAGGCTCGCGAAACGTCGCCCCGCGGCGGCCCTAGCAACAGGACTATTGCTCCTGATCGCGATCGTATCACCACCTATCGCTTTTCAGCAGTACTGGCAACGACAAGAGCTGGGAGTAAGAGCCACGCGGATTGAGCACCAGGCGACGGAAATCACCGGTCTACTTTCGGTGAAGGAAGATTCGTTGCGGCGAGCCTTAAGTGCCGAGCAACAGGCAACGACCTTGGCGGTCGAGGCCAAGGCCCAGGCATTCAACTTTCGTCGATTGCTTTATATCTCGGATATGCAGCGGATGAGTGAGTTGTTCGCGGAAGGCAACATCCCGGCAATGAAAGAGCTCCTTTCGCGGCACAAGCCCGTGCCGTCGGAGCCGGATCTGCGTGATTTCGAGTGGTATTACTGGCAGCGTCAATGCGCGACACATGATCGAGAGTGGAGCCACGAGAATCCGCTGAAACTGCTGTGCGTCTCCCACGGCGGTGAGTGGATCGCCAGTTGTGACGTGGGCGAACATGACGCGAGTATCCAGATTAGGAATGCACGGTCGAGCGAGTTGCTCCAGACCCTCTCGCTGGCCAATTGCAGCGTTACCGCGATGGTGTTCCGGGACGATGATTCGTTGTTGGTAACGGGCTTGGAGGGTAGCTCGTTCATCGTGAGGAAATGGTCTTGGCGAGATGGAGCCATTTCAGAGGAAGAGCTGTTCCGGTCGTCGTTCGTCACGAGTCAGACTCCGCCTCGCCACGCGATTTCTCGCTCGGGGAAATTCATGGCGACGGCGATGATGGGCAGGATTCGGGTCGTCGACACCGAACGTTTTCAGTCGCTCACCGTTCGCTTGCCGCCGGATCTCGACGCGATTCACCTTGCGGAGTTGAAACAACTCCATGGAGTGATCCACAGTGATCCTCAAGGGAAATACGTTGACTTTCAGGGGTTCCTTCATGGTGGCATGCGTATTCGGAACAGACATTATCTGATGGAACTTCCCACGGCCGCCGCTCTGGGACCGCCTGTTGTGTGGAACGTCAATGATCCGGCGTTACCTCCGGTTGAAAGAGACGGTGGTCCGGTTTTCTCCCTGGCCTTTTCCGCGGACGATAGCCTTCTGGCCGCCGGATCGCGAGAAGGGCGGCTTGTGATTTGGGAGCTGGCGACGGGCGACGTTCAACTTGATGTCATGGCACACGACGGCATTATCTGGGATTTGGCCTTCTCGTCGGATCATCAGCAAGTCGTCAGCGTCGGAGACGATGGTGGCATTAAGGTGTGGGACATCCAGCAACGGTCGCTATCACACTCACTTGCTGGACACGATGGAGCCGTTCGTTGCGTTGACTTCGGTATCGATGGCCGCATCGTCACGGGAGGCGACGATCGTTCCGTGCGGGGTTGGCGACTGCCTGGTATCGACGCTGAATTTGTCTTGCGCGGAAGCGATGACGGTCTGACCGACATTCTGATTGCTCGAGATGGACGCTCATTCTGGACCGGTGGGCGGGACGGTCGAGTCTTACAGTGGCCCATGCGAGACGAGCTTGACGAGGTTGTCATCGAAGTCACGGTTCCTGCCGTCTCTGTTGACGTATCGAATGACGAACGGTTTATCGCCGCGGTCGGATTGCGGCGTGGCGTCACCGTTTGGGATCGACTACTCGGACAACGCCGATTCTTGGAAACCGACGAGTCGCGATATCCAGGACTTCATCGAGTGCGAGTAACTCACGACAAGGTGTGGGCGGTGCATTCCGATGGCTCTCTCGTCTGCTGGAGTCTGGAAACCGGCGAACAGGAATCACGTCGACAACTCGACATTGACGCTGTTCGTGGCTATTTCCAGGTGGACGTAGCGCCGAGTGGCGATCGAGTCGCTTATCGAACGAGCGGCGGTCGCGTCAACATCGCATCGCTTGACCCGAACAGCGCGGACAGCCAACCCGTCGTACGACTCGCAAGGAGCTTTAACCGCGACGTCCTTGTGAGGTTCAGCGATGATGGCACGAGAGTGCTGACCCAACTCACACGTAATGACGTGCCCACCGACGTTATATCGTTGTCGGTTTGGGACGCGACGTCGGGAGAGCTCCTATGTGACGTCGGGCGAGGGGCGGTCGCGTATTCCTCTCTCTCGGCCGACAACGAG
Organism: Planctomycetales bacterium; assembly: GCA_020426595.1. Classification (GTDB taxonomy): domain Bacteria; phylum Planctomycetota; class Planctomycetia; order Pirellulales; family Pirellulaceae; genus UBA11682. Next base: position 14,984 of record JAGQPS010000094.1, read on the forward strand.
TTCCTGGCCTATGTCGAGGCTCCCGACGACTCGTCGAGGCAAGTTCCTTCGCACGACGATATTGTTGTTTACAGCATCGCTGAACAGCGTGAAGTGGCTCGATTTTCGAAACGCGACGTGAGGCACGTGGCGCTTTCACCCAATGGCGATCGCCTTGCGATGGTGGTGGCCAATGGGGCGCCGATCAAGGACGCGGGTGGTTTGTTGAGCGTCGTGGAGGTCGACGGGGAATCGGAACTCTCGTTCGAACGAATGCGCGCCCATCAAGTCGAATTCACATCGGATGGATCGAGACTCTTGGTAACCGCCCACGACGGCGGAGTGTTGTTGGTCGATGCGATTTCCGGTGATGTGACGGAACGGCTCATTAGGGACGTCGGCCAGATTACCAGTGTCGAGTTTTCGGCTGATTCGAGACAGCTTGCGGCCACTTTCTCCAACGAGTTCGCGTTTGGGCAAACGGTCCTATCCCTGGAGACTCCGAATCTTCAGAAGTCAACTTGGATGCCAAGCAACGGTTTCGCCCAAGTCAACCTGCCGGTCGAATTCGCCTCGGATGATTCGTTGGTGTACCGAGGAATACGATGGAGGCAATTGCGTATTTCGCCGGAGGTTCAGCTAGAGCATGGTCTTATCTCGAGTCCATCGGATCCAGTTCATGCATTGCCCGAAGCCTATGCACGAGAAGCGAACGCGTTGTTCTTGGTCGCGCCGGACCAGACCTTGATGCGATTTGAGTTCGTGGATGGTCCAAGGGGCAACCGCGTTTCTCCATTTGATGAACCGATCACGGGCCGATCGCGGTTGGGGCGAGGAGGGACACCCATCGCCCTAGCGACTCCATCCGATGGCCGCTTTCTCGCGGTCGCAGTTCAAGGCCGAGTATTGATCCACGACGGCAACAGTCTTGAACTATTGGCGGAACTTGACCACGCGATGGAAGCGAGGAACGTCCTGACATTCAATCACGACGGAACATTGCTCGCGACGGCTGGGGAGCAAGGCGACGTTCGGATATGGAATACTGAGGACTGGACTCTCGCCGCATCCATTCTCACGCATTCCAAAGCTGTTACCTGTCTTCGTTTCTCGCCGCTCGGGAGGACCGTTTTCTCCGCGGGATTTGACGGGACACTATGCCTCTCCGACGTAACGACGGGCGCTACCAAGACGGTGTTCAAGGCCGACCACGGAATCGTGCACTGGATCGCGATCTCGGACGATGGTTCGCGTCTCGCCACGGCCGGAGATGACGGCACGATCCTCATTCGCCACGCGACCTCGGAGGAGGAAAGATGAGGCTGCCTCCGTCGGCACATTGGCTCGACCACCTCGAGTTCGTGTTACTCGTCCCGAACGCGGCCCTGGCGGATTCACATCGTCAACGCATTAAACCGTCCCTTCATCGTCGCTTGATTTTCCAGCCGAGGATGATGCCGAAACCGAGGCTCCATAGTGCTACGACGTCGGGGCGTTCGTGGACGTAGGCCTTGAGGTAACGCGTGGCGTCGCGAAC
>JAGQPS010000095.1:0-13118 GCA_020426595.1 Planctomycetales bacterium
CGAGGGATTCTTCGAATTCTCAAACAAGCCGCTAACTCGTTTCGATACCAACACTTCCGCTTCGCGCCATCCAAGAAAGCGCGACATCTAAGAACGTGAGCGTCGGTCTCTTCCGTTTCTCGAACGATGCGGCAAACCGGTCCACCACCTTCACTGCCGCCAGCGCCATTCGGGAAAGTGAGGCAACGAACAGATCCTGTTCCCGTTGCCGCCTCACAACGTCAGGCAGTGACGGTTCTCACCCTGGCGGAGACACTGTCCGTATCCTTCCCCGTTTAACGTGGATCGCGTCGATTGCTTGCATTCCGCCAAAACATGATCGCTTAAGCCAACTTAAGTTGATCTTCTCACGCCAAGCCGAGTTTGCTATTTCCCCAACTTCAGCTCGGAGTTTTCTGTTCGCATCTCTCGCTTGGCGCGGAGTCGGAGTCGATGGCACGTCGAAAGTTCACGATCAGTCGGTCGTTCATTGCCAGGATCATCGCGATTGGAATCCTGGTGGCGATGGGGACATTCGCCGTCATCCAAAGCCGTTCTCCAAGCGCGGACAAAGAGGTAGCGCAATCGGAGACGGATGAGGTTGGTGAGGGCGAGAATTCCGTGGCCGGGGCCGTAAACGACGGCGATGCTCCTGGCGTGGCGGTTGGCGGCACGCCGAATGCGGGGGCCGGCTTGGGCACTCCTTCGACCGGGACGCCGAACGCTTCATCGGAAACCTCGACTCGCTCTCGTCCAGTCATCGACCCGCGCGGTACCGGTGATCGTCCTCGATCCCCGGTCGGTTCAGGCTCCTCGACCACGACCAGTCCAGCGACCGCTCAACTCACTCCGACTCCACCCCCTTCGAGTCCCACCGGGTCGGGCTCCTTCTCGGCGGTCGCATCGAGTCGCGGTTCGAGTGCGAGTTCGAATACAGGCGGAACAGCGGGCGATACTGCCCCTGGGCAATCGCCGAGTGGCGGTGGATTCAGTCCGTCTGGCTCCGCCGCGAACCCTGCGACGGGCAATGCCGTCGCGACGACTCCGCCTCCTTCCGCTCCAGGTGGCTTTAGCAGTGGCGGCGGTTTCCGGCCCGGAGGAAGCGGCGGTCCGGCGGCTCCCGCGTTGCTCGGGACCCCATCGGTGCCTCCCGCTTCTTCGTCCGTCACGGCAATTCCAGCGAGCAGTTCGGGTTCGTCGAGCGAAGGTTCGACGAACTCCGCGGGGACCGAGAGTGACGAGGATACAACGCCGCCATCGAGTCCAGGTGTGGGCGCGCCAGCGTCGTTGCCCAGTGCCACGCCACCCGCTTCGTTGTCAGGGAGTAGCGGTGCCTCGTCGTCCACCAATTCTGGCTCCGGACTTTCGAATGCCCTGAGCCAAGTTGCTGGTAGCCCAGCGGCCACGCCGAGCACGACGGCTCCGGCCGCGTCACCGAGCGGAATTCCCACATCTCGTTTCTCACCAAGCGGTTCATCCACAAGCAACGGAACGACCACCGCGTCGCCCGCTCCTTCGCCGTTGCCGCGATCAAGTGTTCCACCAACCAGCGGCTCGCCAGTGAGCGGTACTGGGTTACTACCACGGTCGATCGGCGGCGGCACCGGCACGACCTCCGCTCCCGCGGCTTCATCCGGCACGAGCACGGACGATGTGGAAAGCTCCGCGGAACCAGCGGTTCGAATTCCGGCCGACCCTACGGTCGCCGAATCGCCGGCTCCTCCCACCGCCGCGCCGGTAAGTGGTACAGGTACTGTTGCCGGCGCGACGCAGCCAAGCCCCACCGGGCTGCCACCTGCTTCCAGCCCCACGGGATTGCCTCGCTCGTTGAGCGGATCACCGACACCAACTCCGGCGCCTATCGCGACTTTGAGTGGCTCACCCTCCGTCCCCTCCAGCTCGTCTTCGTCCACGGGTGGTCTCGGCGGTACCGGTTTGAGTGGCGGATCGCCATCCCCGGCCGCGCCGAGTATTCCGACGACCGGCCGATTCACTCCCGTTGGCTCCGAGGGGGCGTCCTCGAACTCCGGGGCGACGCCGGCCTCAACGCCTGGCGATTCGGTCGGCTCAAGCACGGTAAGCCCTGCCACCGCCTCCCCGTTGGCGGACTCTGGCGAATCGAATATCGAACCGACTTCGGAACCTCCGATCGCCGTTTCTCCTGGCTCATTGAGCACACCCGCGCCGAGTTTCAGCGGTTCGAGCAGTCCCCGTTCTGGATTGCCTTCGACGAGTTCATCAACCTCGGGAGGCATTTCTGGCGGTGGAGCCGCACCCGCGACGACCAGCTTGTCGCCGAGTGGATTGCCCGCCGCGCGATCCGAGGCTCAGTATGGGCCCGCATCGTCAGGAGTTACTTCGGTCGCTCCCCAAGGTGTTTCGGCTCCGCCGAGTTCCACGCAGGCCATACCGGTTTCGTCCGGTGCGAATCGGTCGGTCGCCGTCGGGGAAGGATCCACTGATCGTTCCTCGGAACGTCCCGGAGACAATGAACTGGAAGGCGAACAAGCGCCCGCGTTGGTGATCGAGAAACTGGCTCCCCAGGAAGCTCAGGTCGGACAGCCAGCAACCTTTGAACTCGTCGTGCGGAACGTGGGCAACGCGACCGCATTCGATGTATCGGTGACCGATCGCATTCCCGACGGCGCTCGCATGGAGAGTGCCGAGCCGCAGCCAGCTCGACGCGGCGGCAATGGTCTGGTGTGGTCCCTGGGCAACTTGCGTCCGGGCGCGGAGAGTCGCATTCGGATGGTCTTGATCCCCGAACGGACCGGCGAGATCGGGAGCGTGGCTCAAGTGACTTTCCAGGCCCAGGCATCGGGCCGCATTGTCGTGACGCAGCCCAAGCTCAGCATGCGACTGCTGGCCGCCGAGGCGGTTCGGGCGGGCGAGAGTTTCGACGTACAAATTCGAATCGCGAATGACGGCGATGGGGAAGCCCGCAACGTCATTCTTGAAACCGACGTTTCCGAAAAACTCGCCCATCCCGCCGGAGCCGAGATTCGTTACTCCGTCGGTACCTTGGCGCCGGGTGAGGCGACACAAGTCACGTTGTCGCTGTCGGCTCGGGAGGCGGGCGCGGTGCGGCAAAACATGGTGGCTTACGGCGAGGCGGCGCAAGCGGTCGAGCAAGCGCTGGAGATCCAAGTCGTATCGCCCGACGTCAGCCTGGATGTGCGTGGTCCCTCGCTCCGTTTTCTCGAACGCAAGGCCATTCACCGGTTGACGCTCGCCAATCGCGGTTCGGCATCGGCGCGAGACGTGGAACTCGTGGCCACCTTGCCGCGCGGTTTGCGTTTCGTGGAAGCCGACCAAGAGGGGACCTACGACCCGAGAACTCACGCGGTGTACTGGTCGCTCGTCGAACTGCCGGCCGGGCAGGAAGGGGCGGTTCGCATGGAAACCGTTCCGATCGAGACGGGCGAGTTCTCCATCGATTTCTCGCTCCAAGCCGAAGGGATCGAACGCCGGGTCGAGCGGCAGGCGATGTCGGTGAGGCAACTAGCCGAATTGGCATTTGAAATCGAGGACGAGGTTGACCAAGTTGAAATCGGTAGCGAGACCGTCTACCGCATTCGCGTCGAGAACCAAGGCACCAAGGACTCACGTCAGGTGGCATTGCGTCTACTCTTCCCGCCGGGCATCGAGCCGACCGACCAAATTCGTAGCCCGCTACGGTACCAACGTCGCAACAACGAGATCGTGTTTGAAACCCTCGATCATCTGGGGCCGAATGAGTCCTTCGAAATCGAGGTGACCGCCGTCGGAAAACAAGCCGGCGACCAACGTGTCGCGATCGAGGCTCGTAGCGAGGAACGTCCGGACTGGGTCCGGAAAGAGGAAAGCACGCACGTTTACGCGGATCGGTAACGCCGCCAAGCGGCAACTTGGAATCACTCCGTCGCATGAGCCGTCGATGGTTCACACCCAGCGGACGGCAAGCCGGTCAGCTTGATCGCGCGACCGTAGGCAGGCCCTCGCGTCTTGCCCTCCGCGGTCCACAGTCCGCGAGTTGGCATGCACGGTGTCGCTCGCTTCCCCGACGAATCGCGCGAAGCGTGAGACCGGTCGTTGGGTGCACCCGCCTACTTGCGCCGCTTGACCAATTCGCGCGCGAGGATATCGCGGAAGCTGACCGCGGTCCCCGCATCGTGCAGCTGTAAGGCCAATGTGCCGCTCTCGATTCGACGCCCTCGGCGAGGGTTTTCGTCGGCTGGTCGCTCATCGGTCCAGTCAACGACTTGGCGACCTTCGACCCAGACCGCGAAGTGAGCCCCTTCGGCGATGATGGTCATCGCGAACCAAGTCTCATCCTTCGACCAGACTTGACGGGCCGGCATGCGCCGAAAGATCCCACCCGTGCCGTGATCGACCGGGCGAGCCGGATCGCCGTCGATGATCTCGTTCTGAATCTGGCTTTCGTAACCATTCAAATCCGAGCCGGGAATGCACCGGAAGAAGACTCCCGAGTTAACGCCGGGTTGGTGCGTGCGGACCGAACCTCTCCATAGGAAGTCGCCAAAACGTTCCTGCGACTCAACATAGCCAACACCATCGCTCAACGTGAATCCGGATTCGACGTCTCCATCGATCGTGAGCGAATCGGGAGTCGGACCGATTCGCCAGAGGCTCAAATCCTGGGGCGGCTGATCGTTGGGATGGAGAGGCTGGACGAACACGTTGCAGAATTCCACGCGTCCCGCGTTGTATTGCAGACCGATGTACCCGCGTCCCACGGGGGTGGCGGAGTCAACCTGAGTGATTCGCTCGCCGTCGACGATCACCCGCAAGGAACCACCCTGGATCGTCATGCTCATTCGATGCCACTGATCCGTGTCCAATTCGATCGGGTTGGCCTCGCGTCCCACGAGCGAACCCGTCGGGAACGGACTTACCGTGGGCTGGGCGATATTCACTTCGAAGCAATCAACCGTCGGATTGGTTGGCGTGGGAGGCGTACGTAGGAAAACGCCGCTATTGGTGGTCTCCGTGAAACGGAAGTCGACGGTTAGTTCATAGTCGTCGAACTGAGTCGTGGTTCGCAGCAAGCAAGGAGCCGTGCCGGTATCGGCGACGATGCGACCCTCCTGAACCACGAAGTTGGCATCACCTTCGTTCTTCCAGCCTTGGAGCGTCTCTCCATCGAATAGCTCGAGCCAACCAGCCTGAACTTCGTCCTCCCGTAACTCGCGTGGCACTCCCAAAGGTGGCGGTTCGACTGAGGCTTGTTGATCCTGCGGTTCCATGGCGGCAAGAGGGAGCAGCAATGTCCATGAAAGGCTGAACCAGGCACCGAATAAGAGGCCCATCGCTTGGCGCGAGTTTGGGCCATTGCAATTCTCGGGTCGCTTCATCGCAAATTACTCAAACCAGGTTGAAGGTTTGACCAGTGTCGACGACCGGCCAGTCGCTCGCAATGTGACAGCAGCTCGGTTCCGCGGCCAGAAGAGCCGTGGGCTGGAACACCAGATTGATTGGAGCCAGTGCCTCGGTCGCCGATATCGTGCCGGACACTTCACCGGCCCCGCTTCCCAGTTCCCAACCCAATTTACGGCTGGCTCGATGTGAAAACCGACCCATTCGCACGAGTTTCGTTCGAACAGGGGGCTTACTGCATCTCACATCGCGTGGCTAAACTTAAGGGCGTTAGTGCCTCCACTATCCCACCAATACCCACCGCAAGGCGTGCCTGGTCATCCGTTTTAACGGAGCCCGTCCGCCGAGCTCCCACCTTCGTCCAGCGGCTCCCCAGGAACCTGGGTTGTTTCGCATGTTTGGGCGGTCCGTCCGTGTCCGCGCATCAGATCGACGTTCGCTTTGAGGATTGCGGCAACCACGATTGAGTAAGTGCCCGACTTTCGATCGGAAGTCCTTTCGAGGGGATCCGACATGGCGCCTGAGCTCGGCGTGTTAGCGGCGGAAGTTCACTGGCAGATGGCCCCTTTTGCTCCAGGAATGCCGGAGACGGCACATTGGATGCGGGTCATCGGACAGATTCGACGGAATTCCCAAGTCGTTTTCCATCGGTTGAACTGAAGCTTGAAAAGGGCCTGCGGGACTAGCAATTTCCACTTGTTGCGGTGTTTGCCCAGGCTTCCCTGATAGCCCTTTTTCAATCCTAAGTATTGTTGTTGAGAATTGCCCAAATTAAGATCGATTTGGAACTGGATTCATCCAGTAGTCTCAATCCAGAGGAAGTTGCTTCCGTGATCAACGGCTCTCAAAAGTCCATGCAACCGAATAACCGGTACACCTTGTTGACCGGCGCCACCGGTCTCGTTGGCCAGTACCTGATGAGAGACCTCCTGCTCGCCGGGGAACGGCTTGCGGTGGTTGTCCGTGATAGCAAGCAGGCCAAGGGATTCGAGCGAATTGATGACATTCTGAAGTTCTGGGAAGACGAACTTCAGATGCAATTGCCTCGGCCAGTGGTTCTGACGGGCTGCATTACCGCCAAGCATTGTGGCCTTTCCAGCCAAGAACTGGCGTGGCTCCGTGCGAACTGCGGTCGCGTCCTGCACAATGCCGCGGTTCTCACGTTCGAGGGGCCCGACCGATCACGAGAGCCCTGGGTCACGAACGTTGGTGGTACCCAGAACATTCTGAATCTGTGCCGTGAGGTTGGGATCACCGACCTGCACTACGTCTCCACCGCCTACGTCTGCGGAGAGCAGTCGGGTGTCGTGATGGAATCACAGCTCGACGTGGGCCAGGATTTCCGCAACGACTACGAGCGGAGCAAGTTCGAGGCGGAAAAGCTCGTGCGGGACTGTGCCTGGATCGAGCCTCCCACTATCTACCGTCCCGCGGTGATTTCGGGCGATTCGCGGACGGGTTACACCTCGTCCTATCATGGCCTTTATCTCTACCTGCGATTGATGGCCACGTTGGTGCCTCGTCAACCGGTCGATGAGGACGGCTATCGCCATACGCCGATCCGGTTGCCCATGAGCGGATCGGAGCCGCGAAACGTGGTTCCGGTGGAATGGGTTTCGGCGGTCATGTGTCGCTTGTTGAATCGTGAGGACGCTCGGGGCAAGACCTTCCACTTGGCTCCCGAATCGGGAATCACTGCTCGTCGAGTCGTCGAATACTGCTACACCTACTTCCATTCCAAGGGAGTCGTGTACTGTGGTGAGCTCGAGGGCGCGGACGAGCCAATGTCGGCCTTCGAGGAAGAGTTCCTCAAGAGCATTCGGTTGTACCGTGGCTACGACCGGTCCGACCCTCTCTTCGATCGCACGAATCTACATCGCTTCGCCGGTGATCTTCCGTGTCCGGTGATTTCCGAGGAAGTGATGCACCGGTACCTCAAGTTCGGTGAGTGGGATCGTTGGGGCAAGGGACGCAAGAAGAAACGCAAGAACTTGGTCGATGATGTGCGGTCACCGCAAGAGCGGATGGACCAGATTCGCAACGTGTTGCAAGCCACGAGCTCGCAGCCATCGCTGCTGCGGCCTCGCGGCAATTCGATCAAGGGGCCGTTCCAGATCGGTATCGATATCCAGGGGCCAGGCGGTGGTCAGTGGCGGTTGACCGAGGCCGAGGACGGCTCACTGAATGTCGGCATCGGTTTGCCTCTTGATCCGAAGGCGGCCATCGTTCGCATTTCGGTTTCGGAGCTGGAAAAGAAGGTCGAGGAGATTGGTGGTCCGTTGACCCAGTTCTTCCGCAACCTCGATCCCAAAACCGACGAGCAATGGTGCGGCGAAGTGCTCTCGAGGCTCCGCCCGTCCTTCGCCGCGGTCGTCTCCTAAGCCGACGACCCGTCGCCTTGCCGGGGCGAGGCTCGATGATAAACAAACGTGCGGCGGTGAGTCTTCACCGCCGCACGTTGCTTTTCTTGGCACAGCAGGCTTCCAACAAGCCTGACAGCTCGATGTCACCGAGGTGCGACAGCCTGGTTCTAGTCCCGAGAACCGGGCGTGACCTCGAGTTCCACCCGTTCGTCGCCTCGTTGCACGACGACTTTCACCGGCTGCCCGATCTTGAGAGCCTCGATGGCGAACGTGTAGTCGTAGATATTCTCGATCTTTCGACCAGCCAGTTCCACGATCACATCTCCTCCACGGACTCCTCCTTGTTCCGCTGGCCCGTTCTTGGCGACGGACGATAGAAGCACTCCAACCACTCCTTCCTGGGCGTAGTCGGGAACGGTACCCAGGTAAGCCCGCAAGGCGGCCCGCGTCTCTCGCTCGTCGTCCGCGCTCATGGCGATGTAATCGAGAGTTTCCTCTCGGGCCGAGAGCGAGCGAGCAATCAGCCCCATGAGCCGAGCGACCTGCGCCGCTCCCGTTGGATTCAAGGTCTCGGGGGTATCTCGAGGCGTGTGGTATTCCTCGTGCGAGCCCGTGAACGCGGAGAGGATTGGAATACCGGCTCGGTAGAAAACCGCGGCGTCCGTCGGCAGGTTGCCGTCGGGTTGCAAGGTGAGTGTGAGTCCCACCGGCACATTGCGTCGCTCAATCTCACCCGCCCAAGCGGAAGAGGATCCCGTTCCTTGGAGGACGAGCCGCTCTCTTAAGCGACCGATCATATCCATGTTCAAACAGGCCGCGATTCGTGGGTAGGAAGCGTGGCCGTGGGCATGCTCATGCGCGGCCGCGTCCTCGTCGCTTTCGTCGGTGGCATGCGGGTCGTCCGCGTGGGGATCGGCCTCATGGGCATGAGCTCCATGCCCGGTCTGCCCAAGCCCTGGCCATTGCGAGACAAAGTGGCTCGAACCAAGCAGACCCATCTCCTCGCCACTCCAAGCCGCGAAGATGATGTCCCGCTTGCCACGCCACTTGCCATCGCGAACTTCTCCAGCCAGATATTCCGCGACTTCCAGCATGCCGGCGACGCCCGACGCGTTGTCATCCGCGCCGTAGTGGATACCGCCTCGTTCCTCATCCCGGGCCAGTGAGTTGCCGTTCTGGCCAATGCCGAGATGGTCGACGTGCGCGCCGACGATGATGACTTCGTCACTGGGTTCGGCGCCCACCTGCAGTCGGCCGAGCACGTTGCGCCCGTGTCCGGTCTCCTGCTGAATATCGATCATGCCGCCGAGGGTCAGATCCGGAATCGGGAATCCCATGACCATCTCACCGGTATCCAGCGCCGTCTGAAGTTCACGCAGATCCTTGTCGGCTAGGGCAAGCCATTTCGCCGCGAGTTCATCCGATACGCTGATGACCGCTAGGCTAGTACTGGCTCCCGATCCATCTCGTTGCAAGGGCACAAGCTGTTCACGAACGAGCGAATTGGGCCCCGAAACGACGATCATGCCTCGGGCTCCCATGTCGCGCAGCGTCATGGCCTTGTAGCGCAGACTGGAGTGCGTCGAGAGATGTTGACGACGCTCGGGCGTAATGTCCTCGGGCATGAAGCGGAAGACGATGACCCACTTGTCCCTCACGTCGAGATGGACGAACGAATCGTATTCTTCCTGATTCTCGCCGGCGGGTGCCACGATTCCGTAGCCTCCGAAGACGACCTCGGCTGGTTCCACCGGCCCCACGGCCGAGAACGCGACCGGCTTCCAATCCACGTCGAGCGTGGCCGATGTCTCGCCGAACGACAACTCGCTCGAGTCGCCCAGCGTGACTCCTGACGTGAACTCGAATGATTGAAACCAAGTATCGTCATCGCCCGCGGGGACGATACCGAGATTCTCGAGATAGGCGGCGACATAGGCCGTCGCGGCTCGTTCACCAGGAGTCCCCGTCGCTCGGCCGCCAATCTCTGGTCGGCACAAGTAGTCCACGTGCCGCATGATGTCGGCGGCCGAGAAACTCGTGGCGCTACGCTGAGCCGCTTCGACCGCGGACTGCCGAGCCTCGTTGTCGAGCGGCGTGGTTTCACTGAACTCCGCGCCATCGCGTCCCGCGGCCAGCATTTGCCGAGCGAACTCGTGGTTCCAATCCGCCACGAAGATCTGCGACTGTTTGCTCGCGGCCCGATTCGTCGTCCAGGCTAGGCGATTGCCATCGGGAGTGAATACCGGTAGACCGTCGAAGCCGTCGGTCCAAGTGACTCGGACCGGAGGCGTATCGCCATGCAAATCCGCGAGGTACAGCTCGAAATTGGCGAACCCGTGCAGGTTGGTCGTGAAGATGAGGTACTCGCCCGATGGGTGGAAGTAGGGAGCCCAGCTCATCGCGCCAAATCGAGTGATCTGCCGGGCTTCGGATCCATCGGTCCGCATGACCCACACCTCGGCGATCGAGCCATCCTCCGAGAACCGGCGCCAGCAAATCCACTCACCGTTGGGAGAAAAGAACGGACCTCCGTCGTATCCAGGAGTGTCGGTAAGCCGGCGAACGTTGGAGCCATCGGCGTCCATGATGTAGAGGTCGAGAAAGTAGGACGGATCGAGTTCCAATTGCTTGGACTCCGCCTCGGTCAATTCGTGGTCGTAGGCCGAACGGTTCGACGTGAAGACAATCCGCGAGCCATCGGGCGACCACGACGCCTCCGCGTCATAGCCCTTGGCATCGGTCAGACGATGGTAGTCCCCTGAATCTCGATCCCAAGCGAAGAGCTCAAACGTCGGGTCGTAGTCCCATGAATAGCGACGTTCCATTCCCGAGGCCCGTAGATCGATCTCCGCCTGTTGCTTGGCTTGAGCCTCCGGGTCTTCGTGGGTCGAGGCGAATAGCACTTGCCGACTTTCGGGGTGAATCCACGCGCACGTCGTCTTACCACTGCCTGGCGAGACGCGCTCGACATCTCCGCTTTCCAAGTCCATCAGGTAGATCTGGAAGAATGGATTGCCTTCCTCCCGTTCGCTTTGAAAGACGAGGAGATTGCCTTCCCGATTGAAGTAGCCCTCGCCGGCTCGACGTCCTTCAAAGGTGAGCTGGCGAATGTTGGAGAGAAAGCGGGCCTCATTCTCGGACTCGTCGGCAACCGAGTCCTCTTGCCCTTGGGCGGAAGTAGACGATGCGAGCCACCCGCAGGAGACTCCCAACGACAATACCCAAGACAGAGCCAGGACTCGACCGAGTCGCTTTGTCCAGGCCGCCAACGACGAAGGGGTGTTATCCATGACACTCGGTGTATTCGCCGTGGCTGCCGGTGTATTCGCCGTGGCTGATTGTGCAACCGGAGGGAACATAGTGGGGTCCATCGGGTGAGAGCAATGCGCGGGGCAGGCTCATGAGCCTCGCCGAAAGTCGATCCTCGCGTCACACATCGCGAGGACCTTAGGGTAGGAGGATCTCGCGAACGGAGTGAACCAACACACCCATCATTTCCCGATCGCGACGCGGCGGCAACCGGGTGGGCTCAATGGAGGCGGACCGGCTCGCCACGGCAGCCCCGTTAGGGTGCGGTCCGGAGGACTCGAGGTACTTCCAGGTCAGGAGTCCGTGGGGGCTGGCTCGATCGTCTTGCCGCGATCGACGAGCAATAGGATCGCGGGCAACAAGATCAGGTCGGCGGCCAGAGCCGAAGTGATGGTGCAGACCGCCATCGCTCCAAAAATGCGTTGACCCGGCATCTCACTCAACAGCACGGTCGCGAAGCCGATCGACATGATGGCGGTCGTCGCGACCAACGAGAGTCCGACTTTGTGGATCGACAACCGCACGGCCGTCGCGGTGTCATGTCCCAGTTCCCGCTCACGTTGGTAGCGGGCCAGAAAATGGATGGTGTCGTCGACCGCGATCCCTAGACAAACGGTGAACGCACAAGCCGCCGAAATGTCGAGATGACGCCCCACGAGGATCAACGCCGAGGCACTCGCCGCGACCGGAAACAAGTTGGGTACGATCGCGATTAGCCCCAATTTCCAGCTGCGCAGCACAATGGCCAGCAGTGAGAAGATCACGACGGCGGCGGCCAGCAAGCTGTACTTCAAGTCATCGATCACACGGACGACACGGCGGCCGCGCACGACTCCATCGCCCGTGAGCCCCAGTTCGATTCCGGGATGCGCGGCGGAGATCCGACTCAACTCCGATTCCACTTGCCCGAATACCGGCTCCAGCTCGGCGACTCCTAAATCGGGGAGACGAAACGAAACGACCGCTTGCCGTTGCCGTGGCTGATACAACGCTTGCCGCAGGGCGGAGGGAATCAAGGCGACGAAATCAAACGAACCACTTCCCGGAGCCATGGTCATCGTGCGCGACACTTCCGTCAGCGACAGGCTGCGCCCGAGAACCGGTTGGGCATGGACCGCTTGGTCAACCTCCGCCAACACCCGCAGTAGTTCCTCCGAGTCATCCCATCGCTCGGTCCAAGTGACTAGGATTTGCCCCGTTTCGATCCCACCAAAAGCCGCATCGACTCGCTGCAGTGTTTGAAACGCCGGACTGCTCGAGGGTAGGCCATAGGCTCGTTTCTCGTCTCCTTCGAGCCCCACGAGCAGCGAGCTCATGACGACCGTCACGCCAATCCCGATCAACGCGACGACGCGCGACCGTCGCAAGAAGGGACTCAAGACCCATTCCAACAAATCGGTACCACGGCCCGAGATTTTCGCGGCCGGGACTCTGCGCCCAACCCAGCTCCAAGAAGCGACGAGCGGGAAAACGGTGAGCATCGCGATGAACGCCAACGAAACGCCCACCGCGCACGAACGACCAAATCCGCGGATCAACTCCGAATCGGCCCATAACAACGACAGGAAGCCAATCGCGGTCGTCAGGCTCGTCAGGAAGCAAGCGTGCGCGACTTCCTCGATCGCCTTGGCGGCCGCGGCCCGAGCGCCAAGGCCTTGGGCCAAGGCATCGCGATAATGAGCCAGTAAATGGACGCCATCGGTAACGCCGACGATCGCGACCAGAATCGGCAGCACACTATCACTGAGCGGATTGGCCGGCTCGCCCATCCAACGCAGCGCGGAGGTCGCCCAGAAAATGCCAGTCGCCGGAGCCAACGCCACGAGAATGACTGGCACCGGACTTCGGTACATGAGCGTCGCCACGACCAACACCAGCGAATAACCAATCCACTGAAACCGAGATTGGTTCCTTCGATGAGCCGCGAGTTGATCGAGGTAAAGGGGAATATCGCCGGTCGCGTCAATCGAGACCTGCTGATTCGGAACGCGACTCATGGCCCGCCGAGCGGTTCGCAACAAGCCATCGCGCAGGTCGGTGTCGCTTTCGACCGCGAGCCAATCGATGCGAATCGGCACGAGAAAGTCTCGT
>JAGQPS010000095.1:13217-13920 GCA_020426595.1 Planctomycetales bacterium
CCGTCGAGCGACACGAGTTGTCCGGTGGCCAGAGGATGGTCGGCCACCTTACGCATCTCCTCCTCGAATCCCTCGATGCTGATCGTGTCGGCTGGAAGGATCGATCGAGTCAACTGAAAGAGATTGACGGCCGGAACGTCGTCGATCCAAAGTGCTTGGTCGACGACCGGCTCCTCACGCAACGCGGCAATGGCGGCTCGAATCGCGCGAATATCCTCGCGTTGGGGATCTCGTGGAGTCTCAAAAACCAGAAAGAGGTCGGGGCGCTGAACGCCAAACGAACGGCCGATCTCCTTGCGGATCTCCTCGGCCTCGCGAGTCCGTGGATCGCGTGCTTCCAAGCTCTTGATGCCCGCGAATCTCGGAGCTGGCTCCTGAAAGAAACCGCCCACCGCGAACGCCGAGAACAACAACGTGATGAAGAGCGGGAGAGGGAATCGCCGCCGCAACCATTCGGCATACCGATCCCACAACCAGCGTTGTTCGAGTGAATGAACGTTCTTTGGTTCTGGAGCAACCGGAGATGGGCTCACCGGCGATCCTCCCCAGAACCAGTCGCTCGGCGTTCCGAAGTCGTCTCTTCCGGTTCCTCGGCATCGGCCAAGTCGATGCGATCATCTTCGTTGCGATCAAGTCGGTCGAAGGCGAAGGCTCCCAGTGCTTCCGGGACTTCCTTGCGGTCGACGAAGCCATCACGGTTCGC
>JAGQPS010000095.1:13927-16449 GCA_020426595.1 Planctomycetales bacterium
TTGCGATCAAGTCGGTCGAAGGCGAAGGCTCCCAGTGCTTCCGGGACTTCCTTGCGGTCGACGAAGCCATCACGGTTCACGTCAAACCGCTGAACGAACGTGGCGAGTTCCTTTCGAAGACTCGCGGTCTCGGAGTCGGGGCTTGCGGCGACTCGACCCTGCGACTCGGTGCGGGGCAGGGCGATGTCGAGGAAAACCACCGCCATTTCCTCCCAAGTTTGTTCGCCCCAACGAATCGACCGATCGGGATCGGGATTCGCGATATTGGCCGAGGAATTATCAAACGTCAGCCTCGCGACGAGCGTTCCGTCGGGCGACAACTCACGCGGCTCCGTGAGTTTATAGGTGTGTTGCCAGTTGAAGTCGTAGTGAGGCACCGACAGCAAGCGACTCTCCTCGTCCGCCTCTCGCCAGTCGACTTCCACCGCCGCGCCACGAAAGTGCATGTGCGGAGCGAGTGACAAGAGTTGGGTTCCTCGCGGAAATCCCGATTGCTCGATCGAGACCTCGTACCGCGAGGCCTGCGCTGGAATCTCGAAAGCCGACTCGACGATCATGCCGGTAAGCACTTCCCATTCGACCTGAGCTTCATCCGCGAACCAAAGGCCAAGTCGGCTGCAATCCACCTCTTCGGTCCCCGAAGGCGTGTAGTGCATTTGAAAAACGATCTTCGAGCCAGCGGGAATTCGGCGGGCCATGCCAGGACGATAAACCGTCGGCTCTTGACCCGGCACGAAACCCGCCAGGATGCCGAGGCCATCGAAGCGAGTCGTCTCGGGCGAGCGCGTGAAAGCGATCGCATGGTGTACCACCGATGGGGCTCCGGGCAGCAACTGCGCGGCGCGGATCCAACGATCCTCGGTCCATTGCGGGTCGACCACGAAGTACTGGTAATCAACCGTGCCAGAGGCGGGGACTCGAAAGCCGCCTCTCGGTAACTCAATCACCAAGTCGGGTTCGCTCGGCAACCGCCACGAATCGGCATAGGTCGGGAGCGTCGGCCTTTCCGCGGGATCGCCTAGCGGTGAACCTTGCTCCACCCATGCCGCGATCAATTCTCGTTCTTCCTCGGTCAGTCGATTCTCGTTGGCGAACGTTCCAACTGGATCGACCGCGTTCCAAGGAGGCATGCGACCGTCGTCGATCACCTCAAGAATCATGTCACCCCAACCACTCGTTTCCGCGGCATCGACAAACGACATCGGTCCAATATCGTTGGGGCGGTGGCACGAGTTACAGCGGCGGTCGAGGATCGCGGCGATGTGACTCGAATACGTCACCGTCGGAGAATCCTGGAGCTCGCGACGTCGAGGAATGAGACAGCCAGGAGCCGCGGAGCGAACGATCTCCGGTCGCGTTCCAGCCAAGCACGCCTCGATCGCTTCGCGTAGCTCAAATCGTGTCGGTTCGGAGCGGCGCTGACCCACCTCGTATTGATTGTCGACTCGCCCAACGTAAATCACGTGGCCGTCGGGAGCGATGACGACCGCGGTTGGCACGCGTTCGACGGCGAGCCTTTCCACGAGCACGCCTGAATTCTCCTTCACCAACGGCCACTCAATGCTCAGATCGGATTGGAAGCGCTGTAGATCGGTTGGTCCATCCTGGGGCACGACGGAGACGACCGACCAACTCACCCGATCAAGGTTTGGCGAGCGAGCCAGAGTCTGGCATCGCTCCATGTAGAGTCTCGCGAGCGGACATTCCGTGCTCACGAGCAACGCGACGCGGCAAACGCCTTCATCCACGACGGGCAGTTGAGTGGCCTTGCCGAATGGGTCGACGAATTCCAGCGGGAGTTCGTCCCAGACGCAATTCGCCGGTGAGGAATCAACCACGGCGACCGATTCGACTGGATCGCCGGCGGAATCCTGGGCATGCGCCATGCCGAGCCAAGGCACCGGAGCGATCGCAAGAACAAACGCAACCAACCGCGGTAAACGCGGGACTTGGATTCCTTGGGGTTTCGTAGGCGGCCTTGTTATTCGCTCGGAGTGCACCACTCATCCTCCACCAAGAGAAGCCGATTGCTGATTCCCTCCGTGGAATCGGCTGCCGCGTCAGAAACCACGCCAGGTCGCTATTTTCACCTTCAACGAGGTTTCATCGCGTTCGCGCCGGCTGTCGCAGGGCTTTACCCGCAGTCGCCGCTCGGGTTTCACTCTGTTTTAGGCACCTAGGTTCGGTTCGCCGAGCCCCCGTGAATCCGTGGGAAGCCGCCCCGGCCGCACGATGCAGTGAGAACGATGAAAATTCGCGCCCACGCGGTTTGAGTTCCGCTTTCTGGGAGGCGACTGGCTGCCAGTGTAGGTGGAGACACAAGTTGTTGGCTTGTTGGGGAATTCGAATAGTCCCTCGCTGACTCTCTAAGATGTTGCGCCTTTGGGGTTGGAGTTGGACGGAAGTTTTGGCGGTGTAACGAGTCGATCGAGTGTTTGAGAAGTCGAAGAATCCCTCGCTGACCGGCCTGTTGATTTAAGCTTACCGAATGCGATTCGTGCCCATGCAAAAGGCGAGTTGGG
>JAGQPS010000096.1:0-4986 GCA_020426595.1 Planctomycetales bacterium
CGTGGCCAACTCGACCTCGCACGCGACGTTGGGCAGCAAACGCTGAGTGGTGATGCGCACGCGCTGACCGAGGTAGGCTTGGAAGCCGTCGGCCGCCACGTAGCTGATGCGAATCTTGGGTCCGCACAAGTCTTGCATGACCGCCACGGGAACTCCCATCGCGGCGGCCTCGTCGCGCAAACGCCCCAGCGCCTCGGAGTGACTGGCGTGCGTGCCGTGGGAGAAGTTGAAGCGAAAGACGCTCGCTCCGGCGTTGAGCAACGCTCGAATGCCCTCGGCCGAATCGCACGCGGGTCCCAGCGTGCAGACGATCTTCGTCTTGCGGATGTCGTTCAAGCTTTGGAGTGATTCTGGTACGCGATCCTCGGCGCGCCCCGAGAACGTGCTGCTACCAACGCCTTCCATGGCGCGCATCGACGGCGCAAGAGTGAGTGACGACATGCTGTCCCCTTTGGGTGCGACTTCTTGGTGTAGTTTCTCGAGGGCGTATGAGCCGTGGACCATGGCAAGCGAACCAGCCATTCATTGGGAAGCCACGTGAGGTGCCTCAGGCATCCATCGAGCAATGTCCCGCCGACATCGCGATTGGGCCTAGGCCGGAACTGCCTCGGGAAGACCGAAAAGGTTTCTCGCTGGGGAGCGAGCAGTTCAAAAGACTCAATGGGAACACTAGGTCAAGCGGGGCCCGCGAGCCGGCTTCTTCCTCGCGTTCTTGAGGAAATGTCAGTTCGGCCATCGGAAGTCCCAGATCGACTTGGCGATTGTGTCGACGGCAGGGAAGAAGTTGGCCATCCGGCAATCCGTTTGTTGACATTTCGCCACGTGCGTTGGCAGCTCGAAACGGTCGCCGCGGGATTCGCTTGCCAAGGCCGATAGGGTGACTCGCCCGGCTCGCCCCGTTAAATTGCCAAGGTCAGCACGCTGCCTAATACGAGGCCCGATCCCGCGACTCACTGGGAGCATCGCCATGCCAGCTCGATCGACGACCATGCATCACGGACCCGCCCCCGCGAAACCAAGCGGCGAGTTTCCTCGCGGGATCGGTCGTCGCTGGCGCTTCGTTGCAGCGCTCCGAGGGTGCGTACTGATTGCCTTGCTGCTCGGGGGAGCGCTAAGCGGGGCAGCGCGAGCTCAAGAATCGTCGGACGCCGACGCCTTGCGCGCGGAGCTTCGCCTCGCGCTGGACGAGGCGGGTGAGGAGCGGTTCGAGGATGCCGAGAAGCGACTGACTCAACTGCTCGAGCGTTTTCCCAACGAGTCGCAGTTGTATTACCACCGAGGACGAGTCAGATACTGCCTGGGCGAGTTCGCGGGTTCGGTGAGCGACTTCGATGCCTACTACGAAGCGGTGCCCGCCGTTCGCAGTCGGCAGTGGGAACGAGGCATCTCGCTCTACTTCGCCGAGCGGTATCGAGATGGAGCGGCTCAGTTCGCCGAGTATCAGACGTATCACAACGCCGACGTCGAGAACGCGGCTTGGCGTTATCTGTGCGAAGCCAAGTTCGACGGACCCGACACCGCCTCGCGCAACCTCATGCCCGTCGGACCCGATCGGCGCGTGCCGATGATGAAGATCCATGAGCTCTACGGAGGCAAGGCGAGGCCCGAGGATGTGCTGGCCGCCTGCGCCACGTTGCCGGAAGATTCGATCGCCGGCAAGGCGGCTCGTTTCTATGCCCACCTGTACATTGGTCTTTGGTATGAGAGCCGCGAAGACAACGCCGCCGCCCTGCCCCATCTCTTGAAGGCCGCGCACGACTATCCGATCGATCACTACATGGGCTGGGTCGCCAAGGTCCATCCCGCCGTCGTCGCGCATGACGCCGAGGCAAACACGGATGAGGCTCCTTGACCGAGAACGAGAGTGAACGCGCCGTTCACGCACGGGAAGGAGGCTCCGACTTGGTCGCCTCGGTCGTGGATCGAGCCTCGCGCCGGGCGTCTTCAATTAACGCGCTGACAAGCACGACGAAATCGTAGAACGCGTGCGTCACGATGACCGCCAAGAGGCTCTCCGTGACGAGCAGTTCAATGCCCAACGCGAGTCCCAGCAAACCGGCGATCAATCCGTAGGTGGGTGTCATGGCGTGGAGCAGCCCGAACACGAGCGAGGTGACGGCAAGTCCCAGTCCGATGCCCCAGGGGCCTGGGAAGTGATGCACGAAGCTGGTTTGCATCGCCCAACGGAAAAAGAGTTCCTCGCCCAGCCCGGCGCTTGCCGCGATGAGAGCCATCGCGATCAAACCGCGGTCTCGAATGAGCGGCAGCAGGAAGCGATCGGACCATTCCTCCAGTTCCTTGATCGACTTCCAAGGGAGTCGCCGCACCAAGTTCACCACGATCAAGAGCGGGATGCTCCAAATCAGGCCGACCAAGATGTCGCGAGCGATATCGGGGATGCTGGCGCTATGATACGGCCAGCCAAGCGACTCGAGTCTGCCATCGGGCCACAGGCCTAGCAGCCAAGCGAGGCCGACCCCAATCGCTCCAAAGAAAATCTCAAACAGTATGAGAGGTGCGAGCGATTGTCGTGGTGGAGCTTCTTCTTCCATGCCAGAAACGACTCAGAGCGGTGAGTGCACGGGAAGAAGCGGCGCGTGGAACCGAAGCCGCGGTGGGCTCGGTCACGCTGGCGTCGCACGCGAAACGGTCTGCTGATCGATCCGCATCGATCCTTCCGACCAGTACGGATTCGCGGGAGCAAACATGGCGTGGATTGACGGCCGACGTGGTGGCGAACGGTTTCAACGTTCGGTAGCGCCAACACCGATTGGCCTCCGCCGCCGGTTCCACCGACCTTCATGCCGACCGCCCCGTTGGGCGGCCGGTGATGAATGGCCCTTGGACTCGCGATTATCGCTCTTCCAGACCCCAACGGATGATGAGGTCCTCGGCACCCGGAGTCAGCAAGCGAAGCTTTTGTCGGATCACCGCCTTCTCGGAATTCGAGGCCTTGGCGATACGCGAAGCGAGCTTCACCAGCTTCTGCTTACGGTGACGACGACGACGCAACTCTCTTTGACGCTCGTTCTGACTCACGGAATAAACTCCCACAAACTTCAATGGCCGATTCGACCGTAGGCGGCAGCACCCAAACAGACGGTCCGCACGTGGTTTCCCAAATCACGAATTCCCGATGCACCTTGCGCACGGTCGCCGCGAGTCGTCGAGCGACTGGCGTGTCCGCGTTGGGGGAGCGGCGGAGCTGGAAACACTCGCCGATCCCTGAATCGCCGCTTTGCTTACCTAGGGGAAGCTGCCGAAGGCGACCGGGAAACCTCGCAGTTTATCGGGCGAACCCACTGTGTGCAATTGCAGCCTCCCCTCCCCCTGGCGAGAAGGTCGAGGCCTTTCCTTGAGGGGCTTGGGCACCCCCGTCGCCCGCCCTTGGATGTTGCGTTTTCAGGGATGGTGCGAAGCGGAAGTGTTGGTGGTGTAACGGGTTCGCACCGTGTTCGAGAAGCCGAAGAATCCCTCGCTCACGCTTCGGGTTTCCTTTGGTTTTCCAAGCTTTTGAATGGATTGCCCTGGGCGATGCGTGAATTGCGCGACATCAAAACGCCCGCCCTCGCGATTAACGCCGAGCGAGTCGCTGGAGGATCTCGATGCCCCGATCGAGAATCGCGTCATCCGCCGCGAAGGAGATACGGAAGTGGGTGTCGTGCCGGCTGAAAATCGACCCCGGAATGATCAACAGTTCCTGCTCGATCGCCGCCCTGATGAATTCGTCGCCGGTTCCCCACGGGAGCTTGGGAAAGGCATAGAAAGCACCCGAGGGGGGCGCCAATTCAAAAGTGTCCCGCAAACCAGCGACGATCCGATCCCGCTTGGAACGAAACTGGTCGACGTATTCGGTCATGTCGACTTCCAAGGCCTCGATACCCGCCCACTGCACGGGATGGGGAGCACACACGAACGTGTACTGCTGGAGCTTCAGCATCGTGTCGATGATTTCCCTCGGACCATGGACATACGCCAAGCGCCAGCCCGTCATCCCATGGCTCTTGGAAAAACCATCGATGACCACGGTTTGAGGGTTGAACCGAGCCGGTGACACGAACGGCTCGTCGTAACAGAACTGCGAATAAATCTCGTCGGACACGAGACAGATATTCTTCTCGGCCGCCAGTTCGGCGATCTGCTTGAGGTCCTCGGTCGAGCCCTTCACGCCGGTCGGATTTCCGGGGCTATTGATCAGAATGATTTTGGTCCGAGGCGTGATCGCATCGGCGACTCGTTGAGGATCGAGCCGGAAATCGGGCCCCGATTCGATGATGACCGGCACACCGCCAACCATCCTCACCAACGACGGGTACATCACGAAATACGGATCGAAAAAGATCACCTCGTCGCCCGGATTGACCAAGGCCAACATCGTCAGCACCAGTCCGCCACTCGTGCCGGAGGCAACAAAGATCTCACGTTCGTCCTGGCCCAGCGGCTCAACGAAACGACGGCGCAGCGCGTCCCTTAGCGGCGCGATCCCTTGAGTCGGCGAGTAGCCATTTCGACCTTCCCGCACCGCGGAGAAAAGGGCTTCCTTGATCCGATCGGGGACATCGTAGTTGGGTTGGCCAATCGAGAGATTGACCGGATTCTTGAGCTTCGCCGCCAGATCGAAGATCTTCCGGATGCCACTGCTGTCGAAGGCCAGGGTCCGCTCGGCAATCCAAGGATGAGCCATGAGTCGAGGGTCGCAGGAGAAGGACGCGTCTCGGTTCGGCAAACCACACATTGACCTGCCCGACCTTCGACACGAAAGCCCAGATTATAGGAGCGATCGCTCGCGATACAGCCCCGTCGTTACACGACCACCAACCGGAAGACTCGTCCACCCCGCCCGGCAGTCGCTTGTGAATCCCGAGGTCGCTTCCTAGAATTGATCGCAACGCAACTTCACGAACCTTCTCGGCCGTGAGGCGGCGACAGGATAGCGGGCGCCGCCTGAGTGATTTCCCTGGGGAAACTTCCCATCGTTGACTCTTG
>JAGQPS010000096.1:5009-12319 GCA_020426595.1 Planctomycetales bacterium
TCGACCGAGAAACGAGCCGCTTCCGTCGCTCTGTCTCTTGCCTCTCGGCTCTCGTGCCATCCACTTGTCCGGGATGTCGCCTTAAACGGCCACTGACGATCATGGCTCGGCCTCGCCTTGGCTGGGCTCAGCGGTCGATTGAATCAGCGGTCTCGAAGATACGTGCGGTTGGTGGTGGAGCGGCGGATTCGACGAGTCGATTTCCGCGTGAACTCCATCGGCCTCGATCAGCATTCCTCCTCCGCGGGTGAATCAAAGCATGAGCGAGCTGTTCCATGAATGTGGCGTCGCGGCTATCTACCACCTCGACGCCGCGGAACCGAGTCCGCTTTGTCCGGAACAAGGGATTCACGAAGCGTCTCGGCTGCTGCCACGCATGTTGCTCGACATTCAGAATCGAGGCCAGTTAGCCGCTGGAATCTCGACCTTTCGTCCGCAACAGAATCAATTGCTCACCACCTACAAGGACATCGGTACGGTGAGTGAGGTGTTTCGGCTGTCCCATCGCGGCAAGGCCGAGAATCTCATGCGCGAGACGGCTGGGCGAGCCGGCATTGGCCATGTTCGCTACGCCACCTGCGGTCGTGACGACCGAAACTACGCTCAGCCCTTCGAGCGAGTCCACCTGCAGCGGCATAAGTGGTTCACGTTCTGCTTCAATGGCCAGTTGGCGAACTACTCCAAGCTCAAGGACGAACTGCAGAAGCAAGGTGACTACTATTTCTCGCGTGACGCGGACACCGAGATCATCATGCATGAGATCGGTCGAGAGCTGTCGGGCGACCAGAACCCAGGGTGGCTCGAAGTGCTGCGACGAGTCTCACGGCGATTCGATGGAGCCTACAGTCTCGCGCTGTTGAATTCGTCCGGCGAGATGGTCGTCGCCCGCGATCCACTCGGAATCAAGCCGATGTGTTGGGCCAAGGAGGGACCGTTGTTCGCGGCGGCCAGCGAAAGCGTGGCGCTGTTGAACCTGGGCTTCGACGAACACAACATTCATTCGCTCGCGCCGGGGCATGCGATTCTGATCAGCCCCAATTCCTTCGAGATCCAGTGCTTCGCCGAGGCGGGCCGTACGGCTCACTGTTTCTTCGAGTGGATCTACTTCGCGAACGTCGCCAGCACGCTCGACGACCGCAGCGTTTATCTGACTCGGACGGGACTCGGCACGGAACTGGCTCGGCTGGAACGAGAAGAGGGAATCATCACGGTTGATGAAGATACGATCGTGGTTCCCGTGCCCGATACCAGTAAGGCCGCGGCGGATGCGATGGCATTCGAACTGGGAGTGCCCTCGCGCGAAGGCCTGATTCGCAATCGGTATTCGGGGCGAACCTTCATCGAGGGGGGGCAAGGTCGCAAGAAGAAGGCGGAAACGAAGTACACCCCGCTACGTGAAGTGATGGGTGGTAAGCGGGTGATCCTCGTCGAGGATTCGATCGTTCGCTCGACCACCATGAAAGTGCTGATCGACCGGATCTACGAACGAGGTGGAGCGAAGGAAATCCACGTGCGAGTCGCTTGTCCGCCGATCCTCGCTCCTTGTTTCTACGGCATCGACATGTCGACCATCGGGGAGCTCTTCGCGCCTCGATTCATGGATGCTCCCGGGCTGACGCGGGAGATCCAAGAACGCATGGCCGCGGAACTCGGTTGTGATTCGCTCCGGTACCTGCCGGTCGAGGCGCTGGCTCGCGCGGTGGGACGTCCGGCTGAAGACCTGTGCCAAGCCTGCGTGACCGGCACCTATCCGACGCCTTACGGCCAACAGCTCTACCAAATCGCTCGCACCAACCAACAATCGCCGGGCTCCGATTGCTCGACCGATGCACGGACCTACGAGTCGAGCGTCCGCTAGCAATCGCCAAAATCCGCAAACGAGGCTGGAGCTCGTCACCGAGTCCAGCCACTTGTCGGTCGTGAGCGTCGGCACGGCGTTCGCGGTTGGCGACGCGGTGGAACGATCAATCAGCCCGCCGCCCACCGGCTCTGAATCTCGCCGGTCGCTCGACCAGTGCAGCACGCGTTTTCGCCACGCGCGCGTGCTTTCTCGGGCCCGTTGTCCCGCATGACCAGAGTTGGGGGAGTTGGCTTCGCGTGCGTCTCGCCTCCTCGTTCATTAATTCCGCAGCGGCGACACGAGCCACCTGCTTGGGACGATTGCCATCGTTGAAAGTCGCTCAACGCGGACGTCTCGCTCTCTTTTGCCGCCTAAAGTTGCGTTGACAGCGTCAATCGGCTCGCGATACAAGCCACTGGGCCTCGGGGTCTAGGCGATTTACCGAGCTGGGAGGCGGAGCGACCCGCACTCCCGTTTTCATGCCGGGAAGGCAGCGGCGTTTTCGCGTTCGGGGTGGTACCTCTGGGCCACGGGACGCGGCGTAATGCGAGGTGGCGGAAGTGGTGGCAGCCGAAGCGGAACTCGAATCAACGGCGAAGGTCGGATTGGTCGGTCGCTTGATCCGTTCATTGCTGCGCCCCAGTCGTATCTTGCTGATCGGCGGCGGATTGGCGTGTGTCGCGATCGCCGGCACGCTTTCTCTCACGATGTGGGGGTCCGACGGCGACTCGGCCGACACCTATCCGCAGGCTTGGGAACTGCTCAAGGAAGCCAAGTTCCAGGAATCGCGGGCCATGGCGACGCGACTCCTGATCGACCATCAGACTCCCGCCGAGATTGGCGAAGGCGCGTTTCTCGTCGGTCGAGCGCTTTGTGGCGAAGCCGAGAACGAATGGAATGACACGCGCCGAGTCGGCATGTATCTGATCGCCTCGCGTTATTTGCAGGAGGCGTACCACAACGGGTTTCCCGAAGGTCATGAGGACGAAGGGCTCTACTATTTGGCCATGTCGACGTTCGAGTCGGATCGCCCCACGGCCAGCCTGCCGTTCTGGAGCGAGCTTGAGGAAAAGGACCCCATCCCATTTCGAGACGAAACTCTCGATTACCTCAAGCGGGTCTATCTGATCGATCGTCACCTCGATGAATCCGAGGGACTCCGCATTGTCGATGCGATCGCCGAGAATCCGGAACTGACCACCGATCAGAGAGAACAGTTGACACTTGATCGAGGCAAGTTATTACTGCGCGCCGGGCGGTTCGAGGAGGGCCTGAACGCGATCAAGGAGATTGCTCCCGAGAGTCCGCTTCGACCGAGTCAGCGTTTGCTCAAGGTCCGTTTGCTGTTGGCCTCGGCCCAAGTGCTGGAAGACCGCGAACAGCGGGGCGAATCGATTGGGCAGTCGGTCGAGGAGCTCTACGAGCAAGCCGTATCCGAGTTGCTCGGCGTTGAAGTGAGCCTCATGGAGGATCCGCAAGAGGGAGATCTCGCGCTCTTCCATCTCGGGCAGTGTTACCAGCGTCTTGGTGATCTCGACCAGGCCGAGCAACTCTTCGGAGAAATTCGCAGAGCCCATCTCGATGATTCACTCGGTTGGGCCGCGGCGGTCGAGGAGGCTTATTCGCAGTTCATGCAGGCCGATCTCGACGAGGCCACCGCGCGGTTTCACAGTGTCTTTGCTTCGATGAAGCGGGCGAGCGAGCCCGATGATCGATGGATGAGCCTCAAACAGATGCAGGAAAAGCATGACGAGTTCCTGACTCATCTGCTGGCCAAGCAACGTTTTGACGACGCATTGGGACTGGCACAAGCGATGTGGCCTCCCCTGCCTCGCGAGGCCAGCTTGCGTTGGCAGGCCACGATCCATTCCGCGTGGGGCACGCAGCTGATGGACGAGGCGACGCGGGTGCCGCCCGATCCCGAGCTTGATGTCGCCGCCGCTCGCGCCGCCGGTTTACAGCACTTGCGGGCCGCCGGTCTGGCTCATCTCAAGCTGTCGCGGCTCGAGAATGCGACGACTCGCTACGCCGAGCATTTGTTGGCGGCCGCCGAGGCGTTCTCGCAGGGACACGACTACGAGCGGGCGCGTACGGTGTATCGTCAGGTATTCGATGAGGAGCCGGGTGACCGCGCGGCGTGGCTCCTGCTGCGAATCGGGGAATGCCAACTCGCGCTGGGCAATCTCGATGCCGCCACCAAGTCGTTCGAGGATTGCATCGAGCAACATGAGGAAGATCCCGACTCCTATCTGGCTCGGCTCGCGCTCAGTCAGATCTTTCTCGATCGCGAGGACCCCGCGACCGCCAAGCAACTCCTGATTCGGAATCTCGAAACCACTTCGTTAACTCCCGAGAGCCGCGAATGGCGGCTGAGTCTGCTGGCGCTGGCTCGGACCCTTTACCAGGAAGCCGCGTTGCTCGAGGCGGAGAGTCGCACGTTGGGACTCGATGATCCCGGCAGCGATCCGGAACCAGGCCTGCGAAAGTTGGAAGAGAGTTACGAGGCGTTTCGCGAGGCCATTCGCCGCCTGAACGAAGTCGCTCGCCGCTATGGAGACGACCCCGACATTCTTGAGTACCGTTATCTGCTCGCGGAAGCTCACCGAGCCGCCGCGCAGTGGCCGCGCAAGAAGGCGCTCCAAGTCACCGTGGCCTCGAGTCGTTTGCGACTGGAGGAGCAAGCCCGAGACCACACGCGCCAAGCCGCCGGCGTCGTGTCGCAGTTGCTACAGGATTTGTCGAGACGCCAGGATCAGCGGCAATTGGACGAAGTCGAAACGCACTTGCTGCGCAACTGTTATTTCGCGCACGCCGATCTGCTCTTCGACCTCGATCGATACGAGGAAGCGATCGAGGCGTATTCGTCCGCCGCCAACCGTTACAACGACACGCCGGAGAGTCTCGAGGCATTCGTCCGTATGGCCACATGCTTCCGCGAACTCAACCGATTCGACGATGCGCGTGGAGTCGTTGAACAGGCCAAGTTGTTCCTAGCCGACCGAATCTCCGCGGATGCCGATTTCAGCGGAACGACTCGCCATACGCGTGACGAATGGGCCAAGTTCCTTGATCTCCTCGGACAACTGTAACTCAACCGAATGAACGGACGGGTGCCGGCGCGAGTTCCGCGGACCGCCGTCATGCCTCGCCCGAAACCTCGCAGGTCGCAAGGAGGCTTCCGTGGAAGCAACGTTGACCACCGACAAGATGGCATCGCTAATCGCCAGTCGCCATCGCACGCTTTCCGAGCTGCGCATCGTGGCGGCTCGGCAATACAAGGTGATCGAGGCTCACGAGCATTCCAAACTCATGGAACTGCTCGCGATCAAGCAAGGCCTGATCAATCGTCTCATCGATTGCGACCGAGATCTGGATCCCTACCGGCAACAGGATCCCGAGGATCGTCAGTGGGTGAGTGACCAAAAGCGCGATCAGTGCCGAGTGATGATCGAGGAATCGAGTCAATGGCTCGACGACATCAAGCGACTCGAGGCCGCCGCGGAACTGCTGGCCCGCGAACTACGCGACGAGGTTTCCCAGCAAGTGGATGAGGTCGCGAATCGCTCGCAAGCGGTCAACGCATATCTCGGCGTGCGAAAAACACCGCCTCCCCGCGAGTTGTTCCGCGAGGGCTAACCGTTGACCTCGACGTCGTGTCTTGGGCGTGCCAGACCAACCGGCCAAGACGGCAGCCTCGGAAAACCAAAGGAAACCCGAAGCGTGAGTTTTGATGTCGCGCTGCTCGCTCTTCGCCCTAGTCGACCAAGTCAGAAGCGTGGAAAACCAAAGGAAACCCGAAGCGTCAGCGAGGGATTCTTCGAATTCCGGAACAAGCCAACAACCCGTCGCGTCACCAACACTTCCACTTCGCGCCATCCCTGAAATCGCAACATCCCAGAGCGTGAGCGAGGGACTCTTCGCACGCCGACACCAGCCAACTACTCCTTACACTCTCCCCGGCGCCCCACGAGCGACTCACCAAGGATGGAACGATGACGCATTCGATGACTCCGCCTCCCGCAAGCGAGATTGAAGACGACTCGCTGGTTCGGCACGTCGCGGATGGGAATCGAGGACATTCCTCGGAGCCGCCGCCGTCGCTGCATGCCGAACGAGAGAAGCTCGGTCCACCACCGGCTAGTTCCGTGTTTCCATGGTCGGGCGACGAGTCGCTCGCGGGGCACGCGGTCGATCCCGATGATCTCGCCGCGATTCTCGACGCGTGGCAAACGGCGACCGATCGGCTGCAACGGACGCACGAGTCGTTGCGGACGCAGGTGCAGCGCCTGACCGACGAGTTGGAGGCCAAGAACAAGGAACTCGCGCGACGCAATCGATTGGCCGACTTGGGGCAGATGGCCTCGCACGTGGCTCACGAAGTCCGCAATGGCATTGTCCCGCTCAAGCTCTATCTGGGGCTGCTTGGCCGGCAAACCGCGGGGCAACCGACCACTGCTGGTTTGGTCGACAAGATCGCGGGTGGGTTCGCGAGCCTCGAGTCGACCGTCAATGATCTGCTCAACTTCACACACGATCGAGAACCGCAACGCCAGACCCAAGACGCGAGCCGCTTACTGGCCGAGGTGCTCGAGGAAATCGGGCCCCACCTGCGGGCTCACGACATCGAAGTGGAAACCGAGGTCGAATCGGGGACCGTGGGATGCTTCGACCCAACCATGGTGCGTCGCGCTCTGATCAACTTGGTCCTTAACGCGGTCGATGCGATGGCCGAGGGGGGCAAGCTACGAATCACGGTCGACCGTCACGAAGGCTGTGACCGGCAGGCAAGTCAGGGCCAGGCGGAGCGGGCTCGAAGCACGAGCGTGTTGCGCTGGCAAGTCGCCGATTCGGGGCCGGGGATCGCGCCCGAGGTTCTCGAGCATCTGTTTGATCCGTTCGTCACCACGAAGGCCAGCGGCACCGGACTCGGACTCTCGATCGTCGAACGCATCGCCGAATCGCATGGGGGATACGTGACCGCGGAGAACGTAGCCGAAGGAGGCGCTCAGTTCGCTCTTTTCCTGCCCGATGCCCGGCTCGGCTCTCCCACCGGAGAGGAGTGACTCGGCGATTCGAGGGCGCTGGGTAATTCGAGGGTGCTGAGTATGTCGCCCTGAGCAAAATCGGCGCAGAACCAATTCGCCAGATCTGCTACTGACAGCATTCATTCGCGGGAACCCCAACGACTCACTTGGAAGGGGAAACCGTAAACGTTCTCGCTTCGTCGGTTTAGCAGGATCAGGGATATGGCGTTGCTCGACCCCTATCGATTAGCCGCCCAACTGAGACGCCGCGTGCTCGTGGTCGACGATCACGCCCAAGCTCGACGCAGTGTCGTCGAAACTCTGACGCTGCTCGGTTACGAAGCGACCGGCATCGAATCGGCGCGCGAGGCTCTGCGCCGCTTGGAATCAAACACGTTCGACCTCATCATCACCGATCTGATGATGCCCGGCATGGATGGCCTTCA
>JAGQPS010000096.1:12418-16312 GCA_020426595.1 Planctomycetales bacterium
ATTCCTCGATGAACTGCAAGGCCGTCGCGATGCGACGCCCGTCGTGATGGTCACGGCTCATGGTTCCGTGTCGACCGCCGTCCATGCGATGCGCTGCGGAGCCTTCGACTATCTCGAGAAGCCATTCGACGTCGATCAGCTCGAGGGAGTCGTCAAGCACGCTCTCGAGAGCGCTCAAGTCGTGGGACGACGCAGCGAGATGGTGGTGGCGGATCCCGATCTTCTGGTCGGTGATAGCCCGGCCATGCGGCGGCTCAAGCAACGCATCGCCCTCGTGGCCGCGACCGACGTGACCGTGCTTATTACCGGGGAAAGTGGAACGGGGAAGGAGCTTGTCGCGCGAGCCATCCACTGCGCTAGTCCTCGGCACGATCGGCCGTTGGTGAGTCTCAATTGCCCCGCCCTTTCCACGTCGCTCATGGAAAGCGAGCTCTTTGGGCACGAGCAAGGAGCATTCACGAACGCCAATAAGCCGCGTCTCGGACGATTCGAGTTGGCCGATCAGGGGACGATCTTCCTCGACGAAGTCACGGAAATCGAACTCGGGCTACAGGCCAAGTTGCTGCGAGTCCTACAAGAACAGACTTTTGAGCGAGTCGGTTCGAGCGATACTCGTCAGGTCGACGTGAGAGTCATCGCGGCCACCAATCGCGATGTCGCTCGCGAAGTCGCCGAGGGCCGTTTTCGCGAGGATCTCTATTTTCGTCTCGCCGTCGTTCCAATCGAAGTGCCGCCTCTGCGAGATCGGCTGGAAGACATTCCGGCTCTCGCGAGCCATCTGCTGCGACAAGCGGCCGCTCGATGCGGTCGAACTCCACTTGAAATGGAAAGCGGCTTCGTCGAGCGACTGCAAGGCTATCACTGGCCCGGAAACGTGCGCGAGCTCGAAAACCTCATGACTCGCGTGACCGTGCTCGCCCAAGGCGATCGCCTCCGAGCCGCCGACATCGATGAACCCAAGTTCGGAGCGAGTCGCGCCCCCTCGGTGGTCCCCTTCCCCGCGGCTTGTCGGGACACCCCACCCACCTGCGAGCTCGAGCGGATCGGCTCGCGTGCCGCTAGCAGTTTCACGGAAGCGGAAATCACGGGCAGTGACGGCGAGGTCAATCTCGAGCAAGCGGAACGGCAATTGATCGAGTCGACCTTGGCTCGTTTCGAAGGGCATCGGGAACGCACGGCCAAGGCCTTGGGAATCGGCGTGCGGACGCTCAGCAACAAACTGCGAGCCTGGGGATATCAGCCCCGCCAAGGCTCGTATCGCAACCGCAAGAACCGAGCTGCCTGACGAACTCCTCGACAAATGCCTGGCTCGAGTCCCTTGTTTCCGTGGCGACCCGATCCGGCTTTCCGTGGCCCCTGGCAATTTCTGGCACGGCGAAGGGGCAACTCCAGTCAGCGAGCCGCGGGCCGATAGAGCCCGAGGTCCCAGTCTCGAAATCCCAAGGGAGCGACCAAGCCGGCTCGGTATCTCCCGCGAGCCCGCCGCCCTTGGGGAGGCCACGCGTGAGCGCGTCCTTGTCCGCCGGCCGAACGTGATAGCAATCACGATTCCTCTGGCCAGAAACTTCCATTTCCGCTACAGATTCCGAGGACGAGACCCGCGTCGAGCCCGTTGGGGCATTGGCGTGGACTCGGAGTTCGGAGCGTCGCGGAAAGGAAGCCGCCATGGACATCTTCAGCAGTACGACCGTTCCCATCGTGGAACAGGTACTCAACTTCTCCCAAGCACGGCACGCCGTGTTGGCCTCGAATGTCGCCAACATGGACGTGCCTGGCTACGAGACTCGAGATTTGTCGGTCAATGAATTCCAGGAACGGCTGGCCGAATTGATCGACGTGCGAGACCGACAGCTCGCGAGTCGCGCGAGTGATTCGGCGAGTCCCGATGGCTTGCCGTCGTTGGGTGGTTTGCCTCGATCGGAGAGCGAGGTTTTCGATCCTCGGGAACGCGCGATGCGGCGCGTCAAGGATTCGATGCAGTCGATCATGCGGCACGACGGAAACAACGTCCCGCTCGAAGCCCAAGTGCTCGAGTTGTCCAAGAACCAAAGCATGCACAACATGGCGATTGCGATTCTCAATCACCAGTTTCGCTTGTTGAACGTAGCCATTAGTGAACGGGTCTAGGGTCCAAAAGTCGCGAGGAGCGGGTGCCTTGTGCTTCGCTCTCTCTCGTTCCCATCAGTTCAAGGATCGCTGTCACCACGGAGGGTGAACGATGATCTCGGCACTTGATATTTCGACCAGCGCGCTGATCGCCCAGCAAACTCGCCTCGACGCCATCTCGGGCAACATCGCCAATTTGTCGACCGTGCGCGACGAGAATGGCGACCTGCAGCCGTATCAGGCGCGGTACGTCGTCCTACAGACCGATCCCGATGTCGCGACCGCCTCGGGAGCCGCGGTGGGAGTGAAGGTGGGAAGCGTCGAGACGGAACAGATCGAGCCGATGTATCGGTACGAACCCGGTAACCCGCTCGCGATCACCGACGGCAAGTGGCAAGGCTATGTCGCCTATCCACGAGTCGACCTCAACACTGAGTTCGTCGACGCGCTGACGGCCGTGCGAGCCTACGAGGCGAACGTCGGCGTGATGGAAATGACCAAGGGGATGGGAGCTCAAACGCTCAAGATCCTGGTCTAGGCCCGAGGGATCGCGCGAAGCGAACGAACGACGCCGTGACTAGCCGCCTAGGCCAAGCGGCGTCGCAGGTGGGAGCGAGGAAGCCATGAGTATCAACCCCATATCACAGATCAGTCAGCAGACGCTCCAGCGGCTGAACGAACTCAGCCAGAATGGCGCGTCGAGCCTGGCGGGGCCCAACGAACCGACCACGACCTTTCGAGACCTGCTGCTGCAGTCGATCGATCAGGTCAACACGATGCAGACCGACGCCGATAGCGCGGTCGAGACCTTGATGACCGGTGGAGAAATCAACCCGGCCGAAGTCCTGACCGCGGTGCAGAAGGCCGACATGGCCTTCAAGCTCATGCAGCAGATTCGCAACAAGTTGCTCGAGGCCTATCGCGAGATTCAAGATATCCGAGTCTAGCCGGACCAATGGCGCCCCCAATTCGAATCGCACCAGGATGGGATGATTCGAACGAGACCAATCACAGTTTCAAGAGACCCCCGCGGAAGGGAATCCGCCCATGGACTTCCTCAATAAGAGCCTCCAACAAATACGTGAGCTCTTCGATTCGATGACAACGGGAGCCAAGATCACCACGGTCTTGCTCGTGGGTGTCCTCGTTGTCAGTCTCGTCTACCTGTTTCAGTATCGCTCCACTGGCGGCGAGTCTTATTTGTTGGGCGGTCGCGAGTTCTCACAAGCGGAACTCGGAGCGATGGAAGGCGCGCTGGCCGAGGCCGGTGTGACGGGCTTCGAGATCGTCGGATACCGACTCAAGTTGCCGCGCGGCAACTACGACGCCGCGGTCGCCGCCTTGAGCCGAGCCGGCGCGTTGCCGATGAGTGTCGATTCGGTCGACGATCCCAATCAAACCTACAACCCGTTGTTGACTCGGGCCCAGGAAGAAGAGCGGCAGAAGGACGAAAAGAAAACCAAGTTTCGAGCTCAGTTCAGCCAGAACAACAAGCTCGAATACGCGCACCTCGAGTACGACACGCAGATCGTTGGCGGACTCGAGAAGCGACGCGTGACCACCGCCGTGGTGAGCGCTCGAGCTAGAGGAGGCAAGCAGCTCGATCGGGAAACGGTCGATACGCTGGTCGCCGGCGTGCGCGGCTTTCTCGTCGGCATCAAGCCCGAGGACATCACGATCATCGACGATTCAACCCTCGTCCATTTTCGAGGCGTTTCGGATGATCCTCGCACGAACCCTCGATTCAATCCCTATGCGATCGCCAAGGCGGAATACGAACGCGATTGG
>JAGQPS010000097.1 GCA_020426595.1 Planctomycetales bacterium
ATCGTTGATCGCCACGCCGATCAAACCCATCGAACCGACGATCGCCATGAAGCCAAACGGAAA
Source organism: Planctomycetales bacterium (assembly GCA_020426595.1). Taxonomy (GTDB): domain Bacteria; phylum Planctomycetota; class Planctomycetia; order Pirellulales; family Pirellulaceae; genus UBA11682. The sequence continues at coordinate 64 of JAGQPS010000097.1, forward strand.
ACCAAACAACCAGAGAGCCCCGAGACCGAGTCCAAAGCTCATCGCGCCGACGATGCCCACCAGCGCGGCACTCCGCAGCGAACGGAACGACAGCACGAGCGACACCACCATCAACACACCGAGCACGCCGACATTGGCCATCAAGTTCGAAATCGCCTGGTCGCGTTCGGCCGCTTCTCCGCCGAAGGAAAGCGTGTAACCCGGTGGCAAGACAAAATCGCTTTCCGCCAGCCGCCGTTCGAACTCATGCAAGACCGTCGCGGGAAGCACGCCCGCGGTGATATACGCCTTGATCTCGTTGAGCCGACGTCCGTCGTACCGAGTCACCGCGGCCATTTCCGAAGTCAGACTCGCATCGGTCAGACTCGTCAACGGAATGCCCGAGAATCCAGCGCCCGCTTCATCTTGGGGAGAACGGTTGGCCGCCACGAAATCGAGTCCCCGAAGCTCGGCGAGATCCGAGCGTCGCTCATCAATGGCTCGCACGGATACGGGAATCTCCTCGGTCGATTCGATGATCGAACCTCCGGTCGCTCCGTCCAAGTTGGAACGCAGTTGCGTCGCTAGATCGCGATGGTTGAGCCCCAATTCACGAGCTCGCTCCTCGTCGACTCGCAGCGCGAATTGCGGCTGCACCTGACTCGAATCCGACGCGGTGTGGATCACGTCGGGGATGTCCGCCAGGATCCGACGCACGTCTTCTCCCACGATCTCGAGTGTGTCGAGGTCCGGTCCAAACAAACGGACTTCGACCGGAGCATCGAACGGCGGACCTTGTTCCAGTTGGCGAACGAGAATTCTCGCTTCGGGATACTCCTCGTTGATCTCCAATTGGAGCCGTTGGATCAAGCCGCGAACCTCATGGGGCGAGTCGAGTTGAACGAGAGCGTGGGCGTAGTTGGGAGTCGCCTTGCGGCGTGGAATGATGTTGTAGTAGAACGCCGGCGCGCTCTCGCCCACGAACCAATGCACCGCTTGGATTCGATCCTCCTTGAGCAGTCGTTCGCGGAGCACATGGGTCATCTCGTAGGTTCGGTCGATCGAGGAGACGCTGGGGAGTTCGAGTTCGATGGCGATTTGATCGCGATCCGCGGGAGGAAAGAACTGTTCGGGCAATTGGCCCGCCGCGATGAATCCCAAAACGGGAATGGCCAAGCCTCCAACCACGCCGATCCAGGGACGACCGATCGCCAATCGCAACATCGACTCGAACAGGCTGGCGAGGCGCGGCAATGAAATGCCTTGGCTCCACCATGACCGGGCACCCGTCGCTCCCGCGCGCGACGAACCTCGTTCGCTCCGTCGACTCAGGAGTGCCGTGATCGCGGGAATCATCGAGAGGGCCAGCAACAGCGAACTGAAGATGGCGAGCATCACGCTGATCGCGATCGACCCCACGAACTCCCCGGCCGGACCTGGCATCAACGCGATCGGCGCGAACGCGAGCGCGGTCGTGATCGTCGAGCCAGTCAATGGCAAAGCCAGGTGACGCAGGCTCTCGCGAATCGCCTCGGTGTGGCTCGACCCCTCGCGCAATCGATGGCTCACGCTATCGACCATGATGATCGCGTTGTCGATCAGCAAACCCAAGGCGATGATCAACCCGGTAATCGACATTTGGTGAATGGGAATGTCGAGCCAGCGGAGCCCCGCGATCACCATCAGCGAGGCAAGAGGCAACGCGGCGCACACGATCAGCGCGCTACGCAGCCCCATCATCACGAGGATGACCACGAACACCGCCAAGCCACCTTGCGCCAGATTGCCAAAGACGCTCGCGATGCGATGCGTGACATACGAATCTTGATGGTAGAGCACGTCGATCGAGAGACCGCTGCCCAGTTCCGTCCGATTTTGCTCAAGCACCTGATCGACGGTGCCGTACCAGTGATCGATGCGATAATCCGAACGGCTCATCACCGCCAGAATGATGGCGGGCTGGCCGTCGATATGTGCCAAGCTCGGCGCCGGATCCTGGATCCCCTTCTCGATCGTCGCCAAGTCGCCGAGCGTGACGACGTGGCCTTCATCGGCGAGCCGAATGGGAGTCGCGGCGAGTCGTTCGAGCGTGTCGAGTTCCTCATCGATTTGAAGCAGCACCGACGAGTCGGTACTTCGCACCGTCCCCGACGAGCCCTTGGCATCGCTCGCGGCGATTTGGTCGGCGACTTGAGGGACCGAGAGACCAATGCCCGCGAGTCGAGCGGGGTCGAGATTGACGTGGATCGTCTCGCCGGGATCGCCAAATCGATCGACTTTCTCCGTGCCTGGCAACGCCTTGATCGCTTCCTCGAGCTGCTTGGCCTCGCGCCGCAGGACTCCATAACTGACCTCCGTTGGCGAACGCCAGACGACCGCGACGAGCGTGGCGTAAGCCTTGATCGAAAGCTGATCGAACTCCGGATCTTGGCACTCCCGCGGCAGGTAGGGCCGCGCGTCGTTGATCTTGTCTCGAATGCGACTCCAAATCGGATCGGTCTCGATCACGTCATCTCGCAGTTCGATCGCCAGGAGCGACATGCCGGCTCGGCTCGTGGACCGCACGCGTTTGATTTCGGCGACCTCACGGAGCGAGTCCTCCAGTTTCTCGGTGACGAGCGCTTCCACGCGCTCCGCGTTCGCGCCGGGAAAACGCGTGTACACATTCGCCGCTCGGCTGCGAAGCTCCGGGTCCTCGAGTCGCGGCAGCACGACGGCGCTCGAGAGACCGGCGACCGCGATGAGTCCGATGAGCAGCACGATGATGCGCGGGTTGCGATAGAGCCAGAGTGACATGGCGAGACACTTTCGGCGTGAGTGCGGCGAAGCAAGGCGTCGGACGGTCCTCGGTCGGCGGGACCGAAGGGCAAGACAATGAACAGGTCGTTAGGGCGTGTCGGCGAGGACGCGGACCACCTGTCCCGGAACGACGCGATGAGCGCCTTGGTCGATCAATCGCATGCCCGAATTCAGTGGCCCGCGAACATAGGCTCGGTCGGTTTGAGCATGCAGGACTTCGACGTTGATCCGAGCCACTCGATACTCATCGCCGGTCGACGGCTCGGCGACCAATACCGTCCACAACCCACGCGGGCCACGAGACATCGCCTGCAGCGGCACCCAGAAACCACTCGCCTCTTCCGTGATTTCCATTTCGAGCCGTGCGAGTTCCGCCAGCGGAGGCGTCGGCAAGGCGGAATTAGCGGCTTGATCAAGCCGAAAGATCACGGTGCGCGTACGAGTCTCGGGATCGAGTTCCGCGAGCTGCGTGGTCACCACCGCGACATAGGTTTGGTGGGCGATGTCCAATTCGACCTTCGCCCCGATGGAAAGTTGGTCGGTGAGTTCGACGGGAACTCCCAGCCAAACCTCGAGTTCGCTCGTCTCGGCCAACTCCACCACGCGCGCTCCGGGCGAAACGATCGTGCCCTCATCGAGCCAACGGCGTGTGACGACTCCGGCGAACGGAGCCTTGATTTCACAGTCCTCGACCTGGAGGTCGAGTTCCGCGAGTTGAGCGGCGAAGCGATCGACCGTCGCCTGGGCGGCGGCGATCTGCTCCTGCCGAGTCCCTTCTTCCAGCTCATCAAGATTCATGCGGGCCGATTCGAGCCTCGCCAGCGCGGCTTGTAGCGTGAACGTGGCTTGCTCCAGCTCTCGTTGTGACGATGCATCGGTCCGGCGCAGTTGGGAGACGCGGTTGAAGGTGAGCTGCGCGAGCTCGACGTCCGCTTCCAATTCGGCGACACGCTGCTCGGCGACCGCGATCGTCTGCTGACGTGGTCCCGCTTGGGCCTCGGCCAGTTGAGCTTGGGCTCCCGCCAACGCCGCCGCGATCTCGGCGCGCGACGCATCGAGCTTCTTTCGATCCAGTCGCGCGAGCACTTGGTCGCCGACAACCTCCGAACCCTCGTCGACCAGAACTTCGCTCACGCGTCCGCCCAGCTCGAAGCCAAGTGATGCGGAGCGTCGTGCGCGAACCGTTCCGGTGTAGGCGATGCGTCGTTGATAGGTCGCATGCGGCTCGAGAGGCGAAACACTGACCGCCAACCGCGAGTCACCCGCCGTCTCCTGATCGTCGGCATTCGCTCCGCTCCCCGGCTGCCACAACAGGAAGGCTCCCACTCCCACGACTCCCAACACCAGGAAGAGGGCGACCGGCCACAAGTAGCCGGACTGGCCGTCGCGACTGACTCGGACGATCGCACCGGAATGGTCGTGGGACTCCGACGGGCCGTCGGAGACTTGGCCTCCGTTGACGTCGGTCGGCGCTTCCAGGCGGAATTCACGAGACCCCTCCGAGCTCTCCTTGCGGGTCTCTTCAACAAGAGTCACATCCCGTGACTCATTCGCGGCGCTGGTACTTCGGGTCATTGTTTGACGTTCCGTCAATGGAGTCCAAAAAAAGAGAGGCGAGACGGAGAGAGGAGAGCAGTAGAAAGTGGAGCAGTAGATAGGAGAACGGTAGAGAGTCGTGAAGTGAATGGAGCTTTAAGTCGTGGGTGGTAGGAGGCCCAGCTTTTGGTATTCGTCACCGAAGACTTTCGCCCGAACTTGGTCTCGGACTTCGTCTTCGTCCGCTTCGTGCGATAGCGGCTTCCAACCGTACGAATCGAGGACGATGGCGATGTGTCGATTCATGATGTTTTGGGGGTGGCCAATTCCGAGATCCGCCAGCGATTCGTTCGCCGCGATCAGCGAAAAGGCTCCGAGCGTCATCGCCCACAGGCCAAACACCAGGTCTTCCGGAGTCGTGTCCTGGGGGAGAGTCAATTCATTTCGCGACAAGCCATCGCGAATGACTCCCGCGACGATTTCAATGCAGCGTCCCTCACAGGTGCGCAAATGAGTCCGGCGTTTCTCCGAGGTCTTCTCCCAAATGGAGTCGAGCCTCAGCACCTGCTCGAACTTGAAATGCGTCGGGTGCAAGGTGAAGAACAGCTCCACCGCCACGCCCACCGCGCACAACCGATGGCGGGCACACGCCTGGAACGCGGCGGCGCGTTGGAACAAACCGACTCGCCGTTCCATCGTTTCCAAGGCCAGGGCGATGACAATCTCTTCCTTGCACGGAAAGTGGTTGTAAATCGTCCCTTTCGAGTACTCCAGTTCCGTGGCGATGCGATCCATGCTCAAGCCGTGGTAGCCGTCGAGCAACAACTGCTGCTCCGCGACCTGCAGGATGCGGTCGTTCCGCTCGGTCCACTCTCGCTGTTTTCGACGCTCGGTTGGTTGGCTCATGAGAACATGATTGACGGAGCGTCAAAAAACGTCAAGGTGTTTGTTCGGCATTATCACACGGGTTCTTGCCGGGCAGGAGTTCGGTGAGCCCGCAGAAGGGGCACTGCCGTGGGTTGGGGGGAACTTCTCCCTCGAACTCATCCTCATCCGCCGGTTCGTCGCTGCGATACGCGATGGTTTCCCGCAAGCCGCAATCGAGGCACTTGAGTTCCCAAGAGTCGATGACGAGATCGTCCGCCTCGAAGTGGTTGTACTTGCAGACGAGCGGACACGACTCGCGGCTCCCCTGTTGAGGGCACGGGCGGTTGACCGGCTTGTTGGGACGAACGCTCATCGGATCTCCTTTCGCCTCGAACGCGGGGCTTACATCGTTTCAAGACGTTCGCGCGAGGCCCAAAGACCGAGCGCGGGGTGGCGGATAAAGAAAATCTCCTCGCCATCCGGTAGCGTCTGAAAGCCATCCTTGAGGTGCTCCGGGTTGTACCGGGCCAGCGCCTCGCTCAAGTCCATCCACTCGTAACCGACCCCTTCGACTTCCTCGCGGCTCAGCTTTCCGGGGCAGTAGACGACTCGGAAACGTTCCTCGGAGGAGCCGTGAATCAGGTGGGCCGCCGCGCTCAAGTTGCCTCGCAAATCCTCGTTCTCATCGACGAGTCGCATGATCACGGAGCTGGGGCGGTACCCGTACTTGCGAATGAGGCGATCGATCTGGGGATCCTCGCCAAACGTGCCGACCTCCGGCGCCAACACCACGACCTTGCCCCCCGTGGCGACGGCCATCCGAGTCCGATAGATCGCCTTATTGCCAAGCCACGTGCTGTGGAACTCCTCCGGATCCAAGTAGACGACCATCGTCGTTGGCTCTCGATCCAGCACGGTGAAGTTGACTTGCCGAGCCAGATCGGCGGCCGCTTCAAAACACTCCGCGTCGTCCCCGACATACACGCCGCGCAGTGCCAAGCGATCGCCCTCCTCGACCGAAACCACGGTTTGCACGAAGAGCAGCGGCAAGTGACCGCAAAAGAGACGTTGTCCCTCGTTGAGAATGCGGCGGAGCGGCGTGTCGGCTCGGCCCATGATCCGTTCCATGCCGTAGGCCGCGCCAATGAAGTGGCTCTCGTTGATTCCTTCCGAGCCGCCCGTGCCGACGAACAGATTCTTGTTGTAGTTCGCCATGCCGATCACTTCGTGCGGCACGACTTGTCCCACGGAAAGAATGAGGTCGTGTCCCCCTTCCCACACGAGTCGGTTGAGCTGAACCGGCCAGGCTCGTTGGCATATGCCCTCGGTTTCCCGGCGCACGAATTCGGCCGGCACCTGGCCAATCGTGACGACATCTCGCCGCCAATCGTGGACTCGGAATAACTCGGCGGGCACGCCCGGAAACATCCGTTCCCTTTGCCAATCGGGCATGGCGACGTGCGTTCCGAGGGCCGGCATGATGTCGGTCAGTCGGTCGCCGAAATGACCGTGCGCCAACACCGTGATCTCGCCGGCTCGACTCGGGAACCTTGTGAAGTCAGGCGGAATCGCAAGGACTCGCTGGCAGTGGTCATAACGCGACCAGACGGAGCGGAGTCCATCGGCGAGTTGTTCGTGGGAGATGCCTTCCGAGCCTGCCTCGAGCCGCAGGTGCAGCGCCATTGAATTCCCTTCCCTTCACACCGCCCCGTCGTTGGGCTCGGGGCAAGTCGGTCGAAATGAACCACCGATCGACTGGGAGCGTCGCGACTCGTGGAACCGCCCTCAGATCGTCGTCCGTCCCGCCATTAGGACTCGTCGTGCGTCGATTGGCAATCGTCCACCGCGTACGCCTCGACCTCGAACGCATTGTCGCGATAGGCATCGAATCCTCGTCGCCACGCACGGAAGGAGCTGACGAGGTAGGCCGGAATGAAGAGCGGCCCCCAACGCTCGTACTGGGCGACATGTACCCGCTCATGCCGCCTGGTTCGGGTCAAGTCGCGGGTGGATCGAGCCAGCACGACATGTCCGAGCGTGATCGCCGCGATCGATCGCTTGGGAGCCACGCGATCGAACAGCCAGCCGACTCCCCTCCCCTGCACCTCCAGGGCTCCATCCACCCAGGCCCAAGTCCCTCCGGTGAGGCGAACCGCGATTCCCCAAGCCAAGCCGAGAGCCGAATTGGGCGAGGCCCAAAGCATGGCCAACAGCTTCACGATGTGTCGCCATCCGCGTCGCATGGAGATCCTTGTCCGCCGTTCAGGAGTTTCAGGAGGAGCGGCCCAGCTGGACGCCCTCGGTGGAACGCTCGACGAGCGCCACCGTTTCCCACGGAGCGTACCTAAATCCCACAGGGCGTACCCAAAGATACTTGGCCCCGACCACGCCTTGGGGACTTCCGCCGGGAACCGACTACCGCGGTCTGCCCGTTGTCGGTCCGAACCGTTATTGTTACGTTTCGCTGTTGGTTTCGTGCCTTCGTCCGCCGTTGGCGGGCCACCTTCGGGCTCGCTCGCGCGTTCCGGGGAAACGGGGAACGCACCGCCAATCATGGCGAGAATCGCGGCGAGTGCGGTGAAACCACGAAACAAGGGCGTCACGCGGGATTGAGTTCCCGTGGCGGAACTCCTTCATACTCCGGTTAGGAACGAATTGCGATGAGCGTCTCCCAGTTCTTGGACAAGCACTTCTTGCACTTCAATGCCCGTGAATTGGTGGACTCGGCTCGCACCTATCGCAAGTTCATCGACGATGGCGGCAAGATGTTCGTGACGCTCGCCGGAGCGATGAGCACGGCCGAACTCGGCAAGTCACTCGCCGAGATGATTCGTCAGGACAAGGTGCACGCCATTTCCTGCACGGCCGCGAACTTGGAAGAGGACGTCTTCAATCTCGTCGGGCACGATGAGTATCGAACGGTGTCGAACTATCGCGATCTGTCTCCCGAGGACGAGCTCAAGCTGCGCGACGAGGGCTTCAACCGAGTCACCGACACGTGCATCCCGGAAGATGTCTTCCGCGATATCGAGAAGTACCTCACCGTCTACTGGCGCGAGGGGCTGGCCGACGGCCGCCGGTACCTGCCGTCCGAGATGTTCTTCCGACTCTTCGAGGAGAAGGCGCTCGACGACAAGTTCCAGGTGCCGAAGGAAGATTCGTGGCTCTACGCCGCCTGGCAAAAGGGCATTCCGGTTTACGCTCCGGGTTACGAGGACTCGACGCTCGGCAATATCTTCGCCGCGCGCGTGATCGATGGGACGCTTTCGGGCCATGGCGTGATCAAGTCGGGCACCGAGCAAATGGAGGCCTTGGCTCGGTGGTACATGGAAGTCGACCAACATTCGCCGATCGGCTTCTTCCAGATCGGTGGTGGCATCGCCGGTGACTTCGCGATCTGCGCCGTCCCGTTGATCGTGCAGGACCTCGAACAAGACCGGCGGCTCTGGCAGTACTTCTGCCAAATCTCCGACTCGACGACCTCCTATGGTTCGTACAGCGGCGCGGTGCCGAACGAGAAGATCACTTGGTTCAAGCTCGAGAAGGACGCGCCCAAGTTCATGATCAACTCCGACGCTTCGATCGTCGCGCCGTTGATCTTCGCTTACATCCTCGGTTGGTGAGCCGCCGCTTGAGGATTGACGGAACGCGAGGCCGGCTGCGCGCTCGTTCGCGTGCCGGCCACGGCGTTTTTGGTCCTGCGTTCTCAGCCTCTCGTGTTTGACTGAGGCGACGTTTCCCGGTCGAGCCGGCGCCCGGTCGACTACCAGGCGAGCGCCTTGATGTCGGCCAGGAGCGGCTCGAGTCCGTCGATACCGGTGAGCTTGAACTGTTGCCACTGCGCCTCGGTGAGTGGAATCGCGAAGAGCAGGTTCCCTGGAGCTTGTTGAATTTCCGCCATCGCCACGTTCACGATCGGCTCCGGCAACTTCGTATGCGGCACGAAGGCGACTTTGTCTCGGATCTCCTCGGCGTCGTCGCCGGACGCTTCCTCCCGAGCCCCTTCTCGCTGCATGGTGTGCCCGGCGCCGATCCAGGTGCCATGGTGCCAAGGATAGTTGGCGGTTCCCGACAACCACTGTGCCGCCGCCATGCGGGACGCGGGAGTAACGATTGCCGCGAGTTCCACTCGCTCGAGCAAATGGGGCTCGTCGGTGAATCGCTCCACCATCGGCTGCGGACGAATCGATACGCCGAGCGTCGCGATCACTTCCAGGCCTTCCCCCAATTCCTTGGGTAGCGGGAAGGTCGCGAGCGCTTTCGGAGGCCAGCGGCCTCCATCGATTTGAAAGTACTGATCGTGAGGCCCGATGTACGACTCATAGGAGGCGAGTTGTTGTCGCTGGATCGTCGACCACATCGGCTCGTCGCGCCACGCTTCCCACCATCGTCGAGCTTGGTCGATGCGCTCGAGCAGCGCGGGATGATTCGGCATGGGCCAACAAACGATCGATTCCTCGCGACAGTCCCGCGCGTATCCGTGAAAGCCTCCCTCTCCGCTCCAAGGCGGAATGATCGCGATTGGCTCGCCGCGCAGGCAGAGGGCGGCTCCGTCTCCCGCTTCGAACCACACCACCTCCAATTCGTCGGCGGTCAGAGGCTCGGCGCCCCGTGGATGATTGCAGGCGGTACGAGGAAGGCGAGGCGGCAAGCCTTGTTCCATCTCGGCTCGATCGATCGCCGCGGGACCGGGAGTCAAATTTCGAATCCAGCACGACCGCATGCCGAACCAAGGGCGCGGCGAGTGCAGATAGAAGTAAGCCACGCGGTCGTCTTGCTCCACCACCGCCTGCACGGCTCCATCGGGACTCGCTTCATGAAGCAGGACATCGCCCGTTTCATACCGTTCGTCACCGTCCGCTGGAGCCGCTCCCGTGCGTTGAGGTTCGAGCGGTGATTGATCGGAAGGAGTTTCATCGGCGGGCATGTCAGGCGATCCATTAAGCGGGCTGGAACTTGGGACGAGGCGGCGCGACGGTTCGGGGCTCGGCTGGGATTGTAGACGAGAGGGATCCGAGATCTTGGTCGCTTGGGGATAGCGTTTCTAACGATGGCGCTGGACGGAGGCGTTGGTGGTGGAACGAGTTGTTGGCTTGTTTGAGGGTTCGAAGAGTCCCTCGCTGACGCTTCGGGTTTCCTTGGGTTTTTCAGGCTTTTGAATTGATTGGCCTGGGTAGTGCGTGAAAATCGCAACATCAAGACTGACGCTTTGGGTTGCCTTGTTCAGGCGTTGAAACTTGTCTAGGTCGAGGGCGTTCCAGGGACGAATCGGTAACCGGCATCGCGAATGGTCAAGAAGTGTTTGGGGTGGGACGGATCATCCTCGAAGATTTTGCGTAGTCGCAAGATGAATTGGTCGGGGGCGCGCGTTTGAATGTTGGGAGATTGTTCCCAGACCTCCTTGAGCAACTCGCCCTTGGGGATGACGCGTTCGGGATGGTTCAGGAAGTAACGCAGCAACTTCATCTCAAGCGCGGTGAGCTGAGTCCCTTCGGGGCCGTCGACCAAGTAGGTATCGAAATCCACCTCATGGCCATTCACCGAAACGGTTGATTCGGTGGGTGACTGCGCGGCGCCCGATTGGAAGCGATGTAGCAGCGCCTTGATGCGAGCGAGCAATTCCGGCAGCTCGAACGGCTTGCATAGGTATTGATCCGCGCCGACTCCGAAACCGCGAATGCGATCCTCCGAGAGCGAACGCGCCGAGAGCATCAAGACGGGAATCGACGAACCTCGTTGCCGCAGCTTTTCGCAGACCTCGTAACCACTCATGCCTGGCAACATGAGATCGAGCACGACCAGCTCGATTGGATCGTCGGCTTGCCCCAGTACATCGAGCGCGGCGAGTCCATCGCCGACCGTCGTGACTCGAAACCCCTCGGCCTCGAGGTTGAACCTCAGACCAAAGGCGAGATGTTCCTCGTCCTCGACGACCAAGATGTGGGGAGTGGTGGACATGGGAATCTGAACCGATACACGGGAGTGGAACGTCAGTCGCCGCGCGCGGGATTGACCGCGGAATCATCGGCGGAGGGGTCGCGAGCCGGTAGGGCCACTTCGAATACGGTACCCTGTTCTCCGGCTCTGCCCAGCACCCTAACGTTGCCGCGAAGTCGTTTCACGAGCGTGCCGACGATGTACAAACCGAGTCCCGTGCCCGGCTTGGTTCGCTCGAGCTCCACACCCAACCGTTCGAAACGGCGGAAGATCTTCCGTCTTTGACGCATGGGGATGCCGGGACCATTGTCGGCCACGCGAATCACCAGGGTCGGCTTGCTGCCACCGAGCCAGCACGTGTGGATTTCCACGAGAGGTTCCTTCCCTCCATACTTCACGGCGTTGTCGATGAGGTTGCGAAAGATCATCTCGAGTTCGAGGTTTCTCGCGCGCACCTCGCCGTCTTCTCCCTCCAGCAGAATGCACCGTGGTTCCAAACGATAGCGCGTGTTGACGTCGGAGATGCAGTTGCGGAGCACTTCTTGCACCGAGAGCCACTGGGCGGGCTCGCTTTCCTCCGGGCGATCCAGCCGAGCGGCGTCGAGCAAATGATTGATGAGATCGTCGAGCCGCGCGACATCGTCGAGCATGAACCGAAAAAAGGCCTGTTGTTCGTCGGCCGAGAGTTGCCGCATCGTGAGGGTCTGGAGGTAGAGCTTCAGCGACGCGATCGGACTCTTGAGTTCATGCGAGACGCTATCCATGAAGTTGCTTTGACGACGCGTCAGGTTGATCGCCTTGATGCTGAGCGTTAGGTACATCACGACGCCGACGAGCACGATGGCGAAGAGTACCGAGCCAACCGCCAATAAAGTCCAATAGACGGCCTTGACCGGCGAATTGAACGACGCCATGACCGCCAACACGATCCAGCCCGACGTGAGCAAGACGACGAGGACGATCAGTACGACGCCCAGCGTGATCGGGAATTTGAGTGAACGTCTGGCGATCACCGCGGCGGTGCCTCCCGGTACTTCTGCGGCCGGTGCTTTTGCGAATGGATCATGGGTGGGGCCCCGTTGCCTCGTGGGCTCTCCGGCCCCGGGTGGGGCTTGGCCCGGCCCAGCGATTCAAGGCGTTTAAGTGAATTCGCGGTTTTCCCGCGTTTCGTCCGGGCGCATGGCAACTCGGCTCATTGTAAGCTGGAACCGCGGGCCCCGAAGAGGAGTATGGCTAGGTCGTGGACAAGTTGGTTCACCGCTTGGCCGTGACTCATGCCGTTCGTTCGTCGCTCGAGCCGCGACGAACCGCCCAGCTTATCTCGCTTGGATCCCAGCATCGTGCCCTTGACGGACGCCACATGATGAAAGTTGCCATTGAGTCATCCCAATTGACCAAGGTCTATGGGGGGCTCTTCAAACGCGGTTCCTTTAAAGCACTCGATAGTGTCTCGTTATCACTCCCTCAGGGCCGCATCTTTGGCCTGTTGGGGCCCAATGGAGCGGGGAAAACGACGTTCATCAAGATTCTGCTCGGGATCATCAGGAAGACCGGTGGCGAGGCAACGGTCCTGGGACAACCCGCGGGGAGCGTGGAGTGCCGGCGATTGATCGGCTATCTCCCCGAACAGATGCGAATTCCCCGGCACCTTACGGGCTTGGGAGCGATGAGCTTCTACGGCTCGCTCAGTGGCATGAATCGGAAGGACATCGCGGAGCGAGCCCCGATGCTCCTGGAGAAGGTGGGTTTGCAGGGACGCGAGAAGGAGTTGACTCGCCGATACTCGAAGGGGATGGTCCAACGAGTCGGGCTCGCACAGGCTCTACTACATCAGCCCGAGGTATTGATTCTCGACGAGCCCACCGACGGACTCGATCCCCGGGCGCGGCGCGAGATGCGTGAGCTGCTACTTCGCTTGCGCGAGGAAGAGGGAGTCACGATTTTCCTCAACAGCCACATTCTGCAGGAAGTCGAGATGGTGTGTGATGACGTCGCCATCATGCACCAAGGGCGGTTGCGCTACAGCGGCCCGGTCGCCGATGTGAATAGCTTCTTCAATGCCGGCAAATCGGATTCGGTCTGGCAGGCTCGCCTCCGAGTCCTTGGGCCCTCGTCCATCATCGCGAGTGTCTTCGAGGGCATCGGCAAAGTCGACTGGGAGACCGCTCGATCGACCGATGGATCAACCTCGACTCCCGATTCCATCGATGCCGAGGAAGTGGTGCCGTTGGCGAGCGCCATCGACGAGGATGTGCCCATCGCCTTGTCGACAAACGATTCTCCCGACTCGCATGCCACGGAGATGGAAGTCGACATCCACGCCGAGTTTCCATCGCAGGTCGAGTTGGATGCCTGCATCGACCGGCTACGTGCCGCGAGGCTCAGTCTGGTCGGATTGGCGCGTGAACGTGTGACGCTGGAGGATGCCTTCATGCAGCTGACTGGTGGCGAGGAGGTGTCTCAATGAAAGCCTATCTAACGATCGTCCGCGACGCGTTCCACGCCGCGCTCGCCTCGAAGGTTCTTTACGTCATGTTGGGCATCATCGTGCTTGCCCTGCTGGCGATCGCGCCCATCGGCTATCGCGAGTTGCGCGATTACCGCGTGGATAACGGAGACATCCGAGACCCTGGCCGGATCGTCGAACGACTCCGCGAAGCGTCGGCGAGCGACGAGCCATCGAATCTCAAACGAGTCTGGCTGGCGATCAGTGAGTCGTCGCGCGAGCAACTCGAAACCCTGTTGGAGTCGAGCCAGAACGAGAACGACCCGTTCGCCGATAGCCGCCGCCAAGGCCGTTTGCGGCAGGTTTTGGCGAGCCAGCTCAGGCAAGCGATCGAGAAGGACGACCTGATCGATCGCGAGTTGCTCACGATCGATGAGGATGCGGAAGAGCTGCAAGAGCTTTCACAGGCCATGGACCTTCAAGACGATCGTCTTAAGCGATTCAACCGCCTGGCGCTGGAGAGTCTATTCCCCTATGAGATCGCGCCGAGTGGCGACACGTTTCTGTTGTTTGGATATCTCGGCTTCGAGCCGTTTGAAGGACTTTCGGCGAGCCAGAGTCAATTCAAAGCCTTTTCGATGATCACGATTCCCGTGCTCCTCGATAAATTCGTCCTGTCGATTGGCGTGCTAGTCGCGGTTTTGTTCACGGCCAACATGGTGCCTGAGCTACTGGAGCCCGGCTCACTCAATTTGCTGCTTAGCAAACCGCTGCGGAGATCCGGCCTATTCCTTTCTCGATTCGTCGGGGCCTGCGCCTTCACGTTGCTCAATGGCTTGGCGATGTTCGTGGGGCTCTGGCTGATACTCGGTTTCCGCCTGGGAATCTGGAACATTGCATTCCTGGCGTGCATCCCGATTTATGTGTTTGTATTTGCCATCTATTACTCCGTCTCGGCGTTTGTTGGCTTGTTGACTCGCAGCGCGATTCTTTCGGTGGTCGCCGCGGCGCTCTTTTGGTTGTTCTGTTTTCTCATTGGTAATTTGTACGGGTGGACCGGGAGCTTCATCTCGATCGTGGAGCCAAGTGCCGTGGTCATCACGGAGAAGCAGCCGATGATCGTCGATCAGGCTCGTCACGCGAGTACTCTCGTCGCGGACAACACGTGGACCTCGACGTTTCAACCTCCAGAGATCGATGAAGTTCCAGGGTTCGTAAGCGGTTTGATTTCACCGGCGGTGCTGGCCGGGCCAGTCTATCTACCCACGCAGGACCGATTCTTGATCGCATCGCCGGGGATTGATGACGGTCCTGTTGGACGCGCCGAGCTAAAGCTGATCGTGGCGGGAGAAGACACTCAGTGGCACGGTGTGGCCATGCAGAACGCGCCTACCTACACGGTTGATGTCTTCATGCTGGACGAGCGTACCTTGGGCCTATTGACCCTTTACGGCGAGTTCTATCGCATCGATGTCGACCAATTACAGGCTGCCCAAAAGAACGAATCCCCGGATGTGCTGCTTGAGGCCCCCGAATCGATTGACGAGGGCACCGGGCAACCCGTGGAAGTCGATAGCTCCCAGGAGGTTGCGGACGATGCCGTGGATTCCAGCATGGCGTTCGAGAATATCTCGCCCTATTCCGCGTTGCCGTCGGGGGCCGTCGCGATACGAGCTTACGATGCCCAAACTCGCTCGTTCGCCTTCGTCCATGAGGGAGATCTGCTGGTTGCTCGCTACAACGGTGAGCGTTTCGAGATAGATACCAAGAGTCAATTCTCGATTGGAGGCGACCTCAACATCGAGCGAATTACGTTTGGTGGTGGACTCGTCTATTTGGCGCTGCGCGATCACGTTCTCGTTGTTGACCTAGTCAAGGGCCAAGTCCGCAAGCAGGAATGGAACGGAGTGTCGATCAAACGGATGGAAGCGGACTCGGATGGGAATGGCGCACTGGTTCTTGATGCGCACGACCGCCTGTGGCGGCTGTTGAACGACGGGCGCGTGGCTACTGTTTCCGCAAGCGGGAATGGTCGGATCAAGGCCATCGGTCGCGATGAGACCGGATCGATCTGGGCGATCGATCGTTATTACGCGATTCAACGAATCGACGTATCCACCGGAACTAGCAGCGATTTCGAACAATTGCCCCACGGAATTGGAGTATCGATTTACCGCTACTTCTTGAGCCCGGTTTACACCGTCACTCCCAAGCCCGGTGAGTTCTACAATCTAGTAAGGTTACTCGCCAGTAAGATGGATCGACCGTCCGCTGACGATACGGACTCGGAAGACGATAGTCGCGATTCACGTCGCACGGAGCGTTTTATTGAGGAGAACATTGGTCGGGACGCCTGGAGTCCACTGATCAACGGCGGCCTATTCATCGCCTTGATGTTG
Organism: Planctomycetales bacterium; assembly: GCA_020426595.1. GTDB lineage: Bacteria > Planctomycetota > Planctomycetia > Pirellulales > Pirellulaceae > UBA11682. The sequence continues at coordinate 16,027 of JAGQPS010000097.1, forward strand.
ACGCTGAGCGTGCTGTTGTTTAGACGCCTCGACATGTAACGGGCCGCGCTAACGGTGCGCGACGGCGGCGTGTTTTCAGTGGTCAACTGACTGGTAACGCGTGCGGTGCGACTCGATTCCGCCGCGATCGGGCAAGCGTCGAAACGCTTGCTGACGCTCTTGGATGTCGCGCTTTCATGGTGGGCACAGCGGAAGTGTTGGTGGCGTAACGGG
>JAGQPS010000098.1 GCA_020426595.1 Planctomycetales bacterium
TGGCGGACCAACGACCAGTCATGGTGGGACTCCTTGCTGCGACGATTCGAGGCGAGAAAGGTCCGGCGACGATTCGAGCCGGACTCCTGCGAGATTTGATCGTACCAATCGGCGCGACGACAAGCGAACAATGAGCCAGCGCGACGATTCCAGGCGGAAAGAGATCGCCCAGTCACGCGGGAGCGTGTGGGGCGCGCGAATCGGCCGTTCTCTCCGCGCGAACGAGCTTTAGACTTCCGCTCGCTGCTCGACTCGAGGCTCAATCAATGACGCGAAGACGCTCATCGGCCAGGTCGAGTCGATAGAGGACTTGGTTGTAGTTGTAACGCGGTGTGGCGTCCTCGTTGCCGCTGAAGTCACGAGTGTAGGTCCCCTCGAAGTAGACGTATCGTCCGTCCTCGCGATCGAGAAACGCATGGTGACAAACGTTGTAGAACGTCTGCCGGTCATGAGTCGCGATACGTACCGCGCGTTCAAAGGGGCCGGTGGGATCGTCGGCCTCGGAGTACCAGACTTCGCCAAGATAGGACGGGCCGCCATGAATCTGTCCGGCGATCAGGATCCACTTTTGGCGATACTCGTTCCAACGAACCGTTCCGCTATGCAATTGAATGCGGTCTTCGGGATGAGCCGCATCGGCCGGGCTGAAACGTAGTTCGGCTCGCTCCGCGAATCCCGCTCCAAGCCATTCGTGCTCCTGCTTGGAATCGACGGGATCCAGCGTCGTTTGCCAACGCCAGCGCGCTCGCTCGGCTCGGTTTTCGATGGAGGGATCGCGTTCAATGCCCGGCCGACCATCCTCGCGTCGACAGGTCAACGCCTCGTAACGAGTCGGATCGGTCGCGGCCTCCCAAGTCGCCTCGACACGAACATTGGGAGTCGGGCTACCAAACAGAAGCCACTCGCGGTCCCCTTCGCGATATCGAATCGGATGGCCACTCGGCCTTCGCCACGGTTCGTCGATCGGTAGCTGCACCAAGGGTTCGAAGATCCGTTGGTCATCGTTGAACAAGGCGATCCCCTGCCCTACTTCATCGGCGAGCCCCAAGCGATGCGTGTACCACGCGAGCAACCTCTCTCGGCCACTTGGATCGGGTAACGTGAAGAGAGACAGAATCCAAACCACGCCCTTAGGCTCGGACGGCAGCGGCATCATCGCACGAGCGAAGCCATCGTCGTCGACGAAGTACTCGTATTCGATTCCGCCTCGAGGCTCGGGCCCCGTGGGATCGAAACGAGGCGTGGTGGCTCCCGCGACACGAAACAATCCGAGTGGATAGCTCATCCGCGACGTATCGCCCCAAAACCAATAGGTGCGACCGTCATATTCAATGGCTTGCACCGAGTCTTGACCCGCGACCAAACCGGTTCCCAAGGGTTGCCGCAACGGCACCTCGCGACCCAAGAGCAAACTGTCTCGGTAACATCCCTCGCCGGTGAGGCGGCAGAGTCGTTCGGCCAGCATCGTGCGCGTCACCGGGATCTCGATCCGTTCGCCCGCGCGCGGGGTCAGTCGCACGCCGTGGTAGCCGAACCCGTCGGCCTCAGCCTCGTAGCCGTGGCTTTTGACGGTAAGAAACAGCTCGCGATCCATGAGTCCAGGCTCGTGGAACGCGACTCTGCCCGCGTTATCCGTGACGAACCGCAAACCGTTGACCGTGGTCAGCTCGACCAAAGGAACTCCTTGCCCGGTGGATGGGTCGACCACCCGCAGTTCACAGTACGAGTCGGCGGCGGGCGCGGCTTGTCCGTATGCCGATTTCGTGGCGCACGGCATCGTCAGCCAGCCCAATGCCAAACCGAACAGGAGCAAACGGCCACCAACGCGGCTCGAGTGCCAGGTCGGCGCGACCGCGGCGCCGAGAGAGCCGCGAGGCTGGAATGAGTTCACGGTTGCTCCTCCGAAATGAGCCGCTTGGCGAAGCGTCGCGCGGTCGCGGCCTACGTCACGTAGTGTCCGAGCGCACGGTGTTCGAACGCGTGTCATTTGTGGGCATGATTGAGCGACTCGCGGCGCGAGTCTTACGGGGCGATCTCCACCGAGACTTCGGCGGTGAAGACGCACGTCGGATCGGCTCGCTCGGACAACGAACGATCGATCATCGAGATCGTCCGGGACAACTCGCCCTCGAACAGAGTTTGGTCCCCATGGACGATTTTGACCGGCTGATCGAAATCGATCATGGAGTCATCGAATCGAATCGTCAGCGACAGTGGCTTGCTGACCTCCTCGATCGTGATCACTTGCCCGTCGCGTCGAGCCGTGACGAGAGTCCGGTCGGCACCGTCCTCGCGGCTCATCGCCAACCAATAAAACCGAGTTTCGATCACATCATCCTGCTTCCAAACAATGCGGTCCGGATGAGCCTCGCGCGTGAACTCGGCCATCCACGGCACCGCTTCGGCATCCTCGCGATCCATCCAGTGGGCCTTGTCCGGATAGATGACGGCACGATGGAGGTAACCCGCCGGATCGTCTTGCCGAAGAGCGTCGAGCTCCTTGTTCATTCGCTCGGTATGTTCATTTCGTTGATAGGCGGTATCGCGGCCGCCGCAATAGAGCGCGAAGGGGAGATTGCGCAGGCCAAGAGGCGACGTTTCATTGGGGTGTCCGGCCATCATGGCGGCCGCGGCGAATCGGTCGGCCATGCGCGGCGCGACTTGATAGACGCCGTCACCACCCGCCGAATAGCCCATGAGATAAACGCGATTCGGATCGACTTGCTCGAACACGATCATCTGCGCGATGAGCTGGTCGAACAGCGGGTCGATGTGGCCTTGGTGCCAGAGGTCCCAGGTGTTGCCCGGAGCTCGCGGCGCGACGTAGATACCCTCGGCCGGTTCATACAAACGCTTTTGGTTTTCCCATTGCTGATCGTTGACCCGTTCGGGAGCCCCGCCACCTCCATGCATCGAGATGTAGAGACTACGACCATTGCGTCCGGGCCGCCCGAACCGTCGGTAGGCGAACTTCATTTCGGTTTCGCCCGCTCGAACGACTCCCTCGCTAAACGACTCGCGATTGGCGGCACGAATCGTCTCGACTTGAGCCTCGCGGAGCCACTCGGTGGCCTGTTCCGCTTGTCGCTTCGACAAGGGCGCATTGGCGAAGGCCTGCTCGGTCAGAGGCTGGCGTTGCTCGGCGGGTTGATCGAGCCAGGCGCGCAGCTCTCGCAGCGCGGTGGCTCCCGCCGCGGGAGGATCGTCGGCCACCACGGCCTGGGACCGCGCTTCTTGAAGCAGGCCGAGAAGGAGGCCGCCCATACAAATCGCGGCAAGCCGTGGAATACGGAGGGACGTTCGTCGCGGGCGGGGGGGAGTCATGCTGGATCACCTTTCGCGAGAAAAATCAGACACCCCATCAGTCTCGCTGCCGCGGCCACGGGACGCAACGAGGCGGGATCACCGACGAGACTCCTTTTCAAACGCCCGTTTCCGCACACCAAATCAGGAAAAATGATTCGTTAATCGGAGTTCTGTTTCGTGAAGGCAACACCTCGGGCGAACCGATCGGCAAGAGTTGCACGTATTGAGAAAATCGAAGCGAGAGTTGGTTTCTCGGAGCCTTCTCGATCCACCCGTTGGCTCCTAAGATCCCCCTATCCGACGTCAGAGCGGCATGCCCGAGCCGGCTTTTCCGCCGTTCAGACGGATCAGCACGACGTAAGTTCGAGAGTCCAGCTATCCCGTCGCGAAACGCTTACGACCATCCGCCAGAACCGAGACAAGGAACGATGTCGAGGCGGAGCTCGCCAACACCCGAGTTGGAATTCCTTACGGAGGCCGAATGACTTCGCCCGATGAGACACCCACGAACCCGCGCGATTTCGAGTCCGGCCAATCGGTCGAGGCGTGCGTTCGTGGCTTGGAGCGGTTGCTGTCCATCGCGGGTAAGCCGGTCGATCGCCCTCAAATTCGACGGACGGTTGGCGAGGCGATGCGTGCTTGGCCGGGGGCCATCGAGCAGCAGTGGTGGGTATGGCTCGTCGAAAGCGGTGTGAGCCTCGGTATTTCGCTACGACCGATCGATCTCAGTCCTAGGGAACTGCAACGATTGGTGCTGCACGGAGACGCGGTCCTGCTTGGGCCGAGCGATGAGCACCCCTGGCGATTGCTGCAACGCTCGGGATCGCGAGTCCATATCGAATCATGTCCCGATGGCCTCGAAAGTCGCTCGACCTCACTCGGTTCACTCGTCACGTCGCTTGGACTTTCCCAAGCCGACGAGCTGCGCTGTGTCGTGCTTGAACCGCAGATGCAGGACATCTCCGCCATCTCGGATCACCAAAGACCTTGGAACCGCTTGGCTCGACTCATTCGCCCCGAGTGGACCGAGATCTGGATGCTGGTCGTCTTCTCGGTCTTCGTGGGAGTCTTGAATCTCGCCACGCCCATCGCCGTGGAGGCACTGGTCAACACCGTCGCCTTCGGACGTTTCCTACAGCCGGTGGTCGTGCTCGCATTGATGTTGTTCGTGTTCCTCGCGTTCGCGGCCTCGCTGCGAGCGTTGCAAACCGTGGTGGCCGAGGTCATCCAACGACGTCTGTTCGTACGCGTGGCCCGTGACTTGGGACGGCGTCTACCGCGAGTCCAGCAGGAGGCGTACGACGAGGAGTACGGACCCGAGCTGGTCAATCGTTTCTTCGATGTGATCACGATCCAGAAAGTCGTGCCGACGCTTTTGCTCGATGGTTTGACCGTCATTCTTAGCACGGCGATCGGCATGGCGGTCCTTGCCTTTTATCACCCCTGGCTCCTTGGTTTCGATGCCGTGTTGTTGGTGTTGATGGCGGTGGCCACCTTCGGACTCGGACGAGGCGCGATCAAGTCGAGCATCATCGAATCGAAGAAGAAATATAAAGTCGCGGCTTGGCTCGAGGAACTCGCACGCTGCCCCACGGCGTTTCGTCTCGAGGGAGGCCCCGAGTTCGCGTCGGATCGCACCGATCAACTCGTCGCGAATTATCTGGAGGCACGCCGAGGCCACTTCCGGATCTTGATGCGGCAAGTCGTGTTCTCGTTGGGGTTGCAAGCCATCGCGAGCACCGCGTTGCTCGGCATCGGCGGTTGGCTTGTGATCTCCGGACAGCTGACGCTCGGACAGCTTGTCGCGGCCGAACTGATCGTGGCGGTGATCGTGGGCGCCTTCGCCAAACTCGGGAAGCATCTCGAATCGGTTTATGATTTGATGGCCAGTGTCGACAAGCTTGGTCACTTGGCCGACCTTCCGCTGGAACGCGATTCCGGACTGTTGCATCATCCGCACACGGGGCCCGCCTCGCTGAAAATGGATGGGATCTCTTATCAACATGCGGGGCACGGCGGCATTCAGCGGCTTTCGCTCCAATTGAACTCTGGCGAGAAGGTGTTGTTGCACGGAAGTTCCGGTACTGGCAAAAGCACGCTCGCCGACTTGTTGTTTGGGCTTCGACAGCCCGACTCGGGCACGATCGCGATCGACCAAGTCTCGCCCCGCGAATACCGTCCCGATATTCTCCGAGGTCACGTCGCTCTGGCTCGTTCCGGCGATCTGTTCGAGGGGACGATCCTCGAGAACGTTCATCTCGAACGGACGGCGATTTCGCCTCAGGACGCCCGAGAAGCGTTGGTGGCTGTCGGCCTGCTCGACGAACTCAGCGAACTCGAGGAAGGGCTCGAAACTCACCTGCCCGCCTCGGGCAGCCCGTTGTCCGACGGACAGATTCGCCGGCTCATCCTGGCTCGAGCCATCGCCGGGAAGCCACGGTTACTCGTCCTCGACGGGCTCCTCGATTCGCTCTCGCCCGCCGAGGCCAATCGATGCCTCTTGCCGCTGGCCGATCGTCAGGCCCCTTGGACCCTCGTGGTGCTCTCGAGTCGAGCGGACTTGCAGGCGGAGTGGGATCAAGTCATCTCGTTGCAGGAGACCCATTCATGAGTCTTGTGACAGCGTTTGATAACGAGTTGCCTCACGGCCGAGTCGTCTCGACCGTCAAACAGTCCGATCGTGCGTTGCCCGCTCTCAAGCTGGCGCAAACATCGCGCTATGTCAGGCTGGTGGCCCGTGGACTGGTCGTCCTGTTCGTCGTGGCGATCGCCGGCATGATCTTCGCGCCGTGGCAGCAATCGGTCAGTGGCAGCGGAAATGTCATCGCCTACGCTCCCTTGGAGAGGCAGCAATTCCTCGAGGCGCCGATCAAGGGCCGTATCATCCGTTACGGCGACGGGATCTTTGAAAACGCCAAGGTGACCGAGGGGCAAGTGATCCTCGAGATCCAGGATCTCGATCCCGATCTGCTCGGGCGACTTGAGCAACAGCGAGACGCGGCTCAACAACAAGTCGACGCCTACGGCCGACAACTCGAGGCGTACGCCCGTTCGCTGTTGGCGAGTCAGGCGATCATTCCCGCGTATCAGTCCCAGGTCACCGCATTCGAGAGCGTGAAGGTCGAAACGTTGGCCGCCGTCGACGAGTTGATCGCGGCAGCCGAGAACAAGGTGAGAGCGGAGGAACAGAATCTGGTGGGAGCCCAAGCCAGTCTCGTGCAGCTCGAGGCCGACTATCGGCGACAGCAAACCTTGTTCGAGGAAGGGTTGGCCGCCGAGGCGAAATTCCAGGAGGCCGAACAGAAATACCTCAAGGCTCAAGCCGACGTCAACAAGGCGGTCGAGTATGTCGACATGGCTCGTAAGGAGTTGGAATCGAAGCGTCGAGAACGCGAAGCCAAGGAGCGAGAACTCCAAGCCAAGATCGATTCCAGCGTCGCCACGCTCCGCAAAGCCGAATCCGATGTCGCCAAGACGGAAAGCGACATCAGCAAGGCCGAGGGCGAGTTGAGCAAGGCTTCCAAGGATCTGCTCGATGCCGAAGTGAAACTCAGTCGCCAACGCAGCCAACAAGTCGTCGCTCCGCGCGATGGCTACATCTTGGCCCTCGCGGCGAACGAAGGTCAGATGATCAAGGAAGGGGATCTCTTGTGCGTGCTCGTGCCCGAAACGGCGGACCTCGCCGTGCAGATCTGGGTGGACGGCAATGATGTCCCGTTGGTGTCTCCGGGGAGGCATGTTCGACTGCAATTCGAGGGTTGGCCGGCGGTACAGTTCGCCGGTTGGCCGAGTGTCGCCGTGGGGACGTTTGGCGGCGAAGTGGTGAGCGTCGATGCCACGGATGATGGCAAGGGGCGCTTCCGAGTCATCGTGCAGCCGGACCCCAACAGTCCCGATTGGCCCGATTCCAAGTACTTACGCCAAGGGGTTCGCTCGAACGCTTGGGTCCTGCTCAACCAAGTTCCGCTTGGCTACGAGCTGTGGCGACAGCTCAATGGGTTCCCTCCCGTCGCGGCGATGCAGGATCCCCAGAAAACGGCCTCCGAGGCGGAGAAGCAGCTCAAGCTGCGAAAGTGACCGGGGCTCTCCCCCACCGTCTGACAGGAATGACAGCTTGGTTTTTCTGTTGTCGCCCACTCAGGCGGTAAACGGATTCAAGCGATTCGAACGATTGTTCCGAACTTTCCTTGGTACGCCCGGTCGCGACACGGAGTCGTTAGGGCATGGACGGTACTGAAGGAAGACGCAATGGCATGGAGGCTGGTTGTCGCGGCAATCGCCTTGGCGGGCGTCTCCTCGGGCTGCGCGTCCATGGGCCGACGAACCGGCGAGCAGCCCTACGTGGCTTCGCCACCGGCGAGCTCGTCTCGAAACCCCAACGAGATGGCGGAAAGCTCCTGGGCGGTCGACGCCTCGAGTGACTCGTCGAATTGGGTCAGCCGAGCGCTACGGGAATCCAACTCCCTCCCGCCGGCGAGCGAACTCGAGCCGGTTTCAATCGCCAACGCCAACGCCAACGCCAATTCGACCCAGCCAATCGACTTGGTCTCTTTCCAGGAACCGATCGCGTCGCGCGGCGGCGAGTTGTTGTTGCTCAAGGGCGACTCGTTGGAACTGCAAGCGGTGCTTGCCTCGATCCTGGATTCGTATCCCGCGATTGCTCAAGTCGTCCAGCAACGACAGTTGGCGATGGGACAGCGGATTGGCGCGGCGGGGATGTTCGACACCAAGCTCTCGGCGGGCGCCTACGAAGAGCCGATTGGCTTTTACGAGAACTTTCGCCATGAGCTGGGAGTCTATCAACCGTTGTATGGCGGTGGCCAAGCGTTCGCCGGCTATCGCGTCGGGCGCGGCGTGTTCGAGCCGTGGTATCAGGAACGCGTGACCGATGAATCGGGTGAGTTCAAAGCGGGCTTCGCATTGCCGTTGCTCCAGGACAACTCGATCGATCGTCGGCGAGCCGACTTGTGGCAAGCGAGAATCGAAGTTCTGTTGGCCGAGCCGGCGATTCAACAGGAAGTGATCGCCGCGTGCCGCGATGGAGCGGTGGCATACTGGGATTGGGTCGCGGCGGGCAACAATGCTCGCATCGCAGCCCATCTCCTCGAGCTCGCCGAGAACCGTCGAGCTGGCATTCAGCGTTTGGTGGATGAAGGCGAGCAGGCGGCGATTACGTTGGTCGACAACCAACGCTCGATCGCCTCGCGACGCGCGAAGCTGTTTGATGCCGAACGCAAACTGGCTCAAACCGCCATCAAGCTCTCGCTCTACTTTCGAGATGCCCAAGGTCGTCCGGTCATTCCGTCGGCCGACGAGTTGCCACCTGACTTCCCTGGCACCGATGTCGATTGGGACGAGGAATCGATCGCGATCAGTCTGGCGGTGGCGCAGCGTCCGGAAATTCAAGCCTTGGAGCTCGAACGGCGACAGCTCAATATCGAACTGGCTCAAGCGGTGAACTTGTTCCAGCCAAACCTCGACGTGTCGCTCGCGGCTTCCCAGGACGTCGGCTCGATCTCGTCGAGCAAAGGGGACAAGGACGAGCTCGAGGTGGAATTGGGGCTGCTGTATAGCTTGCCTTTGCAGCGACGAAAGGCACTCGGCAAACAACAGGAGCTGCAAGCCAAGCTGGCTCAGAACGCCATCAAGCAACAGTTCCTGCGTGACAAGATCGCGACCGAAGTGCAGGTCGCGCTCGTTGCCCTCGAAACGGCCATGTTAGTGATTCAGCAGGCGGAGGAGAGCGCTCGTTTGGCCGAGCAGATGGAAGAGGCCGAGCGCCGCAAGTTCATGGAGGGCGATCTGCAAAGCAATTTGCTAACGGTCAATCTTCGCGAACAAGCATCGGCGGATGCCCAAGTCGAATTGGTGAACGCGAGAAGGCATTTCTTCGAGGCTCGGGCCGACTATCGAGCGGCCTTGGGGTTGGGCGATCCTCGGTAGTTACCGCTCGACGCGGCGGCCTTATGCCGTTGCCGCCGATCAGCCCCAGAAAAAAGAACACGCCGCGCTATTGGGCGCGGCGTGTTCATGCTTGATCGCCTCGAGACAAGCGTCGCAACGCTTACTTGTCGGTCCGGAATGGCGAGGCGGGCAGTCCTTCGGCGTTGCCCAGGTTCGGCGTCGCCTCTTCGTGCCAACCCATGCGTACCGCCTTGGGAGCGGCTACGCCATCGGCCCACACGACGACCGTGTCACCCGCGATCTCGGCCTTCGCCTCGACGAAGTTGCCATCCTCGCCCGCGATGGTGAACCAGGTGAGCGCTTCGCCATCGAGACTCTTGAGACCCGATCCGACGTGATCGAAGTGCAGCACGACCTTGTTGCCGTCGGTCTTCATTTCGCGATAGAGCGGGCCGGAGTAAACGAGGTCCGTCTTCCCATAGCTATCCGCCAAGGCCCACAGCGCGAGACGCTTGCCGACATCCTGCTTGTTGCGCGGGTGGATGTCTTGCAGCATCGTGATGTCGGTGGTGACCGCCATGCCGGTGTGAGGCACCTCGAGGGTCGCGGTTTGAGCTTCCCAAATGCCGGGCAGTTGGTCGGGACGACCGTAACGGAAAGGAGCCAGCTGCACGAAGTAGAACGGCAGATCATCGTTGTGCCACAAGTCGCGCCAACCGTTGATGAGCGCTCGCATCTTGTGGTGGTACAACATGCCTTCGCCATTGTTCGATTCACCCTGGTACCAGATGGCGCCACGGATCTCGTAGGGCAACAGCGGAGAGATCATGCCGTTGTAGAGCGCGAGCGGCGTTTGGTGATTGACTTGACCTTGGTCGTTCACGCTCGGGAAGTTGTCGAGTTGATCGGTGATGTCCTTGAGTTCAGGAATGCTTTGGAAGCCTTGCGGGGGAATCCAAGGCTCGATCCGCGTTCCGCCCCAGTTGGAACCAATGAGTCCGATGGGCACATCGACTTCGGTTTGAATGTGACGGGCGAAGAAATAGCCGACCGCGGTGTATTCGCCGACCGTTGACGGACCGCAGACGGTCCAGCCGGGAGAACCGACGTCGCTTTGTGGTTCCGCGGAGGGTACGTGAGGAATCTTGATGTGGCGGATCGTCGGATGGTCGGCGGCCGCGATTTCGGCCTGCGCGTTATCCGAACCGGCCACGGTCCATTCCATGTTGGACTGACCGCTGCAAAGCCAGACATCGCCGATGAGGATGTCGGTCAACGTACGCTCGCTCGAACCCACGACTTTGATTTCGTGAGGGCCGCCCGCCTGACGGGCTTCGAGCTGGACGGCCCAGCGACCATTGTCGTCGGCCTTCGCGGTGCGAGTCTCGTCACCCAACGACACGGTGACCTCGGTTCCGGGATCGTCCCAGCCCCAAACCTGAATCGGCTTGCCGCGCTGCACCACCATGTGGTCGCTCAGCACGGCCGGCAGTTTGGTCTCGGCCATCGCCGAGGTACCGGCGAGCAGCAAGCCGAGTGTGGCGAGCAGAGCGCCAAATCGTAGCTTCATGATGTTGAACTCCGTGAGAATCGTGAGGATCGGGCGGCTTTCAGCCCCTCTTGGTCGGATCCCTGGTCGGGATTCTCCAAGTCGGCAACACGGTTGGCTGTCCGCTCGACTAAGATGATAACCGTTGCATCTGGCTCGTCCCACCATTGCCTGGAAACGCCGGTCGAGGATCGGTGTCGCCGCTCGAGCGGTGGGGGTGGTTCACGGTCCGGCAAGGTGGCTCCACGAGAGCGTGAAACCGCTCCTTCACCATGGGGCCGGTCCGAGGAAGAGCAGGGACGCGGCGACCTATTCAAGGGCTGATCGTACTTGCGCATGAAACGAACCCTTCCCTCCATTCCCCAGCTCTATCGCAACTTGCGACGGTGGACCGAGATTCTCTCGGTGCTGAGCAAGTACGGACTGGCGGATTGGCTGAGTCGATTGAACATCGACTTCGTGAAGGACCAAATTCGCTCGCCCGAAGGAGGCTCGTTGGCCCGAGAGTCCCATGAGACTCGGGTCCGCATGGCGTGCAACGAGCTCGGACCGACATTCATCAAATTGGCGCAACTGCTCAGCACGCGACCCGACTTGATCGGGCACCCCTTGGCGGATGAGCTCTCCAAGTTGCAGAGCAACACCACCGCCGATCCGTTCTCCTACATCAAGCCGCTTGTCGAAGGTGAGCTGGGGCAGCCGATCGAGGAGCTGTTTCGGAATTTCGACGAAACGCCGATCGCATCGGCATCGATCGGGCAAGTGCATCGAGCGGTTCTCCACGATGGTCGGGCCGTCGTGGTCAAGGTGCAACGCTCGGATATCGAGCGACGAGTCAACACCGACCTGGAGATTCTGGCGGGGCTGGCTCAGTTGGCCGAACTGGTCGAGGAGTATCGCCCGTATCGTCCCGTGCAGCTTGTCGCGGAGTTCTCCCGCACCATGCGGCGCGAGTTGGAGTTCGGTCGCGAGGAACGCAACCTCAATCAGTTCGCGGCGATGTTCGAGCAGGATCCCTTCGTGCGCATTCCGCAGGCGATCACGGCGTACTGCACGCCGCGTGTCTTGACGATGGAATACATCGATGGGATCAAGATCGATGACATGCCGCGTCTGCATCACGCCCAGGTCGACACGGAACTCGTCGCTCGCCGCTTGGCCGAGATCTACCTGCGGATGATCTTTCAGGAAGGCTTTTTTCACGCCGATCCCCATCCAGGCAACATTCTTGTCCAGCGTGGCAACGTGGTCGCCTTGATCGATTTCGGAATGGTCGGTCGGATCAGTGAACGAAGTCGCGAGGACATTGAAGAGATGCTGCTCGCGATCATCGGGCGCGACGTGCCGATGCTCACGACCTTGATCAAGCGACTCGGCTCGACACCGGCCGATATCGACGAATCGGCTTTCAGCAATGACATCGCCGAGTTCGTCGGGCAATACGCGCATACATCGCTCGAACGTTTTAGTCTTGGCGCGGCCTTGCGAGACATGACGAGTATCATTCGTCGACATCGCATCCTGTTGCCGTCGGAAATCGCCCTGATGATCAAGGTGTTGATCAGCCTCGAGGGAACCGGTCGTCGGTTGAGTCCGCAACTGAGCGTGATTGAATTGATGCGACCGTTTCGCAAAAGCATGCTCCTGCGGCGCATGAATCCCGCGCGGCAGGCTCGCAAGATGCGGCGGATCTTCTTGCAGCTCGAACAGCTGGCCGAGGATTTTCCGGCGCGGGCTTCGTCGATTCTCGAGCAAATCCAGTCCGGCAAATTCGATGTCCACGTCGATCACCGCCGACTCGGTCCGACCGCCAATCGTCTGGTCATGGGCATGCTCACCAGCGCCCTGTTTCTTGGCTCGAGCCTCATGCTCAGCAACAAGGTGCCTCCCGTACTGTTTCCCACCGAGCCCTACTGGGGCATCCAGGATCTCAGTATCTTTGGGCTCTCGGGGCTCTTGGCGAGCCTGCTTATCGGAGCTCGATTGGTCCTAGCGATTCGCAAGTCGGGTAACTTGGACCGAGGTGTTTGAGCGAGTGATTTTTCGCTCGAGACATGCATCGCGCCGAGGCGAGGCTCGGCGACTATCTCGCGGGGCTCGTCGAGTGCTGATCAGCGATACCATGACGGTCGCGAGCGGCATGGTCCTGGTGACTGGGACCAGCGGTTTGGTGCCGACAGTTGGCAACGCAGGGAGGAAAAGTCGTGGCGAGTTCAGCGACGGTTGGTGAGCAGTTCTGGGATCGCCTGCCGGATGCTTGGCGAGCGACCTTGGAACCACGCATCGAACCGACGATCATCGAGCGGCTCGTGGCGTTCGAGCGACGGGAACGCGCCGAGGGAACGGTCTTTCCACCCGCGGATCGCGTTTTTCGATCGCTCCACTCACTCGATCCCGCCGCGGTCCGTTGTGTGATCCTTGGCCAGGATCCATACCATGACGACGGGCAAGCCCACGGGCTGGCCTTCTCGGTGTCCGCGGGGGTCGGAATACCTCCATCGCTGCGAAACATCTTTCGCGAGCTGGAATCGGACCTGGGCATCGCGCCCCCCGAGTCTGGAGACTTGAGTGCTTGGGCGGAGCGAGGAGTCTTGCTGCTCAACACCGTTCTCACGGTCCGCGCGCATGAGCCGTTGTCTCACCGTAAACAAGGTTGGGAGATAATCACGGATGCGATCATTGATGCCGTGGCCCAGCAAGAGGCACCCACGGCGTTTGTCTTGTGGGGCAAGCCGGCCCAAGAGAAGGCATCGCGCATTCCCGTGCCCCCGCACGCGATCATCGCATCGGCTCATCCCTCGCCTCTCTCGGCACGGCGCGGATTCCTGGGGAGCCGTCCATTTACCCAGGTCAATGAGTTCCTCAACGCGAACGGGCGAGACACCGTCGATTGGCGCCTCGCCCGTTGAGAAACTCGTGTCGTCGTTTAGGTCGAGCGATTACTCGATGCGAGACTATTGCCCGCGCGGAGCTCGACCATAGGTCGCCTCGAGCGATTGTTCCTCACCGTCACGCATGATCTTGATCGTCACCGTATCACCGGTGTTTCCTTCGCGGAGCGCGGCGATCAAGTCCTCTCGAGTCTTGAGCTCGCGTTCGCCGATGGCCAACACGATGTCACCGGTTTGCAGGCCGGCGGCCGCGGCGGGTGAATCCTCGGTCACTTCATCGACCAGCAACCCCTTCACGTCCTCCGAGAAGTTGATGCGGGCTCCGAGGTACGCCAAGCGGCGTCGAGGCTCGCGCGGACGAGCCGCTTGGAAGGTCGGTCGTTCCTCCAAGTTGGCCAGTTCCCACAACAGGTTCTCCGAGTAGTCGATCACGCGCACGGCTCCTTCGACGTTAATCGTCTCGAAGTCGTCATCCGGAGTGTGGTAGGTGTCGGTAAGGCCGGTGTGGAGAAACAACGCGGGAATCTCCTTCGACACGAACGGCAGGTGGTCGCTACCCGCGAAACCCGAATCGATCGGCTTGAGGTCCAACCCGGTGTCACCGCTGGCCGCCTCGATCACTTCCGAGAAGCTCGAGCCCGATGCGGCACCATAGATCGTCAGGGCGTCGTTGCGCAGCCAGCCGATCATGTCGAAGTTCACCATCGCCACGATGTTCCCGAGGGGAATCGAGGGATGAGCGACATAATGGGCGCTGCCCACCAGCCCACGTTCCTCGCCGCTGAAGGCGATGAAGACGATGCGCCGAGCCGGCTTCTTGTCGGAGTTGGCGAACCGGCGGGCCAGTTCCAACACCGCCGCCGTGCCCGTGGCGTTGTCGTCCGCACCGTTGTGCACTTCGGTCCGATCCGGAGTTCGCGAACCAAAGCCTCCCATGCCAAGGTGATCGTAGTGCGCGCCGACGATGATCGTCTCGTCAGCCAAGGGACCCTCCCCTTCGATCACGGCGATGACGTTGTTCGTCATCACGGTATCAACCGCCATCTGGTAGCGGATCTTCGTGCCACCGAGAGGGCCGTTGATGGTTTGAAGGTTGGCGTCGATCGCGGCTTCGACTTCGGCCAGGGTCTTGAGCTCGGTGCCATCGCCCGCTTGCAGCGGATGGGCGGCGAGGATCTTGCCAAACGCGGCCTGCGACATGTGGACGAAGGGAATGCCATCGGCGGAAGTTCCGAAGAGCTCCGGAGTGGCGAGGAAGTCACCGCCAGCCGTCTGGGTGCTCGGTTGGTCATTCACCAAGATGATTCCCGCGGCGCCGTGCAAGCTGGCCGTGGCCAACTTGTTGCGGATCGTGGCGTAGGCGCTCGTCTCGAGGCCATCGAATGGACTGTCCGCGTCGTTCTGTTGAGGCTCGCGGCGAATCACGACCACGAACTTGCCTTGGCAATCGAGCCCCTCGTAATCGTCGTACTCGAACTCGGCGCTCGTGATGCCGTAGCCGGCGAAGACCATCTCGGCCTCGATCGGGCCAGGACCGCCGAGCATCTGAGGCTGATAGTCCGTGCCAGCGACGAGTTTGGTTTCCGCGCCATCCGCTCCGACGATCACCGCCCAAGTTTCATCGTCGCGTAGAGTCCCCAAGCCCTCGATGGGAAACTCTTGGAAGTACGTGCCGTTCTCTCCGCCTGGCGCGAGCCCCAAGCGTTGGAACTCGTCGCGAATGAAATTCGCCGCGATCTCGATACCTTCGGTGCCCACGCCACGGCCACCCAACTCGTCCGAGGCAAGGTACTCGATGTCGCCGCCGACTCGAGCCACGACCGATTCGGTTTCTCGATCGAGCCCTTCGTCAGCGCGTGCCGTTACCGACGCGGTGAATAGGCCGAGTTGCAGGACCGAAGCCAACACCGATCCCCCGCGGACCGATTGCCAGATTCGTTGCTTGAGTTGCTGCCGGTAACTGCGATTCACCGTTGTACTCCACTGATGAGAAAACACGACGACCACGCGTCATCCGTGCCAGGAAACGTTCAACTACGCTGGGATTGTCGCCTGTCGGCGGTGCCCCCTCAAGGGTTGCCGCGACGAAAGGTCTCTTTCGCCTGGTTTCCTAATCGGCTCGGCGCCGCCAGCCGAGAGCGTCCACACGATTCGCACGCCCGAAGGGCTGGGGGCTCGCCGCGATTCGGCCGTGGACGGAGTGTCTTTGTGCTTGCAAGATGCTCTCGCACGAACGACCCTGTAAGGGGGCTTCATCGATCGGGGCGAGCGGAACCGGTCGTGGAAAGACGCAGGCTGGCCCGATGATGGGCGTGTGAGCCTCAATCGAAACGATTCGCACCTTGGGCTTCCCTCGACAACGGGCTTCCCTGGACAACTGGCTTCCCTGGCGGCGGAGTGATGGCCGCGGGGAATTGAGTCGCCCGCGGGGTGCGACTGGAAACATGGAATTACAGGCGGTGGCGTGATGAGCAATGTGGCTTGGGATCGGCGGAGCTTCTTGCGAGCAACGGTAGGCACGGGAACGAGCGCGATCTTATGGGGAGCCGCCGCGTCGCCTCTCTGGCTCG
>JAGQPS010000099.1:0-10387 GCA_020426595.1 Planctomycetales bacterium
AAGCGAGTCCGCGAACCCGCGAGGACCAGCGGGTTGAGATCCTTGCTCATCGACTGCAGCAGGTTCAAGTACTTCTCATCGGCGCCGGGGTAGTGAATCTGCGACATCTGCTGCAGAGTCATCAGCTTCAGGCTCAACATTTGGAGTCGCGTTTGTTCGTCGATGCCCGGCGCGAGCAACCGATCCAACGCCGTGTTCTTCGTGTCGAGAAGTTGACCGATCTGGTTAAGTGTTTCCTCGTTATCAACTCCGTTTTGGGCGATAGCGCCGACCCGCCGATCGATCTGTCCGATGAAGGCGAGCAGTTCATTGGTCCCTTCCTCCGGCATCACGAGAGGCGACGTATCCAGGCCAGCTGCCGGTCGAGACCCTGGCAGCTCGAATACCTGTCGGCCACCCGGACCGGCGGCTGGCGTCTCGTCTTGGCCTTGTCCCGTGTTCCCGGGCAAAGTCGACGAGCCGCTGGCGAGTGGCACGTTGCCGACCGGATTGAGTGGGGACGGCATCCCGGCGGCTCCATCGCCACCCGCGTTGCTCGATGCATCTTGATCCAGCGGCGGAAACGCCCCACCGTCGTCGAGCGGAGGAAAAGCACTCGACGGTTGGGATTCGTCTCCGTCATCCCCCGACGACGCATCCGTCTGGGCGACATCGCGTCCCCCCGTCGATGTCGAGCCGGTTTCGGCCGAGCCTTGGTTGTTGGAGCAGCCAGGGGCGACGATGAAGCAAGCGACGAGCGACCATACCGATAGAAGCCGATGGAGGCGCATGGGCAACGGATCCTGAGCAGAGTTCCTGGCGTTTTGAACAAGACAAGCCACGCCAAAGGGGCAGCGGGCCTCCCTGCACCCGCATCTCAATTGTAAAGAAACGAGCCGGCCAAGGCAGCCTCCATGCCCAAACACTCGCCAGGGATTGGGCGGAGTTTCGCACAAACCTAAAAAAGCCCCTCGGCGAATGATCTCCACCGAAGGGCTTGTTTCAATGGCGAGGATGGGTGCAGAGCGCCCCATCGGCCGATCGAATTAGAACCGGCGTCGAGATGAGCCCGAGGATGGGCGAGTCTCGTTCTTGAGGACTTGGCCAGGTCGGAAGTCGACGAACTCGCCTTCGATCTCGAAGGTCGCCCGCCCCGGCGCGAGGTCGAGGACCACGCCGGAAACCGAGCCCACCTCGAACTCGTCGCCGATCGTGAGCTCCAGCAACTCGCCCTTGGGCTTGTTGTCAATGAAGACTCGCCAGACTCCGTCACGATCGCGCACCACGCCGGTCACGTAACTGGCGATCGCGACATCGAATTCAGGCTCGGGGGGATCGGGAGCTGGAGGTTGCTCACGCTCTTCAATCTCGATCGACACTTGGCCTTGATCGGTCTTTGCCGGGAAACCATCGTCGGTCACCGCGACGGTGAACTGATAGCGTCCCACCGCGAGATCGGCTGGCACCACCAAGGTCGCCGAGCGACCGTCGCGGTCCGGCTCGATTCGTACTCCCGCCATCGGTGAATCGACCAGCTCGAACGACAACAGATCACCATCATCCTCATCGCGAGCCGAAATCGTGAGCTCGATGTCGTCCCCTTCGGTGAACCGCCGCGTGCCGCTGCTCGAAAGCCGTGGCGCGTTGTTGGGCGGACCGAACACGTTGCGACGCAAGATGTCGTCGCGCCATTCCTTACGCGCCTCGGCCGAGTACCCCGCCAAGTCGAACATCTCCGATTCGATTGGCTCGGTCAGCGACTCACGCGGATCCGACCCCGCCACGCTCAGCACGTCGATCTCAAAATTCAGATCGAGTTCCTTGGACGGAGTTTGATTCTGGAGATCCGTCAACGGCTTGACCGTCATGCGTCGAATGCGGTGCAGACAATCGAGCGACTCGAAGGTCTCGAGAAACTCGACCAACTGTCCCAGGGTCGATCGATCGGCGGTGAGCAGGAACGAACTCTCGGTATACACGTCCTGGTTGCCGCTCTTGCGAGTCACATCGGAACGATGATCGAGATTGACGTCGTCCCCAAAGATCTCGGTCGCTTGTTGCAGCAACCAATCGCGGTACGCGGCGCGCCCCTGCTGCACGTTCGACGCGAGCGAGAATCGGCGCAGCTCGTTACGACGCTGCTCGGCCCGCATCCATCGTTGTTGATTGAGTTCGAGCTGATCCTTTTGATCCTGTTGGGCCTTAATCAAGCCCTTGGTACCTCGGAGCGATTGATAGGCCTGGTATCCCAACAAGGGGATCAGTAGGACCGGCAACGAGATACCCACGATCAATGCCAACATGCGTTCGCGAGGACTCATGTTCTTAAACATTAGCGAGCCTCCTCTTCGTTACCGTCGCCCTCTTGCTCGCCCTGGGATCCTGGCGGGTCCGCCTCCGTCCCGTCGCCATCCGTCCCGTCAGCATCGGTCTCGCCCTCCAAGGACTCGTCCGCATCGGCGGATTCGTGCTCATCGTCAGCATCGGGCGTGGCCGCGGCATCACTGTCGTTCGCGTCGTCGGCAGCGTCTTCCTCGGTGGTGGTCTCCTCGGTCGAGTCATCCTCCGTCGTGGACTCCTCGTTCGCCTCATCAGCGTCCTCATCAGTCGCGCCGTCATCAGCCGCCGCGCCGTCGTTGGTCGTTTCACCGTCCAGATCGGATGGCGATTGAGTCGTTCCGTCGGTCACCACTTCAGAATCGGTGTCCGTTTCGACGTCCGCATCCGTGTCGGCCTCGGCGGCCGCCGTTTCCACGAACGTCGCGTCCCACTCCGCTTCCCTCACTTCGCGCAACTGCAGGAGGTCGATCTTGATCGTCTCGTCGAAGATCCAGTTGTAAGGCGCCGTGTCCGAGGGAGTAATTTTCCGCCCCGAGATCTCACGTCCTTCATCGGTGTCTCGCAGCTCTTCCTCGATTCGCCCGATCATCTCGGGAGTCGAGACGCGTCCCTTGATCGCGATGTTGGCTTGCCCCGCGGTTTGGTCCGCGGTCAACACCATGTTGTTCACGATGGCGTCGTCCGGCAGCGGCAAGCGGCGGCTGATATGCGAGAGCTCGGACGACCAATCGACCTTGGCCACCATCCACTGCTCGAGCAGGTCGACCTCGGCCATGCGAGCCTGATAGTCCTGGTCTTGCTTCCGCATTTCGTCCACTTCGGCGCGGAGCGTCTTGAGCTGATTGGCGAGCCGTGAGGATTCCATCCAGTACAACGCGAACGCCGACACCAGCAGGGCGACGGCCGCGACGACACCAATCACGATCTTCGTGCGGTTGCTCGGAGGAGCGGGCGGACGCGAGGGATTGATGAAGTCGATCTCGGTCGCCGGATCGGGTGTTGGATCGTCCAGTCCGCCCAATACGCCGGCATAGCGATACGCGTCGGCTGGGGAGTCCGCCTGGCACGTTCCTCCCGCCGCGAACAACTCCCACGGATCGGCGGCATCGACATCGCCGGGCACGATTTCCTTGAGTGGCGGAATGAGAGCGGTCGTCAGCGGCTCGTCCGCCAAGATCAGCACCCGCTGCACTTCGCCTTCGGCCTGCTGATTGCGGAAGCTTCCCAGCGTACGCCGCACCTCGCCAATGATCTGCGCGGTCAGCGCCTCGCTTGACGCCTCGGCGGAGATGCGGACGCTGCGAGTCAATTGAACATTCGATTCGCTGAACACCGTCATCTCGACCGATTCGGCGAGTCGCTCGATGAGAAGGAGATTGCCAAACAGCCGGCCGGCTCGCTTGAGCAAACGAGCCACGGCGAACGGTCGCAACATGACTCGACGCAACTCAAGGCCGGCGGCTTCGCAGCAGCCACGAATCTGAACCGCCACCTGCGGACTGATCGCCGCGGCTAGGACTCGCGCCTGACCGTTGGCGGTCGGGGGGAGCGGCACATAATCGAGCAACCAACCATCGGAGAGATTCGAGAACTCGCGTCCCGCTTGAAAGCGAACGACTTGAGGCAACTCGTTGTCGGGCACGGGCGGAACGGTCAACATCCGCATCTCGGCGGAGGTCCGTTCGACGATCACCGTCGCTTCCCCCTTGCCCACCTTCTGTTCAAGCAAGCCCTTGGTCAGGGCTTCCGACAAGGTGGTCGCGGCGCCCCCTTCGCCCGCGGTCGGAAGGTCGAAACCCGCGACCCGAGTCAGCGCGGGCCGCGCGCCCTTGCTCGTCTTGCCAGTGGCAACGAGCGCGCGCCGCGAATCCCATTCCAGAACGATCGATCGTCCCATCACTCACCAATCACTGTTGTAGTGAAGTCCCCAACGCCTCGATGTCGTATCCCAAAGGCAGATGGCTCTTGTCTCTCCAAAATACGATCCGAGGGAAGGCTCCGGTCCGATCAATCACGACCTCCGCCCGGCTGGCTGCCATGCCGTCGTTGTAGTAACCCACGATCTCCGCTCGATACACGTCGCCACCGACACATACAAACGGCATCAAGCTGCGCATCGTGGACAGGTCGACCAGTCCCTCGACAAGCAGCCAAGTCTCGAAGTCTCGATTCGGATCCTCGTCGTCGCGTTCCAGTTCCCGTCGATCGATGATCGTGTCGGCCAGCTCCTCGGTCATGCCGGGAATGCCCAACATCACGGCTCGTGGACACTGCGCTATGTTCACTCGTCCAGGAATCGCATCCGCCGGCACCGTCGTGCAGTTCTCGAGCAGCATGGGGAGCGAAAGTCCCAATCCGAGTTCCGACCGCACGGGGCTCGACAGAATCACTGGATCGTCGACTCCCTCGAACTGAACTTCCACCACCGCGTCGACGATGTCGAGGACCTGGTTGAAGTCGTAGGTCGGCTCCTGTGTCAGATCGAGCACTCCAGGCAAGACTCCCGCATTCGGCTCGTCATCTCCCGTATACGGACCGTAGATCCGCATGCCGACGATGAAGTTCGCCCATTCACCGCTGAACACGGTCGACAGCTCGTCGTAGAGCGTCTGCATGTCCGGCTGGTTGAGGTAAATCCGAGGCAGCCCTTCCGCCGTGTAGTTTCGTTCCTTGCTCCACAGCGTCAGGTAGTTGGCCCACCCCAACGCCATGTCGGGCGAAATGCCACCGGAGGCCGAGGACTCGTTGCCGTCGATCACTCCATTGTGATTGTCGTCATAGCCGAACAGGAGTTCCGGAGTCACTCCACGGACCATTAACAGCTCCTCGATCGACTCGAGAGGTCCATTTGTAGGGGCATACGGGGGTGACAGACCGGAGTAGTACTCCACTTCAACCCCATAATCCCGAGGCTCATCGTCGGCATCGATGTAGTCCAAGATGCAATCCGCGACCTCGTCGGTCATGCCGGGCAACGCGAGTAGCAATTGCACGGCGACTCCCGGAGCCTGCTGGTCGAGCGTCGGCAAGACGTTGAGATTGAGCTTGGTCGATTCATCGGTCAGGCCATAACGGAACCCGTTCTGCATGCCGAGATCGTCCATGGCGGGCGCCATGAAGGTCGCGTAGCCCTGCAGTTGCTCGTCCGAGTCCGTGAAGACGATCAGCGACTGGAACTGGGTCGCGTTGTTGTAGACTCCACCCTGCTCCATGATGGCCGCGTCGGTTTGAGAGAGAAAAAGGCGAGCCGCCTCGACTCCACTATCCACCAAATACCGCGACTGAATTCGCCGACTCGTCATCTGAGCCGCATCTTGCTCGGCTTGCATCACCGTCGTGAAGGCGTACGAACTAAACGCCAAGCCGACGATCACCACCAAGACCATCAGCAATACCACGCCCCGCTTTCGCCGGCGGACCGCGCCGTTTTCCAAGTCGGACGCGTTCGTTTGTGGGTGCCTCCGAATCGAAATCGACTTGCGCGCACGACTCATGACACGCCTCCCGCGACCACCGAGGCCGAGCGCAAGGCGAAAGTCCAGCGTGGCGTTTCCAAGAGCGCCGGAATCGGCGACCAGTCACCGGTCTCATCACCCGAGGAATCGTCCGACGAATCGCTGCTCGACGAACTCGAATCCGAACTGCTTTCGTCCGGCGGTTCGGCCAAGGGCAGGTGGACCACCATGCGATAGGTGTCCGACGGATAGTCCTCCACACTCGCGTTCGTGCTGGTCAAACGGACGCTCATGACGATCTCGACCGCCGTCGGCAAGCTCTCATTCGTTTCGGAATCCCATTCCGATACCCACTCGCCTTCCGCGCCGTCGAAGTAGCCAAACGTGAGCGTCTGGACTTCGTTGGCCAGCACGGTCATCTGTCCGAGCTGGGACACATCCGTGCCGCGCTGCATGGCGAGACGCGCGACGCTCTGACTGATTTGCGTGCGCACCAGCGACATGCTTTGGCTCATGTTCTCGTTGGAGATCGGAGGGAGGCCGATCATCATCGAAGGATCAATGCTGCTCGTGGGAACCAGCATGTAGGTCACGCTGCGCAGATCGGACGAGAAGTCCTGCCCCTCGAGCGCGACGCTGTTGAGGTATTCATCGCGGCGAGGCATGCGGCTGATATCGATCTGAATCGACTCCGCGTTGCCAAAGAGCCCGGGGCGAGGCAGGGGATCGTCGGTCGATTCGCCGGTCGAGCCATCATCCGCCGCGGCCGGATCCAAACCCAACTCGTCCGCGTCCATGCCGCTCGCCGCCATCAGCGCGGTCAGGTCGGTACCCGCCATCAGCGCTTCGAGCTGACTGATGTCGACCGGCTTGTATTGCACGCCCGAGCGAATGTCATTGGCCATCATTTGCAACAAACCGCGCGCGACCAACGCCTGTTCCACTCGGTTGCGTTGGTCTTCCAAGATCCGCAGGTGGAAATAAAGCGCCGACGAAATCGCCCCCACGACCAATACGCTCAAGGCGAGAGCCAACAGGACCTCAAGCAGCGTGAATGCCGATCGTGGGGAGCGCCCGTGACTCGTTGGGTTCATGACCGCGTGACCACGTTCACGACGCGCGGCGGCACACGCCAGCCGGCGGCTCGTTCGCGTTGTGGTTCTCGTGGCGATCATGGTCAAACTCTCATCGAGTCGTTGGTCGACGATCGGGATCAATAAACGACTTCGTATTCATCTTCCAACTGCTGCACATATTCGGGATCGGGCATCATGCGGTAGAGCCGAAAGCCAATCGGGTAGGCGAAGCGAGCGGGGTCCTGCTGCACGAACACGACGACCATCAGCAGCCCAACTTGCTGAGTCTGTTGAATCTCGATGCTGTAGACCCAATCCGGCGACTCCTCGCAGGTCGTCGAGCTAACGTTGGCTAGTTCCACCGCTCCCGCCGCGACTTCCGCCATTCGGGAATCGGCCAGGACATGGGCGATCGTGGTTTCATGAGCCGCCAAGGCGGCGCGTGTGCCAAGGCGTACGAGTTCGCCAATCACCGCCAAGGCCCCGCCCAGGATGGCGATCGAGAGAATCACTTCGAGCAGCGTGATGCCAGCTCGGCCGACTCGACGCGATCGCCGAGACGAGGACGTGTTATTCCGCCGAGTCTTGATCGTCGAGCGACACGAGGTCTCGCGGATGTCGAGCGCGGCGCGGTTCATCGCGAGCCTCCGACTTGCGAGTAATCCTCGATGTCCGACACGACCGCCGTGCCGGTTAATGACCTGAGGTCGAGTTGGACGTACCAGTCTCGCTCCAGGAGCACGACCCGCATGCGGCTCTGCTGCGACGTGCCATCGGGGTAGAACAGAATGAGGGACGCGCCTGACGAAGCTCCGCCACCACTGTCTTGACTCAGCAACTCGCTCCGCGCGTCGACGCTCACATCGGCTCGATCAAACGTCACACCACGAGGCAACAATCCATTGGCGTAATCGAAGTTGCCTTGATCCTCGGGAGCCATGCGACTGTTGAGCTGCGGCGGCTCGTAAGCCGAGAACGGTTGAACGCTATAGTTTCCCGTGCCTGGCTCGTAGACAAACGCCCATTCCTGACCGGTGCGGATCGCTTGGCCTCGCGCCCGAGCCCACTCACCTCGCACCACATCCGCCGCCAATTTGAGCTTGCGTCCTTCGAAGGAACCGCGAAGCACCGGAACCGCGATGGCGACCATCATGGCGAGCACCGCCATCACGAGCAGCAGTTCAAGAATCGTCACTGCCCGCCGATCGGTCGTCTCGGCGCGAGTGATTCGGTCGGTCCGCCCACGACGCCGCGCCGCTTCTCCCACGCGCCAGGCGTGAGAGAAGTCCGCGATGTTCGCGCGTTGGACGTTCCAACCATCCACTCGAGAAATCCCCCTGACCGACCAGCGCCGTGCCAACCCAACAGCGTGCGAAGTCAACGGCGCCTACTTTGTGCCCCTTGAGGCACGGCTATTGACCTTGAGGCACGTTGGAAATCTCGTCGCCTTGGACACCGGGATCTCCCTGGCAAGTGATCACGGGCTTGGGAAGAGCCCGACCGCCCGTGTTGTTACTTCCCTGGGTATAGTCGTAATTGCCGCCCCACGGATCGACCGGAATCGTCTCCATGTAGGGACCACGCCACTTATTGGTCGCCACGCCTTGCGGAGGCGAGACGAGGGCGTTGAGATCTGGCGGCAACGAGCCCACGTCCAATTGGTAAGCCATGCAAGCCTTCTCGATTTGCGAGATGGCCATGCGGGCACCATCTTGCTTGGCGTTGGCTTGGATCGCGTTGTAGCCCACGGTGACGACCGAAACCATGATGATGAGGATGGCCATCACGAGCAGCACTTCGAGCAGCGTGAAGCCGCGACGGCGACGTTGGAACTTGCGAGACATCGTTCACTCCTTCGTTTACTGGGCTCTCGCCCAAGGGGGTATTCTCTTCAGGCCAAGACTCATGCGAGCCATGACCTGCCACTTGTAGGCTTTCGAGGAGAGCCTGGTCGACTCCCCTTTTTCCGCTACCGAATCGTGCTGCTCATCTTGATCACGGGCAGCAGCAACGCGATGACGACCGTCAACACCGCTCCGGCCATCAACAACAACATGGCCGGCTCGATCATCCGCACGAGCAAATCGAGTTTTCGCGCGGTGCGATTTTCCAGACCGTCCGCCACGTCGACCAGCACGGTATCGAGCGAGTTGGATTCCTCGGCCACCGCGATCATCTCGACCACGCTCTTGGGAAAGTAACCGCTCTTGCCGAGTGGTTTCGCCAGCGATTCACCCGAGGTGATATTTTCGCTGGCCGCCGCGATCGCGTCGCTGAGGATCACATTACCGGTTGCTTGGCGACTGATTTCGAGACTCTTGAGGATCGGCACACCGTTGTGCAGCAGCGTGCCGAGGACTCGGCAAAAACGAGCCACGCTCAAGGCCTGGAAGATCTCACCAAAGAGCGGCATTCGCAACTTGGTGAAGGCGATCATCCGCTTACCGCGCACCGTGCGGAGCTGGAAAAACAACGTCAGGCCGATCGCTATTAACGCGGCCAGAATCCAGAGTCCACGGCGCTGGATCGTTTCACTGAAATTCAGGAGCGCGTCGGTCATCCACGGCAGCTCACCCATCCGCCGGAGCTGATCGAACATCTCGGCGAATTTCGGCACGAAGTAAATGACCAACACCGACACGATCACCGTGCCGGCCGTGGCCAGAATCACCGGGTAGATCAACGCGCCGGTGGTTCGCTGCGTAAGATCGTTTTGCATTTCGGTGAACTTCGAGACACGATCGAGCGCGTCCTCGAGAAAGCCACCTTCGGCACCCGCCCGAGCCATGTTGACGGCGATGTCA
This sequence comes from Planctomycetales bacterium, assembly GCA_020426595.1. Classification (GTDB taxonomy): domain Bacteria; phylum Planctomycetota; class Planctomycetia; order Pirellulales; family Pirellulaceae; genus UBA11682. The sequence continues at coordinate 9,655 of JAGQPS010000099.1, forward strand.
TTAAAGACCTTGGGATGGCGAGCCATGGCATCGCCCAACCCCTGACCGTCCTCGATGCGGTCGTGGATATCGGCCAGCACCTTCTTGAGTGACTTGTTGGCGGTTTGATCGCGCAAAATGCGAATCGAGCGCAGCAGCGGTACTCCCGCACGCAGCAACGCGGCCATCTGGAAGTAGAAGTTGGCCATGGTCTGGCCATTGACTCGACCGCCCAGGAGCGAAATCGAGGCCTTCTCTTCCTTACCCGAGATCGACACCGGGAAGAGTCCCTGGGCGCCGAGCATCGCTTGTACTTCGCGCTCGGAACCCGCCGAGACCGAACCGGTCACGCGATCGCCGCTGAGATTTCGAGCAACATACGCAAAGTCTGGCATCGTCCGCTTTCCTAACTCTGATCAATCGCTCGATCGCTCTTGGTAATGCGAAGCACCTCGTCGGCACTCGTCTCACCCCGCATCGCCTTGATCCAGCCATCATCTCGCAGAGTCCGCATGCCGTTACGCAAGGCGGCTTGGCGGATTTCCCACGAGCTACGTCGCTCATGGGCCAGTTCACGCAGTTCGTCATTCGACACGAGCAGCTCGTAGACGCCCATTCGGCCTCGATAACCGACGCCTCGGCACTCGCGACATCCGTGCGGACGGTAGAGCACCCCATCGTTGCCGAATTGCTCCCACGGAAAGTCCTTGGGCAATTCGCCTTCGTCGGGCCGATACGCCTCGCGGCAATGCGG
>JAGQPS010000099.1:10484-15859 GCA_020426595.1 Planctomycetales bacterium
GGACACAACCGACGCAGCAGCCGCTGGGCCATCACGCCCTCGACCGTACTCGCCACGAGGAACGGCTCGACACCCATGTCGGTCATACGGGTGAAAGCTCCGCTCGCATCGTTGGTGTGCAGCGTGCTGAACACCAAGTGACCGGTGAGCGACGCTTGGATCGCGTTCTCCGCCGTCTCTTGATCACGAATTTCACCGACCAGCACGACGTCCGGGTCATGTCGCAGAATCGAACGCAAGCTCGCTGCGAAGGTGAGCCCGATCTTCGGATGGACTTGGATCTGGTTGATCCCCTCGAGCTGATACTCGACCGGATCCTCGGTCGTGATGATCTTCGTGTCCGGGCTATTGATCCGCAGGAGTGAGCTGTAGAGCGTGGTCGTCTTACCCGAACCGGTTGGGCCCGTCACGAGGATGATGCCGTGAGGCATCGCGATCAGCTTCTCGAACACCTTGAAGGTGTCCGCTTCCATGCCGAGCTTCTTGAGATCAAAGACGACGGCGCCCTTGTCCAAGATACGCATCACGATGCTCTCGCCGTGAATCATCGGAATGACCGAGACACGGACGTCGACCTCGCGGCCATGCACCTTGAGCTTGATTCGACCGTCTTGCGGCAGTCGTTTCTCGGCGATGTTTAGCCGAGCCATGATCTTCAACCGGCTGATGATCGCCGCTTGGAAATGATTGATCTCCGGCGGAACCGGCTGGGTGTGGAGGATGCCGTCGATGCGGTAACGCACGACGAGCCCCGATCCTTGACTCTCGATGTGCACGTCGCTCGACCGGGAGTCGATGGCTTCCATCAAGATTTCGTTGACCAGCCGAACGACCGAGGCCTCGAGGGCCATCTCGGACAACTCGGAACCGTCGGTCTCGATTTCGTCGAGCAGCTCGACCTCGTCGTCGTCCTCGCGAGCTTCGATAAGCCCTTCGACCGTTTCGCCACCGACGCCCAAGTGCCGCTTGATGAGCTTGGCGATCTCGCCTCGCTCCGCCAACACCGGATACACCGGCAACCCGGTCGCGGCGCTCGCTTCATCCAGCGGATACAAGTCGAACGGATCGCTCGTGGCGACCACGACTCCACCATCGCGACGAGCCAACGGGAAGATGTTGGAGCGGTAGATCAGCTTCTGCGGGAAGCTGCCGAGAATCCCGAGATCGACTTCGTAGCTGCCAAGTTCGATGAACTCGACCCCCACTTCGTTCCCGAGACACTGGAGCGCTTCGTATTCGCGGACGTAGCCGAAATCGACCATCTTCCAGAGCAGCTCAACGCCCCCCTTGCCGTCCGCCTCGCGGGAAGCTTGGAGTTGGTTGGCGTCGATCAAACCACGTCGCAGCAGGATTTCGCCCGCTTCCATTTCACCCATCGAAACCATCGACCACACCCTGTGAGGGAACGCCAAGCCGAAAACGAAACAATCATTCTAGTTAGGTAAACTCGATCGACTACGCCGTCGCCTGGTCTCGGGTTGCTCGGCACGAAAACCCGGAGAGGCTGGGGCGGTCATTCAGGCGGTGGCTAGGGTGGAGGTGGGATTCATCGCTCGTCGCGATCAGCGGAGCGGATTTCATCTCGCAAGCGGCGCTGGGGTTGGCTCTTCAAACCAGCCAACCCACCTGGACCGAATTCGGAGCCAACGTTTCGCGGGCTTCCGCGAGTCGACCACCGTCCGTCCCGACGCGCTCGTTTTCCTCACTACATGCAAACCCGAGGGGAGCGGGTGGGTTTCGCGAAGCGGGCGATTCTTGAGCCGACTTCGGTTGGCTAGTCGCAAATCGAACGATTGTCGCAGGCCGCACCCCCGGTACTACCTGTAACGGAAAGGGGAGGTTTCCCTCACCAACGACTTCTTGCAAAGGACACGAGCCACCTTTTCGAGGTACCCAGCGATTCCCATTGCGGCTGCAAAGGGCGTAATCGGGTGAGAAAGGTGATTCGACGGACTTGAATCGAAGTTGACGAACTTCGGGATTTTCCCCATTCTGCTCCCAACGCGCAGGGAAGCGCGGCAATTGATCTCCCAGGCGAGGGACTGCAGGTATGACGCTCGACGCGCTCTTTTACGGTTCGGTTTGGTTTTTCCAGGTGCTGGGAATTTTGGTCGTCGTGCTCGCTCGCCTTTCGAGCGGCGGTTACCGCCAAGTCGTTTGCGAGCGGTGTGTCTTCGGTTTCGTGCTGATGCTTGGCGTGGCGACGATGACCGCCATTTGGCTCGCCAGCCCACATTGGCTCAGCTTGGCCTTATCCCTGTGCGTCATTTCGATCGCCGCCACGATCCATGTCCGGCCGGCCACCGCTTCGATCTGACCGGCCGAATCAATCTCGCTCCCCATGCCCGGCATTCTTCCCATATGCCGGGCCTTAGCCGATCCCGGCGCGATCGGGCCATGCTGTTGGCCGCCGGGCAAGTCGTGGGTGGCTCGCGGGGGACCTTCCTTGCGGAAGATCCGCTACGGAGCTCGCGGGTGCGAAGATTGCCAAAATCGAAAAAAAGCCACCATCACAGCCCGGGGAAGTCCGACAACTAGTACCAAGGATTTCCGCTCGCAATCGAGATGCGCTACGGGGGGGCCTGAGCGCTAGGTTGGCATGATGCTGGCTGAAGGGTGGCATGAGGCCACTTAGCGATTTGCTCTCCCCTCCGAGTATGCGGTTTTCCAGACCGGTTGCGGTTCAGCCGTTGACGCTTGGGTCGCGGCCCGCCCGCCTTTGGTTCATTTCGCCGTTCCGATCACGGATGTCGCTTTTGCCATGAGGGCGAGAGTGGGGACGGCGCGGGAACCAGTCCAAGCGATCGACAATCAATCTCAGGAGGGGACTCATGCGACGTCACGTCTACGGATGGCTGGTCGCGACCATCGCCGCCGTATTTCCTACGGTTGCGTTGGCTGGCGAAGTGGAAGACCAGCGAATCGCCGACCACATCAATCAACGTTTGGTTGCCGAGAAGGATCGCGGCGCGCTGAACGACTTCGAGATCGACTTGTATGTCGAGGATGGCCAAGTCTGGTTCAAGGGCTCGGTCGCCTCCGCGGAACAAGAAAAGTTGATCTTCGACGCCGCTCAAAGTGCTCGTCACCTCGGCGTGGTCAAGATCTACGACATGGTTGAAGTGCGAGCCGCTCGTCCGGCCGCTCAACCGATTCAACAAGTGAGCAACGTTGAAGACAACGGCTTCAACAGCTCGCGCCGCGCCGCGGCTCCGGGTCCGATCGGAGCTGGCGTGCCGATGGCTCAGGGCTACGCCCCGATGCCTCGCCCCAATCGTCCGCTCGCCGCCGCTCCCGCGGGCTTCGCTCCGGGTCAAGATCCTGGCGTGAACTACATGCCAGCCTCGAGCCCGGCCGCGATTGGCGCTCGACATGATCAACCGAACATGCCGAACTACGCGTGGCCTGGCTACGCCGCCTACCCGAACTACGGCGCGTTGACCTATCCGCAACAGTACTCGCCGACCGCCTGGCCTTACATCGGTCCCTTCTACCCCTATCCGCAGGTTCCCCTCGGATGGCGCAAGGTGACGATGGAATGGAAGGACGGTTGGTGGTTCCTCGACTTCCAAGACCGTTGATCGCCGGTCGCCACCGCGACCACGGCTGATTCCGAAACACCCTCGTGGTCCACGTCACGAGGGTGTTTTCGTTGGTCTCCGATCCTTGTCCAGGTCCATGAGGGGCCGGGTGAACGCGACAGCGCAATGCAGTTCCAGCGATGTTCGCGGAGGCTTTCGGAGCGGCAAAAGTCAGACGGTCAGAGCGTGCCTGGCCAAAGCGATCTCCCCACTTCCCACTCGATGGCGTCACGCTGTTTTCGCGTCGCCAGGGTGACTGGATTCGGCGTCTCCCGAGCCTCGGAGAGCGAATTCGGTAGCCGACGGAAGTGGCAGGAGCCCGGTGATTCGCCGACGAAAACTCGGCGGCCGCGGCTTCTGTCAGGAAATCGTGGGTTTCACCCGGAAAAGCTGCAAGTCCGTTACAACCCGACTCGATAACTACTCTTGCAAATCCTCGCAGGAAGGAATCACCCCATGTTGAATCGGTCCATTCAATGGGCAGTCGGATTGATGGTCGCCGCGGTCGCGGTGGCGGGTACTGGCTGCATCGCTCTGCCCGGTCCTGGTCTCGGTTTGCTCAGCATTCCGATCCCGGTTAGCCCGTATCACCAAAAGATCCGAGAGGACCGCTTCGAGATCCACGAGCGTTATGCCCGTGTCCCGATCTTGGGCCCGCTCACCTCGGGTGGTCCCGCGGTCGCGCTCGATCCGCCCAGCGATCACGAAGTGATGGCCGCTCTCGAGCGAGCTCGTCCCGTGCAAGGCGGCATCCCGTTGCTGCACGAGAAACAACGAAACAACGTTCGGATCATCAAGGAGAAGATCGCCGACTACGTCGATCCTCCTCGATTCATCCCGATGATCGGCCCGGCTCAGCTGCACCACGCTCACTACAAAGTGACGATCTACTTTGATGAGCGAACCATGGTCGGCTGGCCGTTCCCGCATCAGCTGGACGACGAAGTGACCGAGGTCATCTACATCGACCACAACCACTTCCATATGGTCGGCAACGTGACGGGCGGAGCCAACGCTCCCTTCTAGTCACGACCGACGAAGCAAGACACCAAGGCGGGAAGAGCCTCGAGCCCTTCCCGCCTTGTGCATTTCTTGAGCGACCGTCGAATGCTTGGCTCGCTTGCCTGCTAACGCTCCAGCAAGCCTTGCTCGCCCACCATCGCTTCAATCGCCTCGGCTTCCACCGGCAACCCAGTGCGCGTGATGACCTCGTTGCCGGTTTCGGTGATGATCACCACGTCCTCGATGCGAATGCCGTAGCCGTCCGCCTCACGGTACAACCCCGGCTCGATCGCCAACGCCATGCCGGGACGGAATTCCCCTCGCATCGTGACATCGTGCACCTCCAAGCCGATGTAGTGGCTCGGAGCATGTCGCACCATTCCCAAGGCGTCGTGCTTCTGGAAAACCTCCTGGATCGCGCGAGCCACGTCCCCCATGGAATTGCCCGGAACCGCGGCCGCGATTCCGGCCGTCTGAGCCTCGAGAACGATGTCGTAGAGCTTCCGTTGCTCGTCGGTGAACTTTCCCGACACGGGCCAAGTCCGCGTGATGTCGGTCGTGTAGAAATCCAGATCCGGACCGTAATCCACGAGCAGTAATTCACCATCGTGCATGCGGCGGTTGGCGTGAAAGTAGTGGAGCACGTTGTTGTTGGGTCCCGAACCGCAGATCGCGGTGTAGGCGGGTCCCGCCGCTCCGTGACGCTCGTGCATGAACGTCATCACCGACTCAATCTCCCATTCGCCTCGCCCGTCGCTGGTATTGCGAATCCCCTCGGCGATCGCCAAGGAG
>JAGQPS010000009.1:0-20335 GCA_020426595.1 Planctomycetales bacterium
GCTAACTCGCCCATTGCTTGGGCACGAATCGCATCCGTCGGGCTTAAATCAACAGCCCGTCACGCTTCGGGTTTCCTGAGCGCTTCCGCGCTTTTGACTTGGTTGCTTGGGGCGAGAAGTAAAAGGCGGATTAGCTGACCCGCGCCCCGTCCCGTGAGAGTCGGCGACGCTGGCCGTAAGTCGAACGGTTCGCGGCACTCCAACAGAACGCGAAAGCCAGACGAGTTCGTCAGGGGCGAAGCAGGACTAGAAATGCCCGTGTCCGCGAAACTCGTGCGGTCCCAGCGCTCCACCAGCGTCCGCTTGCCCTTCGATCGATACGACCCTCCCGCTCCCATGCGTTCGCCGCGTTGACGGCATCTCACCCTGCGATCTGGTGGAGCCGCGGTCACACAAGTCCTCGGTTCCTCCGCGCGCGGGCCTGCTAAGAAAACGTCGTGCCGGAATAGAGACCGACGTCCTTCGTATCTCTCAAATCCATCCTCCCCAACGACTCGACATGAACGATCGTTCCGCCTCGGTCGGTCTCGCGGCGCGGCTCGCTAACGAGTCAATCACGCGAACCGAAGCACCCTCACTGATCGCCGATTTTCTTGGCGCCCGTCGCCACCTGCACATTCGCCACAGTGCACCGGCTTGAGCGACCATTGCAATTCCCAGTGGTGATGCGTCGATAGACCCCTTTGTCTCGAAGTCAACCCACTGGGTCGCTCGAGATGTTTCGAGCTCACGCGAGCCGATTCAACTTCGCAGCCCCGATGCTCAAGCGTTACGTAGCCGCCATGGATAGCTCCCGACCACGTCGCATTGATCGCAACGACTTCACGTCGCTTGCCGAATCGGAAATGAACCCGCTCGACTGCAGCTCGACCCTGCAGACGCCTCTCGAGACGTACTTGCGGGAAATCAATGAAGCCAAACTCCTTTCGGCCAGTGACGAGCGCGAGCTCGCCCGACGCATCGCCGAAGGTGACGTTCGCGCCCGAGACCGCATGGTCCGAGCCAACCTGCGGCTGGTGGTCAACATCGCCCGAGGTTACGCCGGTAAGGGACTCGGGTTGCAGGATTTGATCGAGGAAGGCAACCTCGGCCTCCTACGAGCTGTCGAGGGATACGATCCGGACGTGGGCACGCGTTTTAGTACCTACGCGAGCTACTGGATCAAGCAATCGATCAAGCGAGCCTTGATCAACTCGGCGAAGACGATTCGTATTCCCGCCTACATGGTCGAGCTGCTCAGCAAGTGGCGACGCGCGACCGCCCGACTTTCCGATGAACTCGGTCGCACGCCAACGCCCGAGGAAGTCGCCCGCATTCTCGGGCTGCAAAAGAAAAAGCTGCCGATCATCAAGAAGGCGATCAAGATCTACAACTCGACTCCGCAGACCGATCAAGCCGATACCGGTTGGTCGCTCGGAGAAATGGTGATGGACGACCGGTCCAAGACACCCGAGGACGAACTGCTCGAAAACGACATCTTGGTCCATGTGCTCGACATGATCGAAACGATGGACCCACGCGAAGCGATCGTCTTGCGTATGCGTTTCGGGCTCGAGGAGCACGATCCCCACACACTCAAGGAAATTGGCGAGCAGCTCGGTCTGACTCGTGAGCGAGTTCGCCAAATCGAGACCGAGGCGCTGCGAAAGCTCGGCGAAGGAATTCGAGACCCGCGCGACTCGGACGAGGAATTCGGTCGCAAACGACGCCGCCGCAAGTCCTACGGGCCTTGATCACCGACCTCAACATCGCACCCCTACGCTCGGGGCGAGTCGCTTCAGTCGACTCGCCTCGTGGCGTTTCTTGACCTCGCGGTCGACACGCCACGTCTCATCGGCGCGACCTCAAGCGACTTGCTCGACGCGAAAATTCCTCGCCTCACCGAACCAATCCCGTTCCGGGAATGAACAAGAAAGTCGGGTGATCGCGCGGCCGAGAATGCGGTCAATCTTCAAGAGCCAAGACCGCGCGAAGCAGTTTGGCGGTCGGCTTGGTCCACAAGGTCAATCGAGTTCAGGGACGGGCGGATTCAACATCGGCGAAGTCGCTGAACTCGATGACCGTTTTCACGCTCTCTGGCAAACGCACGTGGTAGTGCTCCAGCGAGTCCCGCAACGTCACGCGATGAGTAAACAACCGATCGCGGAAATCGCCGTGATTCGCGAGCCAAGCGAGGTGCCGAAATGCCGCCTCGAAATCGCGTCTCGCGCTATTCACCACGCCAACGATCACGTGATTCCGCAGAATCGCGTCTCGCATCATCGCCGACCAAGGCAATTGTTTGGACCGCGGCGAGCGTTCCGCGCCCAACCAAACCAGGACTCCCATCGCTCTCAAATGCGACGCCGCGTGCACCATGGCGTCATCCGAACCCGTGCATTCGAGAATCAAGTCCCAGCCGCTTTCCTCCACTTCCTCGCGCCAGAAACCATCGGGTGGCGCCAGATCCGTCCAGACGCACGTGTGAGCTCCTAGATCCATCGCGAATTTCGTGCGCGAGTGAGCCGAGGAATCACGACCGACCATCGTCACGTTCCAGCCTCTCGCGAGGCTCGCGATCACCGCGGCGAACGCGATCGGTCCTTGCCCCGTGACGAGTACTCGTGGTGCCTTTCGTTCAATGTCGTGGTCCGCCGATCGTCCTCGCTGCAAGGCGATCGCCTCGTGAACTCCCTTCTCCGCGATACTCTGTGGCTCGGCGAACACCGCGTAGCGCTCGAGTCCGGCGGGCACTCGGAGAAGATGGCGAGGCTCATCGAGCCAGAATTCGGTGGCGAACCCGTCGGCCCGGTAGATGCCTCGTTCGATGTACTCGCCGGGAGGTGCAAGATCGGGGCGCGCGAGGGTCGGATCGAGTGATCGCCTGACCAGCGGCACGACGACCGCTCCACGCCAACTCTCGTCGACTCCCGAGCCAATGGCGACGACCTGGGCGACGCATTCGTGGCCTAGAACAAGTCGCTTTTCACCCACGGCCACCCAAGGACTTTGGGAAGCCAGAATATCTCGGTCCGTACCACAAACACCCAGCTCGATCGTGCGGCACAAAACCATGCCAGCCGGCGGATCGGTCGGCCGAACGATCGTCTCCAACGTGGCTCGATCGGAGCCGGTGTGAGCGCAAATGGCGGGCTGCGTTGCCACGGACGTTCTCTCCAGATGCTTGTAACACGTCGAGCGAGTGGGGAAGACGCGGCCACCGGTGGAGCCGGACTGATCGAGAGTCGGCCCCGAAGCTGACCGGCAAACCGCGGTTGACTGCCAAGGTGAGTGACTTGAATCGAGTCCTTTAGAGCACGGCGGGCGGCATCATGCCATTAGGCCATCGCCAAAGGGGATTCGAGTTGCTCGATCAACCGCCAGTCCAACCAAAAGCGATCGGGATCGAGACCGGTTTGACCAATGTAGCCAAGGTGGCCGCCGTGGGTCGTCGTTGCCACGCGCACTCGCGAGGAAATCGGCAGGTCGTGGAATGTGCTGATCGGAACCAGCGGGTCATCCTCCGCCGCCAGGATCATCGTCGGCACGCGGATGAGCCCGAGGTCGTGCACCGCGCTCGCCTGTTCGTAGTAATCGTCGACGTCACGAAAGCCGCCCAGCGGAGCGGTCCACTGGGCATCGAACTTTCGTAGTCGATCGGGAAGGGGAAGTTCTGAAGTCGACACGAACCCTGGTACGTCGCGGCGCCGCTGAACTTGCCGCTTGAGCGTCCGCACGAAGGACCAGTCGTAGATGCGATTGAGACCTCGATCGAGAGTGGCGGCGCACAGCCAAAGCTTCAAGGGAGGCGCCACGGCGATCGCCTTTTCGATACGTTCCGGCCGAGCCCCTTCCCAACAGCCGAGCAATTTCAGCAGCTGGTTGGCTCCCATCGAAAAGCCAATCACCGACAAGCGAGAAAGCGGGGCCACCATCGCTTCGATGACGGCCGCGATGTCTTGCCACCGTCCCGCATGCGTGTGCTGTCGAGCCTCGAGGCTCCCCGCGCCAAAACCTCGCATATCCATGCGAAGTACCCGCCAGCCGCGCTCAAGCAAGCGAGCGGCCAAGCGGTGCACATACTTGGATCGGTGACACCCACCAAGCCCGTGGATCAAGAGTGCCGTTCGATCGGAATCGAGCTCGCGAGTCGGTTGGTCTTCATGCACGACGACGCGGTCACCATCGCCGAGACACACGCGATGCGGACGAGTGGCCAGCTGAAATGGCGGAAGTCGCCAATAGGCGCCCGCGATCGTTTGGGCGTGGGCGCTACGAAGCCATGAATGGGGCACAAACTTCGGTAGTTCACACCAAGCCATGGATTCGCTCGATCGACAGGAAGCATTCGACACCGTGAGGCTCGGCACCCTCACGCGGTGCCTCGGCCAGCCAATCATGGGAGAAAGTCGCGATAAGGCATAGGGGAGCGCGGAAGGAGCTCGACATCGCTCCCCGAGTTTTCCAGAGACAAGGTGTGCCCCGCCTAAGCCGGACTCGATGCGGTGAGTGTGATGCGGAGGCCCGTAGTACCGTGCTCCCGAACGCGAAACCCTCGGTAAAACCCTGGTTTTCCCCCGCGTCGCCTTAGAATCGTGATCATCGAACGCGGTTTATTGGCGAAAGTCCTTCGAGCCAACGAACGGCCAACTTGCCTTGGGCCTTTTCGTACTACTTTTCATGAGTCCGGGCACCAGAGGTGCGCGGTTTCGGGCGCGCCGCTAGCTCTAACGCTTTGGCTGCCCAACCGAGCGCGACTGGGCACATTAGGCAGTTACGGGGAATGCATTTTTCGTTTCGGGAGGCAACGATGGGGACGGTTGAGTTACGGCCGGCGTTTGAAGGTCGAGTCGTGTCTGATTTTGCGGGTGATGCCGACCTGGGCGAATTGGTTGAGATGTACGTGGATGAAATGCCCCAACGTGTGCAATCGATCATCCAAGCCTACGAGACCCAGGATTGGGAACTGCTCGGCCGACTTGCCCACCAAACCAAGGGCGCGGCGGGCTCCTATGGCTTTCACCAAATCACCGCCTTGGCCGAATCGCTCGAGCATGCCGTGCGACGATCGGGAGACCAGGCGTTGATCGCCACCGCTTTCGATCGTCTGGTCGATGTGATGAAGCGAGCCGAGGTCTAGGCAAAGAGTCGTCGACCGAGCGCTCCATTCATGACGAGCGACAACCAAGGAACAGCAGAGGCCAGGCATTGATCGCCTGGCCTCCTTGCATTTCGGGACACGCCGTTTTCTCGATCGATCGCGCCTCGCGGTCCACGGCGACTATCGAGTCGCGTCGCCAGTCGATTGGGCCGCGACCTCGGCACCTCGAATCCCTAGCCGTTCGGCTCGTGACCCATCGACGATCCACAACTGGCAGCGCTGATCCTGGTAGGTCAGTGCGAGCCCATGGATCTCGGCTCCGACTTGGAATCGATCCTTGATCGAACCGTCGGAATCAATCAGGTGAATCGTCCCATCGGGTCGGGCCACCGCCCACAAACCGCGATTGGCATCGAGCATCCCATGCCGCACGAACTCGACTTGATCGGGAAAGACCTCCAAGCTAAGCGGCAGACTCCAGCTCTCTCGAAAATCCGAGTCGAGGCCAACGGCATGAACCGAACCTCGTTCGTCGAGAGCCAGGCAAACGGCGCTGGTTTGCGTATCGGCGGAACCATGCATGGGCGCGAAGATATGCGCGATTTGCCAATCGCCGATCATGACCGGTTCCGCGGTCGAAAGATCGGGCGAGACCCGAAAGAGTCCCGCATCCCGACTCGCGACAAATAGGTCGCCCCGCGAGCTGCCGGATCGGTCGAGGCAGACGACGGAGGCTAGGTTGGGTACGGCCAGACACTGGCCAGTTCGCTGGCCGCTTTGGTCGTATCTCACGAGCCCTTGCTCGAGCCAATGCGCCACCCACAACTCGGGAATGCCGTTGGCATCAAGGTCCGCGAGGGTCCAATCGCGAATCGGAGTTCGAGGATCGACATCGATCGTCGCCGAGACCGCGCCATCCACGATGAGTTTGATGCGTGAACCGAGAATGGAACCGACCGCCCAATACGCATGCGATTCATGGTGCCAACCTCGGACTTGGGTGTAGTTGTCGAGAGCGTCCGACCCGAGTTCAATCCGCCGAGTTACCGCTCCTTGGTCGTCGAGCAAGCACAAGCTTTGGAAACCGTCGAGAATCGCGACCTCGGCTCGATCCTCACGCTGAATCACTCCGAAATTGCCCGGAGCGGTCAAGGTGCCGGAAGAGGTCGCTTCGGCTTCACCGAGGCTCGTCACACCGAAGCGTTCCGGTAGGCGTCGTGGTGCGAACGAGGCATTACGCAGCGCGATGATCTCGTCGCGGTTGTACGCCGCCTCGAGCACCTGCCCCTCATAGATCGTTAGATAGTTGCGGTACTCCGTCCGCATCTCGGCCGCGATCTCCTCGCCGTTGTCGAGCCGGTTGAGCACGGCGGCTAGTTCGGCCGCCACCTTGCCATCGTCGATGACCTTATAAAACTGGACTCGCCCATCGGCCGAAAGGACCTCCATCGTCGGCAGGAGCCGAACATCGAAAGCCGTTTTTCCAGCTTGATAAGGATCTCGATAAATCCACTTAGGATCGACCTGCCAGGATCGCAGCAACTGATCCAGTGCTTGAGCGTTCAAACTCGAGGGAGGATCCGTGCAGATCGCCAAGAATCGGACCGATTCGACTTGCGAGTTTTGCTGGGCCAAACTGATGAACTCACGCAGCGGACCACGACAAACTGGATCGCTGCTGAACCAGAACAGGGAAGTCGTCGTGCCCGCCAAGGACTGAGTCTCCAGCGGAGAGCCGTCGGGACCGGCCAAGGTTGCCTCGCCCGGCTTGCGGCCGATCGTCTCGCTGGGAAACGGCGTTGGCAACGAAACGAAGTGAGTCACGCGACGCGCGTCGGCGGGAGGCGTGAATGACAATCGTTCCTCCAAGCCGGAAACGTTCCATTGGGCATCGGCGAGGTCGAGCACCAACCGAGGGTCGGTAACGCCACCCTGAGCCAATAGCCGCGAGTCGAGGAGGCTCATCGGCAACTCGACGCGTAGCACCAAGTACTCCTTGACGTCGATCCAGACGAGACAGCGCCCGAGTGGAGTATTGACCCGCAAGCGGTAGCACTCGCGCCCATCGAGAAAACTGGCATCGAGCAGCTCGCGCTCGCCGAGGAACCACGGCTGTTGCTGGGCATCGCGGGCCAACGCCAAAGGGAGCGATGTGAGCCAGTCTTGGACGTGGTTCGTTCCCAGCGGAAGCTCGGCGCGACCGGTCGCGAAATGCCGCAGGATGTTGTCCTCGGGCCATTCGCATTGCTGGCCAAACGGGACTTGAGGTCTCACCACGATCTGTCCGCCGAGGTTCTGCGTGGTGGGATCGAACACCGCGATGTGTTGAGTCGACTCGGCCCAATGGGCTCGCAGCGCGAAGGCCTGCAAGTCGCTGGCTTGATCGCGATCGAATACCGTCGACATCGGATGTCGCTCTTGCTGCGGCGCGCCTTGCAGCGTGTAGGTCATCAGCAGCATGCCTCGGTCACCATACTGAGGTGCCTGGCGATAAGCCGCGCGAACGCGCTCGACCAGTTCGTTCGCCGTCGGCGCTGGGCCCGCCGATGTCTGCCAAGCGGTTTGGGATTCTCCCTGGCAACCCAGGAAGGAAGCACCAAGGACGAGAAACGCTAGGCCCAGGCTCTGGCAATCGAGGCTCTTGCCCAAGTAACGCCGTGAATCGCCCAGGTCCGTCGCTCGCGTGCGCCGTGGTTGAACCGGCGATTGAGAGTTTCGAGTTCGGCGCGTCCATGCACCACGGATCATGGGAATTCCTCTCTTCAATTGATCGAGCATCGCCCGTTGAATTTTGGCGGCGGGATCATGTCAAAAACAGACGACCACGTAAACAGGAATCCACCGAGCCGCGAAACGCGGCTGTCGCCGATTTCGGATGGAATCCCTCGCCAAGTCGCTGGACCAAGCGCTTGTCGCGCCGCGAGTCGGGTTGCCTCGCGATCCATGGCACGAATAATCAGCCAACAGGCACTCCGCTTGTCCGCCCTTGGGCTAGGCTCGGTGACCTCGGATCGTGGATTCCCTTTGGTGTCGGCCGTTTTCGGATCAAGCAAAAACATGACCATCCCGCGCTTGCATTGGATTTCTCTCCCCTCTCGAACGTGGATCGCCGTGCGTGGAGCCGACGCCGCGACGGTGCTGCACCGCTTCTGCACCAACCACGTATTGGATCTACCGGACGGGGCGGGTTGCGAAGCGATGTTCCTCAATCTCAAAGGGACCTTGCTCGCGTTTACCGAGATTTACCGAGCTCCAATGAGTCAATCCTCGGAGCGCTGGATTACTGGCGACGGCGAGTTTGGCTCGGCCCAGATCAAGCACCTCGACTACTACGTCATCAGCGAGGACGTCGTATTCGAGGACCTCTCGAGCGAACTCCAGAATGTGTTGGTGTTGGGCTTGGAGCCGAGTCAGGCCGAGGAACTTGGGATCGAGCCAGATTTCCTGACGGCGGACCTCCCGGCGATGACTTGGCTCAAGGCGAACGCCGGGCTGGCGTCCCCGGCTTCGGACTCACCCACCCCGGCTCGAGCGATTCGCTCGCGACAATTCGGTTCGGACGCGATTCTGCTGTCCGCTCCCCCGGCGCTAATGACCGACCTGCTCGCGACGATCGAGGGTTGGGGGGCCTCGGAGTTGCCGCTCGAGCACGCGGAACGGCTAAGGGTTCGCCATGTTTTCCCGCGGATGGGACAAGAGACCGACGAACGGACGCTGCCTCAGGAGCTCGGGCGAGACGAGGCGGCCATTCACTTCAGTAAGGGATGCTATTTAGGCCAGGAAACGGTCGCGCGGCTCGATGCCCTCGGCCACGTCAATCGCCTCTTGGTGCGCATCCGATCCGAAGGCGCGTGTCCGGCCGTGGGAGCCGCACTTTTTCACGACGACAAGGACATCGGTCGACTCACGAGCGTGCTGCCGTGCGAGCAACCCGAGACGGGTTGGATTGGACTCGCCAACGTCAAACGGATGTTGGCCAAGCCGGGAGTCGAATTGAGGGTCGGACCGGAGGGGACGGTCGCGACCGTCGATGGAACGTACACCGAGTTGTTTGGAAAGCGATAACGGTTCTGCCCCGTCCGTTGTCGACGCTCAGTCGGCATCGAGAAGATGGGCCGCCGCCTCGAACGCGGGCATCGGGATGGTGTGTGGACCGTTGAACGGCAGGAAATTGACGTCGTGGCCCCCCGCGACCAACAAGTCTCTTAGCCATTCGCCGGTCACGAACGGGAGCACCGTGTCTTGCCGTCCGTGCGATTGTACGACCCGAAGTGGCGGTGTCAGCTCGGCTTGCTGAGTCCAATAGGGACGGCGAATCAGAGTGCCGGACCAGAGAATCAAACCGGCCAATCGCTCCGCCCGATGCAGGGCCAGCTCGGTGGAGATCATCGCTCCTTGTGAGAATCCACCGAGGACCAGCCGGTCGCGCCCAAGGCCGGCGTCCTCGAGTGCCGCCGAGCAACAGAGGTCCAGGGCGTCTCGGACTGCTGGCAATTCTTGAGGTGAGAAATCCTTGAGGACGTCGGTCTCACCTCGCTCGAACGCGGACAACAAGGACTGGATGCTGATCGGCCACCAAGCCCTTGCACCGGGCATCCCCCATTCGTCGAGCGATAGCGGAGCGGCTGGGAAGACAAAACGAACGCGGTGTTTCCACGGGAAATGCGCGAGCAGTTCATCGGCCAGCGGCACGAGGTCATCCCCTGGTGCGCCAAATCCGTGGCATAGCACGGCCAAACGATCGGGGCGTTGCTCGGAATCAGCCTCGACAACGGTGCAATTCAAGGCACCGTACCGAACCCGTCGCATCGACATGGAATGGAACCCGCGTAAGGAAGTCGGTGGGAGCGAATGCGTGCGCTCGAAGAGCAAGTCGCCGAGCAACCGACAGTGAACCGGAAATCCGGCCCGGCGACTACCCCGCACACAACATGGAACCCACACCCGCGCGGTGGTGATACGGGCCAATTCGCCTTGACCTTGTCCCGCCTTCGCCGCTACCTTGCCGCCGACGAGACGGATTCTCGGAATTTCAGGTGAAGGGAGTCACCCGCATGTCGTTCGTTTGTCAGCACGTTACCCAATCGGCTTGTGGCGCGCGGCTTGGCCGCATCGCTCGACGGTGGGCCGGAGCGTTCCTTGCCGTCGTCTGCCTGACAGGCGTTGTTTCGGTGCCCGTCCAGGCTCAAACGCAACCTTCCGTCGGAGATCCGAGACCCAACGCCGACACGATCTCGGTCGTGGCCGTCGTGAATGGCGAATCGATCAACCGGGAACAACTCGCTCAAGAGTGCCGCGCTCGGTACGGCGTCGATGCCTTGCGAGCCCTGGTGGCTCGCTTGCTGATCTTCAACGAGAACCAGCGGCTTGGCATCGTGATCACCGAAGCCGACGTCGACAACCACATCGGACAAACGGCTCAGCAATTTGGGCTGACGGCGACTCAGTACGCCAAGATGCTCGAGGAAGAACGGGGCATCCCGACCGAGCGTCTGCGGCAAATGACTTGGATGGATATCTCGTTGACGCAAATCGCGTCGCGCGACATTCAGGTCGATGAGCAAGAAGTCGCGAATCGTGTCGAGAGTCTCGTGGGTCCGCGCGTGCAGGTGCGGATGATCTCGATGCTCGACCGACGCCAGGCCGAGGAAGTGTTGCAACTTGCTCGCGCGAATCCGGATGACTTCGGCCGCTTGGCCAAGGAGTACTCCGCCGATCGCATCAGCGCCGCATCCCTCGGCGCCGTCGCTCCGATTCGCCGTCACCTAGGCAATCCCGAATTCGAGGATGCCGTCTTCCTCCTCAAGGAAGGCGAGATCTCGGAAGTCATCGAAGTGGCGAATCAATTTGTCGTCGTGCAGTGCGTCAAGCATCTCCCCGGCCACGACCTGACTCCCGCTCAATTGCAACAAGTCGAAGCGGGCGTGCGAGGCGAGTTGATGCAGGATCAGATGCAACTGGCATCGAAAACACTGCTCGAATCGCTCGAGGCCCGAGCCGAAATCGTCAATGTCTTCAACACGCCCGATCTCGCCCAGCAAATGCCGGGAGTCGCCGCTCTGGTCAACGGAGAGCGCATCACGATGCGGGATCTTTCCGAGGAATGTATCTCGCGGTTTGGCGAGGAAGTGTTGCAAGGCGAGGTGCATCGCATGTTGCTGCTGCAGGCGCTCAAGCAGCGCAACCTGTCGGTGACCGAGGCCGACCTGCAAGCCGAAATCGAGCGAGCCGCGATCGCCGAGCGATTTGTTCGTGCCGATGGCACGGCCGACGTCGACGGCTGGCTGGCCGATGTGATGGAAACCGAGGGAGCGACGGTCGACCTCTACGTGCGTGACGCGGTTTGGCCGAGCTGCGCGTTGAAGAAACTCGTCGGTGAATCGATTTCCATCTCGGAAGAGGACATCCAAAAGGCCTTCGAGGCGAACTACGGTCCTCGCGTGGAAGTGCTGGCGATCGTCATGCAAGACCAACGCACCGCTCAGCGAGTGTGGGCCAAGGTCACCGAGAATCCGACCGACGAGTTCTTCGGCCAAGTCGCCTCGGAGTACTCGGAAGAGCCGGTGTCTCGAGCCAACTTTGGAGCGGTACCACCGATCGCTCAGCACGGTGGACGCCCAGAACTAGAGACCGTCGCTTTTAGCCTACAGCCCGGCGAAATCTCGGGACTGACCAATGTCGGTTCCAGTTGGGTCATTTTGAAGTGTCTGGGTCACACCGAGCCGGTCGTTCGCGACGTCGCCGATGTGCGCGAGCAATTGATCGAGTTCCTGCACGAGCAGAAGTTGCGAGTCGCGATGGGACGCGAGTTCGAGCGACTCTACTCCAGCGCTTGGATCGACAACTTCCTGGCGGGTACGACGCAAACGCCCAGCACGCCGCAAGTGGGACGCAATCCCGAGAATCTGCCCTTCCGTTCGCAGAACCGCTAACGGCGCGTGGATCGATTAAAATCTTGAAGGCTGGTCACTTCCCTTCCGGCGGTGACCAGCCTTTTTGTTTTGCGCCGCCACCGTATGACGCCCCCCGCCCCACGAGATTCCTAGGGATTCATTGGGCGCGGTTCCTAATCGGTGGCCCAAGTGAAGCCGTGTCCTCGAATTCCTTTCGGACGAGCCTACGCCCCGCATGCTTGCTTTTCAGACTCAACTGACGCTCCCCGCATTCGCACGTGGGTGCCATTTGATCACACGTCACGTCATCGATTCGATGCCGGAGATGCGACAGATCCAAATCGGCATGCTGCACGTGTTCATCCAACACACTTCGGCCAGCCTGACTCTCAACGAGAACGCCGATCCCGATGTCCGTCAGGATATGGCGATGGGGCTCGACCGCATCGCGCCCGAATCGTGGCCTTACGTTCATACGTGTGAGGGCGCCGATGACATGCCCGCCCACATCAAGTCATCGCTGATGGGTGCGAGCGTTTCGATTCCGATCTCCCGCGGAGCTCCCGCACTTGGCACCTGGCAGGGCATTTACCTCAACGAACATCGCGATCGGGGTGGGCGGCGATCGTTGGTGGTCACGGCGATGGGCAACGGCTAGCCGATGCGAGGGAAGTGAATCGCGCGAGGCGGCTCAATCATCGTCACTTCCTTCGGTATCCTCTTCCTCGTCCAAGCTATCCTCGATCAGGCTTTCCTCGACCCAAATCGGTAGGGTCGGTTGGCAGGTGACGGCGACCGCGATGGCGTCCGAGGGACGAGCATCCACGTCGACGGTCGATCCGCCAATTCGCACCCGGATCTTGGCGAAGTAAGTCCGGTTCTCGAGGGAGTCGATGAGAATGCTGTCCAGCTCTCCGCCAAGGCTCTGGACCATGTTGACGAGTAGATCGTGAGTGAGTGGACGGGGTCGAGGAGCCTTGCGAACGCGGCGCTCGATACTGGTCGCCTCAAAGATGCCGATGAAGATCCGCAGCTTTCGGTCACCGTCCTTCTCGACGAGATCGATCGTTTGCTGTTCGAGGATCTCACTGATGATGATCCGATGGAGAGTCATCGGCACGAGCATGGGACACTTCCTTGATTCGTTGAGTTGATCCGCGCGGGTCGTGCTCCGATGTCAGTTCACTCGCGGATCGCACCGCGTGCATCATAACGGTCGAGCCGTCGTCTTGGGGCAAGGGGACGTGTCGACGCGGTGAAATCGGCCGAGTCATCCGGGTCGCTCGTGGCTTTCCCGTCACCTCAAACAGGGTAGGGAGCGAATGGGCGACCACGGCCATCGAAACGGAGTATCCCGTCCACGGGCTGGAGCTTGGTCGTGTCGCGACTAGCCGTCACCGGCGCCGGGCGGTAGGGTAACCATAGACGTGGCAAGTCGCCCCTTGGTGATTGGGAGAATGAGCCGATGAGTTCGCGCGATGGGTGCCTGGAAATCGAGGCCGAGTCGAACATGCCGTCCGCGGTGACACCAGCTTCCGGTGAGCCAATGGTTGGGCGTCCGCGAAGTTGCACGAGCCGCTATGCGGCACAGTTGGCTCCCACTCCGCTCGTGCCGGTCACGATCGACGACGCCACCGTTTGGTGCAAACTCGAGTTTCTTAATCCGAGCGGTTCGACGAAGGATCGCATCGCGCGTTACATCCTCGACAAGGCATGGCGGCGAGGCGATTTGTCCGAGGGACAAATGGTGATCGAGGCCTCGAGCGGCTCCACGAGTATCGCTTTCGCCTTGGCTTGCGCCCAAATGGGGCTTCCCTTCGTCGCGGTCATGCCGGAGTCGGTCAGCCATGAACGAACGATCATGATTCGCGCGTTCGGTGGGCAAGTTCGATTGACTCCCAAGTCCGAAGGCATTCGCGGAGCGATCGACGAAACCGAGCGAATGGCGGCGGAGCACGGCGGGTTCCTGCCTCGACAATTCGCCAACCCGGACAACGCGGAGGCTCATCGATTGACCACGTCGCGCGAGGTGCTTGATCAGATTCCCGGACACGTCGTCGACGCGGTGGTCAGTGGCGTCGGGACCGGAGGAACGCTGGTCGGTATGTGGAGCGGTTTTCGCGAGCAAGGTTGTCGCTGTTTGCCGGTTTTGGCTCGACCGGTTAACGCGGCGGGGACTCTATCCAAGACCGGCTACGACGTCGAGTGTTGCAGCTTTAGCGACCGGATTCCGGGCGTGGCCGATTCGTTGAGCCGCATCTTCGCGGAGGCGGAACTCGAGGGACTCCGCACGATCGATGTGCCGGCCGAGGCGGCTCTGCAAACGGCTCGGCGTTTGATCCGCGCTGGTTTCCCCGTGGGACCGAGTAGCGGACTGAACGTGGAAGCCGCGCTGCGAATCGCGCGGGAACTCGGCCCAGAAGCGCGAGTCGTGACCGTGTTTCCCGACCGCATGGAACGCTACTTCTCGACCGAGCTGTTTCGGGACGAAGCGAATACATAGAGCGAGGAATCGAGACCACAATCCACCGCCGTGGAATGTCGCGGCGATTTGCCTCATCGTGTCCGTTAGCCGTGGAGCGTCGGATGTTGAGGCAGTTCGTCGGAGAGATCTTCCAGGGGTTCGCAGGGGCCGGGGAGCCACAACCGAAACTCGCTGCCCGAGCCAACGGTGCTCGACACCTCGACGTCGCCACCATGTTCGCGAGCGATCTTTCGAGTCGCGGGCAATCCCAAACCGGTACCTCGGTTTCCTTTCGTCGACTCAAAAGGGCGAAAGATCCGTTCGAGATCCTCGGGCGGGATGCCCTCGCCATTGTCCGAGACCACCACGATCGCTCGTGATTCGCCAGGGTCCCACTCGGTCGAAACCTGGATGCGTCCCGCTTCAACGGACGAGCACGTATCGATGGCGTTGGTCACGAGATTGAGCACCGCGCGGTGGATCCCCTCCGAATCGAATCGGATCGCGGGCAGGTTGGTATCAAAGCGAGTGGTGAGCCCGATACCCGCATCGACCGCCGCTCGCTGCATGAGCTCCACGACCTCTTGCACGGTTTCATTGAGTTGACCGGTCGACAGATCGGGACTCCGTTCCTTGCTGAAGGTCAGCATGTCGAGGACGAGATGTTGGATGCGGTCTTGGTTTCGCTCCACCATCCGCCAACCCTTCTCGACCGCCTCGTCATCCTTCTGCTTGATGCCTTCTTGGATCAGGAAGCCTCCTCCGCGCAGGCCTTGCAAGATGTTCTTGATGTGATGTGAGAGCGTCGCGACCGTTTGTCCAATCGCCGCCAATCGCTCGGATTGCACGAGCGCCGAGTAGAACGAGGTATCCTCGACGGCGAGCGCGGCTTGCTGACCAATCGCGACCATGAGGTGCAATTGATCGTCACGAAATCGTCGTTGTTTGCGAGCCTCGATCGACTCGGTCGCGCGCACCTTGGTATCGACGTAGATCACGCCGACGACTCCGTAGCGCCCTTGCATCGGCACGCAAATCGCTTCACGAATCCCTTGTCTCAGAATACTGGCTCCGGTCTCCCACCGTTCATCGTCGCGCGCGTCGCTGGTGAGTACGCCTTCGCCCTGAGTCATGACGTAGTCGAGAATGCTCTGGCTAATCTGAAGACGATCGGGACTGGCGTTTCGCGTCCGCACGGCACGCGGCGAGAGGTCGCCGGAGTCGGGGTCGGTGAGCATGATGCAGCCGCGGTCCGCGTGGATCGCCTCGAAGATCAACTCGAGCAAACGGTCGCATAGCTGAGCGATGTCGAGCGTGTGACTGGCCGCTTGGGCGGCTCGGAGCATGATCGCCAAATCGCCAATCGCCGTGCGATCCTCTCGAGCGAGTTCGTCGACTCGACGGCTCACCACCGAGCGATCGCTGCGCGCGACAATCTGGGACATCTCGACCGCTTCATTGGTCGAGACGATATCGACCTGGGGAATCGGAGGCGATGTTTGCTCCTCGGCCTGCGTGAACAACATCCAGGTCTTGCCGATTCGGATCCGGTCTCCCGACCGCAAGGCATGGTTCTCGATCCGCTGTTGTTCGATGAAGGTGCCGTTGGAGCTTTGCAGGTCGACCAACGCCCATTGTCCGGCACTGGTGCGTCGCAGCTCGCCATGGCGTCGTGAGACTTCCGTGTCACGCAGTCGAATCGTGTTGCCCGATTCGCGACCGATCGAAACCACGTCTCCTTGGAGTTCGAAGCGACGCCCTTGATCGCGCCCTCGCATCACGTAGAGCGAGCTCATGCTAGTCTGCCTTGACGTAGGTGGGGCGGGATGGTCGTGCGACCCTGAAGAGGCGTGCGCGGATCGGTGCGGCATGCGGAGGTTTTGCCCACCACGTGACGCTTCTAACGAGTCGCGGGTCGCTGGCGAGAGGCAAGTTTAGAGCGTTAACGCGGCCGGCTCAATCAGACAAACGGCGCGGATGCCTTGTGGTGCTTGGGGCGAACGGTTCGAGGCACCGTTCCGAGAGGCGGGTTAGTCTCACCCCGTGAACCGCGGTTTCCAAACGAGCGAATCGGCACGCTGACGCGTCGCGAACCTTGGGGATTGGATTGCCTCATTAGGTCGACCGAACCCACAACTTGGCGATGAACGGGGGATCGAGAGTCCCCGAGAGACGATTTGGTGATTGTCGGACCTCGTGGCTCGCGGCTAAAATCGGGCTCCCCGTGCCGTCGATCGCTTGCGATCAAGAACCTGCCCAATTGGACCCTGCCATGTCTCTACTGCGCGTGATTTCCGGTCCCCAAAAGGGACGGGAGTACGAGCTTGCTCCCCGCGAATCGGTGATCGGTCGCAATCCATCCTGTCAGATCGTCTTGAGCGTCGACGCCGTGAGTCGTCAGCACGCGCGGATCGTGCAGCACGATGGGAGCCACTGGATCGAGGATCTGGAGAGCCGCAACGGGACCAAGGTCAATGACGATTCGGTCAAGAAGAGTCGTCGGCTCGTGCCTGGTGATCTGATCAAGATCTGCGATGTGACTCTGGCCTATGTCGATCCCGACGCCGCGCCAGCGAAGGGAGGCGATGGGGGATCATCGATCATGCGACCCCGTTCCGGCCGGTCTCCAGGCAGTGCGGTGGTCATCGACGAGGGAAACGCGTCCGAGAACACCTCGATCATGTCGCAGCTCGATCTGTCGCCCAGCGCCGGATCGTTGCAAGCGAAGGCGGAGCAGCGGTTGAGGGCGCTCATCGATATCGGGCAAACGCTGGCGAAGGCGGAATCGCTCGAGGATGTCTTCCCTCGCGTGCTCGATTCATTGTTCCGCATCTTTCCGCAAGCCGACCGAGGCTTCATCGTCACCAAGGGGCCGGCGGGCGAGTTGGTTCCACGCTGGACCAAGACTCGTAAGGAGTCGAACGAGACGATGCGCATTAGTTTGCAAATCGTTACCAAGGTGATGGAGTCCAAGCAGGCCTGGTTGTCGGGCGACGCGACGAGCGATCAACAGTTGGCCAGCGATAGCGTCGCTCGACTGCAGATCCGGTCCTTTCTTTGCGCCCCCTTGCTCGACGCGGAAGGCGAACCGATTGGTGTGCTGCAAGTCGATAGCCTCGATCCGACTCGTAAGTTTGGCGAGGAGGATCTCGAGGTGTTGGCGACGGTCGCCTTGCAGGCCGGCATCACGATCGGCACGGTGAAGATGCAAGAGGCGGCGTTGCGACAGCGCGAGCTCGATCGAGATCTAGAATTGGCTCACGAAGTCCAGCATGGGTTTCTGCCGTTTGATCGACCCCAGATCCCCACATGGCAGTTCGCGGATTATTACGTGCCGGCCAATCATGTTGGCGGCGACTTGTATGACTATGTGGCGTTGCCGGATGGACGCATGGCGGTGGTGGTCGCCGACGTCGTGGGGCACGGAATCGCGGCCGCGTTGTTGATGGCGAAGATTTCCTCCGAGGCTCGTTTTTCACTCGCCACGGAACCTGATCTCGCGTCCGCCGCGCGGCGCATGAACTATTCGCTGTTTCAGTTGCACCTCGATCGATTCGTCACGATGGTCATCGGTCTCATCGATCCGCGAACGCGACAAGTCTCGGTGGTGAACGCCGGTCATATGACTCCGATCCGCCGACTCGAGAACGGACGCATCGAGCAACCAGGGCATGACTGTTCGGGATTGCCGCTGGGGATTGTCGATGACTTCGCCTACGAGGAATACACGATCCAGCTCGAGGAGGGTGACGAGCTGATCTTCATGACCGACGGAATCTTCGAGGCGAGTAACGACCGAGACGAGCAACTCGGGCTCGATCGAGTGAGAAGTGTGATCGCCATGGAAGGTGGCCGCAGCGCCGGGGAAACTTGCGATTCGCTGGTCCGCCTGGTCAAGCAGCACATGGGGCACCTCCCGCCGGACGATGATATGTGCGTCGTCGTTGTCGATTGTCGGAAGGAATCGGGTACCGCCGCTGGCGAAAAGCCGACTCAACCCTGAGTTCGTTGGTCCGGCGGACTTCCCTTTCTTTGCGCGGGACGAAGTGGCTCCGCCGCGCGGGGGCATGGCGTTTGAGCGAATATGGAACGCTCCCTCGTCCCGTTTTCTTTTGCTCGGCTAAATACCAAACTGGCTTTGCCGGCCGATGCGATGTTAGCGCGGGTGACGCTTCGCGCCGATTGATGGACCAAGCAACTTGGAATCTGAAAGGGAAGAGATGTCGATGTCAGCGATCCCAAGCGAGACTCAGTCGTATGATGTTGTCGCCGTAGGCGCGCATCCGGACGATGTTGAGATCGCTTGCGGAGGCACGCTCGCCAGCTTGTCGGATCAGGGGTTGCGAGTCGCGATCGTCGACCTTACCGACGGCGAGCCGACGCCGCTGTCACCTAGTCCCGAGGTTCGTTTGGCGGAGGCGAAGCGGGCGGCGGAGACGCTGGGAGTCGACCGTTTCGTGCTCGAGCTTCCCAATCGTCGGTTGTTCGACACGTTCGAGGCGCGTTGCACGTTGGCGATCGCCTTTCGCAAACTCCGGCCACGCGTCGTGATCGGATTCGGCGGCAAGACGCCTCTCGCGAGTCCCGATCACTGGCAGGCGATGCAGATCACCGACGCGGCGGTGTTTTATGCGCGGCTCACGAAATGGGAGGGACATTTCGAGGGCCTACCGGTCCACACCATTTCCAAACAGCTCTACTTTCGTCTGGCCTTTGAGCCGGACCAGCTCGACGCCTATCCGGGCAAGATCACGCAGGATATTTCCGCGACGCTCGAGCGAAAGATGGCCGCGATTCTCTGTTACGAGACGCAGTTCCCGCCTCACAAGCGGCAGGTTCTTGAGCGAGTTCGTGCGGCCGCGATCCTCGCTGGAGCGGAGGCTGGTTTCGAGGCTGGGGAATCGTTCGTGTCGCCCCGAGCCATCGGAACGCCCAACCTCGTCCAGAGTTTGTTCGCTCAGGACTACCATCCGCGAACGTAAAGCCCGATCAGCTTTGCCGCGGACCGTCGGAGCCTAGACGCCGCGGCTCGTCGAAGCTAGGGAGCTCTGGCTCAGCTGTCCCCGTCGCGGACGGAATTGTCAAAGGTTCCCGCTGAGGATCCGCCGCGAGGCTCAGCGTCCATAGCCGCCCAGCTTGACGGCTGCGATCTCATCCAGCGGTACGGAGATCGGTTGGCCATAGAATTCGAGTTGGAGAGCCTGGTCGCTCCAACCACGAAACACGATCCGTTCGTCATTGAGCAGCCAAAACTGCCCATCGGCCAAGCGAACGTACGGAGCATCCACGTCCCAACTCGGTGGAGCTCCCGTGATGATCAGGGGCAATTCCTTTTCGGGAACGACATCGGTCCACGCGGGAGAACCTCCTTCACCAGTCACGCCGCCCTCGACAATCGCGAGCATGTTGACCGGATGAGGCTGCAGTTCGGAGTCGAGCCATTGGGTCCGCGGTTGATCGGTCGCGAGTCCAATCTCGAGGTCGATCTGGCGGCTCGACCAGAGAGCTCGGATTTGGTCGGCCGGAATCACCGCTCCGTCATGCGCCCGCGCGACCGCTCCCTCCGCCGCGAGTCGCACCGCGATTCGGTTGCCTTCCACGGTTTGGATCCAAGCATGAGGCTCGGCTTGCAAAGGGTCGAAGGGCTGGGAGATCGGCGACAGGTAAGCCACCTCCGCCGCGGGAATCTTCGCTTCCTCGATGCCGACGGTCAGGTCGTGCAGAGTCAACCATTCGTCCGAGACTTCGATGCGTTCCGCCTTGAGCTGTTGGCCATCTCGCAACGAGATGCTGGCGAGTCGTCCGTCGATCGATTCCGAGATGACACGCGGTTGATCGAAGATGACGTCGTCAATGGCATAGTTCGGGTCGACATTCGTCGGGTGAATCTCGACTCGG
>JAGQPS010000009.1:20433-42953 GCA_020426595.1 Planctomycetales bacterium
AGCGATTGGACGAGGTGAGCGGAAGCCCACGAACTCCCAGGTATTCCGCGTCGTGGATAGCGTCGTGATGAGCTGCCCCTGCGTATCGAAGAACCGCATTAAGGTGCCATCCTTCTTAATGATCGCCATGTAGCAACCGAACATGGTGACCGTCGCCGGAACATCGGGACGTCCCGGCGCATGGAATCGGATGGTCGTGACACCCTTGTAATCCTCGTCGCTCGTCCCGGCCGCGTGCCCTCCGGCACTCGGACGTCGGCTCGGCGCGCCACCCACTCCAAAGTTAAAGACCGCGATCGAACCGTCCTCGATATCGGTGGAGAATCGCACGCCCCAGTCCGTGTAGGAGTTGTCCACGGTTTGTCCTTCGGTCAACTCCGAGCCATCCGGCGCGTTGGAGAAGCCGATACGAACCGAATTAGGTGGAAATCGATCGACCTCGTCGCTCGAGATCCGTTGGCCGACGACTTCCGCTTGTCCCTCGCGTCGAGGTTCATAGCCGGGCCGCCAAATCGCCGAGAGTTTACGGCGAGGCACCTCGATGTTTTGTCCAAACGCGACCGCCTTGAGCGAGAAGTCGCCCGAGTCTCCTTGCACCGAGGCTTGAGCGCTATTCCCCGCGCCTCCCTCGCGCCACAAGATCAGCGAATCGAAATCGAGCCTCGGTGAATTGCGCATCGCGTTGCTGATGTGGTGCAGGATTCCCTTAACTCGCCAGCGCACCTCGGGGTCGGTCGATTCCTGGTAGGCCTCGACGATGTCGAGAAACTCGGCACCCTTTTCCTTGAGCTCCTGCGTCGCCAATTCACGCTCCTGATAGTCCTCGGACGAGAGCTGTGAGAGTAGCGACTGGACGTAATTCAGTCGCTCGGTGACTGGCATTTGGGCGAGGGTCAGGTTCCCAATTCGCTGCAGGTCGATGGTGTTGCCGTTCGAAGGGCGTCCCACTTGAAATTCGGTCCACTCGAGCGACGCGGTTTTCACATCCGCCAGTACGATCGAGCCATCGCGGAACTGGAGAAAGAAATCCTCGCCATGCACGACCGTCGAACCGCCCAACATAGGGCCGACCAACATCAGGCAGCCCAGCACCAAGTTCAACCAGGTGGGACGACTTGTCATCTTCGTAGCTCCCTCGACAGCCCTGATCGCAACTCGTTCGCCGAGTCGCAAGCGGGCCGAATTAATCCAGTTCGTCGCGTTACCAACGCTTGGCGTCCTTCGATTGACACCGTTGCTAAAGCAGCTGTTGCTTACCCGCATTCCGAGGACTCGCGTTTCCGAGAAATCGATTCGGAGCGAACCCAGAAGTCTTGGCAAGTCCGCCGCGGCATCCCAAGTCCTAAATCTTCCGAGACCCAGCCAGCCGAGACCCAGCCTGCCGAGACTCAGCCTGCCGAGACTCAGTGACCTTCATCCGCGAGCCAATACCTCGGGACTCCGTTCGCCCGAGTCCCGATCCGAACGATTGCTCGAGCCGAGCGAAATCGCTCGGTCTTCGGGCGGCGATCGGAAAAGCCTGTTGCGCGGTTCCACGCGGCTGATCCCCTAGTGTACCGACCGGGAGAGCGGGAGTGAACGAAGTTGCTCGTATCCCGATTCGGTTCTCACTCACAAGGACATTGCGAGAACCCGATACGCTGCTGGCCATGCACCAAGGCGATAAACCTCTGACCGGGCGAAACCTCGTGCCGGTCGATGTTTCCGCGATGCTTCGTTGGGCCCACCGCGAAGGTGGCCATGGATGAGAAAGACGCTCCCGCTCCGATGCCTGATTCCCAGGAAATTCTTGGTCCGACATCCTTGGTCGGCTCGGCTGGGCAGCAATCGTGCCGAGCCGCGGGGGGCGCTGGGGTGTCTGCTGGGAGAGCCGCCCGACAAGGGGAATGCCCCCACCGCTTTCTCGCGTGATCGGTTGGCCAAGCCGTGGAGGTCCGAGCCAAGAAACGAACAAGGAGGCTCGAGATTGCTCGAGCCTCCTTGGCTTCGATCGATCCACGGGCACTCGTCCGGCCCGTTGTCCTATTGGGTTTGGCGCCGGGGAGGACGGCACCAACCAACATCGCGGACCGGGCGAGTCCACTCCCCGTCAACGCTTGGAAGTTGACGGGACTTCGGCCGAATTACCAGGGACCCCGGACGGGATACACGCCGAACTGGTTCGTGTTGCTCGGCCAGTAAGGCGGAGCTTGGAACTGGTAGCCACCACCGGTGGCCGGACCTGGATAGGGTCGGGCGAACTGGTGATAAATCGGCGTGCTCGTCGTGTTCCCCACACCCCAGCTGTAGTTCGTGATGTAGCTGGCGGTCGGAGGAACGATCAGCGCGAGCGGCTGGCCGTACTGCGGGTAGTAGTAGTTGCCGTGCCAAGGCAAGCCGGCGGCCATCTGCTGGTTCCACTCATGAGTCCAAGTGGCGTCACGGCCTCGACGTCCATGTGCGTAGAACGGATGGGGATGAGCCCGATCGTAAACGGCGTTGCGGACAACCTCCATGCGGCGCGGGTAAACGCGGCCGTTGGCGCCCACGTAGCCACCGGTCTCGTATCCGCCCGATACGTAGCCCTCGTGGACGTGCCCTTCATGGACATGCCCCTCTTGGACCTGGACCGACTGTGTGCCGGCATCCGGCTCTGGCGAAACGGGATCATCGGCTCGAGCCGAGGTCATGGCGAACCCCAGGCCCAGAGCGAGACAGATCATTGAGAACTTCTTCATGACTTGAATTCCTTCAGCTTCAGGGCCCGAGTTAACGGCAACCTTGGCAACCGCCGAGGGCACCGAAACGTCCGACCGCGTTTCGCACGCCTTCCAACGGAAGAATGCGAATTGGGTTGGGATTGATGGCCAACGGACCAGCCTGCCAAACCACCGTGGTCTTGTTGAGACCATAGCCCGGGTTCGCGCACGCGCCGCCTCGACGCCCCGGATCTTGGTAGAACATGTCGGGACCGCCGTAGGCGTTGTAATAGACCCGACGATGCTCGTAGAGGTACTCATGCGGATAGAGCGGCTGATACGTGTAGTACGTATGGCCCGCCACGATCGGAGTCGGATAGGGGGTGGGGTACATGCCGGCGCTGTTCACCCCCACCATCGTGTTCGGATAGTAGTTGTGGAAGACGTCGACTCGCGGAGCGTACATCGCGTCTTCGCTGATCTCGTAGCCATCAGCGTATTGGGGCAGCACGGCGGGAGCATCTTCTTGAGCCGAAGCGCTGGCCGTCAGACAGGTCCCGACCAGCACCAACCCAAGGATCGCCACCAATCGGTTGCGGTAGAGGGTCATTGAATCGCTTCCTCCATGAACAAGTTCTCGGCGGGACCTCGCGTACTTGCCTCGCGGATGACCGGTTGCAACGAGCAACCTGGGCGCGAACGCCCCCACGAATCGACACGGGTAGCCCTGGTTGATGGATTCTCGGAACCGGCGGCGCCTCGCGTGTAGTCTTTCGCCAGTGAAACGAACCACTCCACGACGAGACGCCACTACAACCCTCAAGGTCTTCTACCAGCTCCTATTGACCCCCGTTACAATTTCCTCAAACTCCCAGGCTTCAACGATCGTTCGCATCGCAACCTCGCAGCCTTGATGATCCCCTCTTCCGCCCCTCCCTTGCGGTAAAGGAGTACCGAAATTGGCAACGGTGAGTTCTTCACGCAGCGCGTCCGGCGCATCGCCCAAACGACGAAGTCGCGCGACCGCGGAATCGATGGCCGCCCAACAGCGCAGCATTTCGGTGAGCGAGTTCTTCTCCAAGAACCGGCACCTACTCGGCTTCGACAACCCGCGCAAGGCGCTGCTGACCACGGTCAAGGAAGCCGTCGACAACTCGCTCGATGCCTGTGAGGAAGCCGGCATACTGCCCGAGTTATGGGTGCATATCGAACCGTCGGGTAAGGAGCGGTTTCGGGTCGCGGTGCAAGACAACGGGCCGGGAATCGTGAAGAAGCAGATTCCTTTGATTTTCGGCAAGCTGCTCTACGGCTCGAAGTTTCACCGGTTGCGGATGAGTCGCGGGCAGCAAGGTATCGGCATCAGCGCCGCCGGCATGTACGGACAACTCACGACCGGTAAGCCCGTCAGGATCGTCTCGAAGACATCGGCCAAGAAACCGGCTCACTACTTCGAGATCCAAATCGACACCAAATCGAACAACCCCGAAATCCTGAACGGCAAGGGGGAAGGGATTGATCTTCCCTCGGGGCCGGCCGGCATCAAGCTGATGACCGAGCAAGGCATCGAATGGGAAAGCCAACTCCCCGCCGCGCCCGTCGATGGTGACGATGCCCGAGTCACCGACCTCGAGAGCGGTACACGAGTCACGATCGAACTCGAGGGAATCCACAAACGGGGCAAGGGAAGCGTCGACGAGTACCTCGAGCAAACCGCGATCGCCAACCCGCATGTGACGATTCATTACCGCGATCCCGACGGCAATGTCTTCGACTACCATCGCTCGGCCAAGACGCTTCCCAAGGAAGCCAAGGAGATCAAACCGCATCCTTACGGCGTGGAATTGGGCCGGCTCTTCACGATGCTCAAGGACTCCAAGGCGGCGACGCTGACTCAGTTCTTGTGCGAATCGTTCTCACGAGTCAGTCCTCAGGTCGCCAAGGCGATTTGCACCACCGCCAAGCTCAGCCCACGGGCTCGCACCAAACGCATCGGTCGCGAGGAAGTCGACACGCTCTATCGGGCCATCCAAGACACCAAGATCCAGAATCCCACGACCGATTGCATTTCGCCGATTGGCGAGGAGCTGTTGCTCAAGGGACTGCGTCATGTGGTGCCCGGTGAGTTCTACGCGGCGGCGACTCGACCTCCCGCCGTTTATCGTGGCAACCCGTTCGTGATCGAAGCGGCCTTGGCCTACGGAGGCGTCGCGACCGCGCAGAAAGTCTCGTACGAGTTGCTGCTGCAGCTGCTCGATGAGAGTGACTCACGAACGCTCAAGCTGTTCCTGACCTCCACGTTTGACGGCATGGGGAATGATGGAGCCGAGAAGATCCTGCGTGAGTGTCGGTTTGGGCCGAGGCAGAGCCCCAGCAAACTGACCACCGCCGAACGCAAGCGGCTCTTCGAGGCCATGCGGAATGTCAACACGGGTGACAACCAGTCGATGCAAGTGTTGCGATACGCCAATCGCGTGCCGCTTCAATTCAAGCAGCGTGACTGCGCCGTGACTCAAACGATCATGGGCATGAACTGGCGCTCGTACGGTCTTACGCAAGGACGAGGCTCACTCCCATCGGGACCCGTGACGGTCATGGTGCACATGGCGAGCGTCTGGGTTCCATTCACGAGTGAAAGCAAGGAAGCGATCGCGTCCTACCCAGAAATCGAAAAGGAACTGCGGCTCGCGTTGCAGACGGTCGGACGAAAGCTGGGCGTCTATCTCAAGAAGCGACAATCGATCAAGCAGGAAGGCGAACGGCGTTCGATCTTCTTGCGTTACCTGAAGGAAGTCGCCGGTGCCTGCGAGGAACTGAGCGGCGCCGACGCGGCCGCGGTTTACGAACAGTTGGTCAAGGTCGCGCGGCGCAAGACGGCCGCCGCGGACACGCAACTCGATGATCGTGGTCGAAAAGTCGATGGGGACGAGGCCTCGCAGTACGGAGGCAACGTGTTGATCGTTGACACCGATTCCGAGGCACTAGAACAGCATCTCCTGGGACGAGTCAGCAAATCGTCGAACGAGTCTGGAGAAGGGTAATTCCCGCCGCGCGTGATTGGTAATTCGGTGAGGCCGTCGCACCTGCGGGACTCGCCGCGACACGCGACTCCCGCCAGCTTCCCTCGTTCCGTAACTTTCGACTCGCAGCCCCTTACGACTCGCCCGCGCTTGGCAAGTTTAAGAATCAAGGACGCATTTCGATGGCCAAGAAAGCTCGCCGCCGCGCCACTCCGACCACGGACGCGAAGAAACCCGATGTCAAGCTCACCGCCCAGGACATCAAGACGCTCGATACGCTCAAGCTGCTCGGTGAGCGCGTGGTCGCCACGGCCGAGAGTTCCCGGCCCCCTCACCTCGACATCCCCTCTCGCTCATTGGCGAACGTGAAGTTCAACAAGTCGAAGCGATTCATCGAGATGTCAGGAGGCACGAACCGCCGCGAGCTATTCAACCTGTCCCAGGCTCGCTCGTACATGCAGACCATGCTCGTGGCGAGCGGATGCAAGCGACTGATCGAGCAAGGCAAGTCGAACAGCATCCGGGGTATGTATTACATGCTCAAACACACCATCGAGGGGACTCGCGAGGAGACGTTCAACGAACAAAGCGAGAGCGATCCGATCATCGAGGACGTCGAAGTGACGCTCAACGCGCTACGCGAGGAGCTGCACGTCTACGCGTCGAACCGAGGCTCGATCGCGGGCAACCTCGTGTTCCGCGATTCGGGCGACGAAATCGATTGTTCCCGCATGGGGTCGGGTGGCTACACGATTCCCAGTATCGTCGAACCGAACGTGATCGAGTTCCTCAGCTGCGATGCCAAGTTCATCCTGCATGTCGAAAAGGACACGGTGTGGCGGCGGTTCAACGAGGACAAGTTCTGGCGCAAGCACAACTGCATCCTAACGCACGGCGGTGGTCAACCTCCCCGCGGCGTGCGTCGCTTGCTCAATCGAATGCACCAAGAACTCAAGCTGCCGATTTTTTGCCTGCTCGATAACGATCCCTGGGGCTACTACATCTACAGCGTGATCAAACAAGGCTCGATCAATCTCGCCTTCGAGTCCCGGCGGATGGCGATCCCGTCGGCCAAGTTCATTGGCCTGCGTAGTCGCGATTTCGAGGCTTGTGAGCTGTCGCCAAGCGTGACGATCAAGCTGACCGACCAGGACATCAAGCGGGCCAAGCAAATCGCCAAGTATCCCTGGTTCACGGACAAGAAGCCGTGGCAAAAGGAGATCGAGGGGATGTTGAAGAACGGCTTCAAACTCGAAGTCGAGGCGCTCATCTCAAAGGACATCAGCTACGTCACCGAAACGTACGTGCCCGAGGCTCTCGAGCGTCAGGACTTTCTCGATTAGGTCGAGGCGAACGACCGAGCCAGCGCGGTCGACGTCAGGAAACGTTCGCCCCTGGCGCGACAATCGCGCGTCGCTCAGTCCCAAACCGAGCGGCGAGGCGTGGAACCGACTCGCTGAAATGGCGTCCGCCAATAACGAGCATCGAGATCGCCGTTGGGCGCGTTGCGGTCGGGCCGCGGGATCGCATCGAGCGGGATGGGCTCGGGTTCCTCGAGCCGCGGCTCCAACAAAGTGGGAGCTCCGGGGCCGAGCGACGGTGGCGGACCCTCGCCAAAGTCGGTTTCCTCCAACGGACCGAGTCCCGGGAGGGGCACTAGTTGAGGCAACGGGCGTTCGAGGCTCGGCTCAAGGAGGCTCGAGTCAGGGGCGCCCGGTGCTGCTCCCTCCGACTCGGCTGGAATCCGCGGAAGCGGCAGGGTTCGATCGTCTCCCGGAATGATCCAGTTTTCTGGTCGCTCCAACGACGGAACCAACACCCCGGGACTCTCCTCCTCGGGGGCGTACTCCTCGGGAAGCGGACGAACGCGGATGCTGGGGAGTTCCATTTCTGGCTCGAGGTCCTCGTAGAGCCAATCGTCCTCGGTGTCGTGACCGAGTTCCTCCGTCGTGAGCAATGTGCCGGTCACTTGTTTCAGCTTGAGCAGCGCGAGACTGTAAGCGACTTGGCTCTCGAGATATTCCGCCTCGGCCGTCGCGAGACGCTCCTGACTCGTGAGCAAGTTCTCGAGGTAGAGACTTGCGGTCTTGTTCATGCTGGGGAGGAGCCGCATGCGGTTCTCGATGTAGATGACTTCATCCTTGGCCTTTTCCAGAGCCTCGTAACGAGCCTCCATTTCGCGGCCCAGCGTATCGATGTTCCGTACCGCGATGCGGACTTCGTAGGTGACTCGTTCCACGACCGTGCGAAACTGAGCCTGAAGCCGAGCGACTTCCAATTGGGCCCGGCGGTCACGCGCGAGAGCCGCTCGATTTCCCAAAGGCATCTCGTAATTCAACCCGACCGTATAGCTTGGCTCGCCCTGACGGAATTGATCTTGGAACGAGCTTCCGACATCGAAACTCCCACGCAACCCCGACACGTACGTCTCGAGCACGAGATTGAGTTGAGGAAGCAAATCGGACTCGGCCACGAATCGTTCGACACTCGCCGACTTGATGTCTTGGAGAGCCGCGACGACATCGGGTCGATAGTCCAAGGCGATCGCCAACGACTCTTGCAAGTTCAGCGGAACCAACTCATGAGTCGGACCGTCGAGCGGCACGAACTCCATCCGCCAGTCCGCCTCCAAACGCGGCGAGTTGACCAGGCTTCGCAACCGATCTTGCGCGTCGACGACGTCGGTTTCCGAACGAATCAAGTCGGTGAGTCGTTTGGTGGCCGCGGCCTCGGCGCGAATCAGCTGATCGGACGTCGAGTCGATCGAGGCTCGTTTCTTCATTTGCTCGACGATCGTCTGAGCGCTGGAGTAAAGCTTGCGGCGCTGGAGGAGCAGGGCTCGTTTGCGATACAAATCCCAGTACGCATCGGTGACGTCGAGGAGATGCGTTTGCAGACGTTCCAGATATCGCTGATTAGCCGCGTCGGTGCCGATCTGAGCGATCACGATCTGACTGCGGTTGTAGGTTCGCCCCGCTCCACGCAAAACCGGCTGCGTATAGCTCAGCGACATACGGGTCGAGCCTTGGTTGCCCGGCGTGAAGAAGGTCGAGTTGCTCGTTTGAAACCCGAATTGCTGTTGGACGCTGAGCTCACCACCGAGGGTGTTGCGACGCCGAATGCCGGCCGAGCTCGACAGGTTGCTGGTGCGACTGCGAGTCCGACCACCGCCCACGGTCAAAGAGCTTCCGACGGGCTCGCTCAGCTTGTCCCACTTGCTATCGATGAACGCCGCCCAGTCAAAGGCCGCGAGTGACTCGTCGATGCGAGTCTCCTCGATCAGTGGCTCTTGGGCGTAGGCCTGAATTTGGACCGAATTCCCCAGCGCTTCGAGCATCAACTGTTCGATGTTGACCGGCTCGGTGGCGAACTCCGGGAAGATCTGTTCGCGAATGCTGAGAGTCCACCAGGGGTGAAAGTTGCCAGGCACCGCCGGCAAGCGTTCGATATTGCTGGGCAGGCCCGCGTCTTGGGGCGCGACATCCACTCGGTGAAAGAAGGGCGAGAACTGCACGGCATCGCCAAGAGCGTTTCCGTGCACGTGGCCCACGTCCTGCCCCACCCCGCTTTGATTCGACGTCAACGCGAAAACAAGAACCGCGAGCAGCGTCGCTAGTCCCCGTCTCAAGTTGGCGATTGGCAAAGGTCGCATGGAGGCGCACATCCGTGTCGGAGTAATTGAGACAACTGCCGGCGGCGAAAAGGCATGATCCATTGCCGAGGTTCGCCGCTGAGGGGAGCTATCGGCGTCTCTGGGGGGGAAGTCCGCACTCGATGGCGAGTTCGCGCAGGATCACGATTGCTCCAACCGCGCCGTTGGCCCGGCCTGTTCGGCTGAGGCAAACCTTGCCAACGGCGAAACGGTGAGTGGGGCAGTCTGGATCGGACGTCGTCCGTCGAGGCTGGGGCAAGAGAGGTACGTGCTTGTCGTGCCGCTCGCCCAATCGTGTGATACGGCCGCATACTCCGCCGTGACCGTCACGATCGACAAACCTTGCCTCACTTCAGGCGTTCTCACGACAAGACCGGTTCATCGACGCCATGCTTCAGAAGGACTTGTGAGCTACGGTTTCGATTGAGTCATGTGGTAACGAAGAACGCTTCGCGGTCGCACATGGCTCGTCGTGTCGAGACCAGATCGGGAAATGCCCTTACCGGCGAAAGTCCGCGGGAGTATTGGCGAAATGACGGCCACCAACAAACACCGAACGACTCATTTTGTCGATCGCACCGTGCAAGGCGCTCTGGCTCGCCGCGTGCTGGTGCACTGGGTCATGTTTCTGACCACGAGCATTGTTAGCGTCACGTTGATGCAGGTGTTGTTGGGCGACCCGAGCAAGACGGTCTTTGAGCACATCGCGGCGGCCGGCTCCCGTTACGCCTTGTTCCTGATTGTGCTCGCGAGCCTCCTGCCCGCCTTCGTGCTCGATACGATTCGCCTCAGCAATCGCTTCGCGGGCCCCATCTGTCGCCTCCGCAATGCCTTGAAAAATGCGGCCGAAGGTCAGCCGCACCAACCGCTCAAGTTCCGCGGGACCGATTTCTGGCAAGGGCTGGCGGATGACTACAACGCCATGATGGAGCGCTACGCGGCCGGCACGTTGGCGCGGTCCACCGAGCCATCGGCTCAAGAGAAATGCGACGACCGAGATTCTTGCGTCGAATCGAAAAAGGAAGAACTCGACCATCAGCCGGTCAATGCGTCGTAGCACGCTCGATCTGGAGGCGACAGGATCGTCCCGACGAGCCCCCGAGTCGCCCGTGCGGTGATTCGGATCCAGGCGATCAGGCCGCGCGAGCCTTTCGCCCAATCAACTCCCCGCCTCTTCGTCCGGCTCGGTGTTCCCTTCCGTCGCGTGGCTCGGTGATGGATTAACCGAATCATGCTCGGCCGGCTCGTTACGACCGAGCATCCAAAAGGCCATGAAGGCTAGAGCCGTACATCCGATCCCCATGACCGCCATCAACAGGATCAAGATCAACTCTCGTTGAGCGGCCACTTCGTTCGCATTGGGGAGAATGGGAACCGGTTCCGGGCGATTCCCCGCGTCACCTCGCGGCGGGCTCACGACCGGATCGGAACCGCCTTCCTCCGGCGAGTCGACTTCATCGTTCGAAGTGGGTGATGGAACCTGTGGCGCGCCGCTCGCCTCTTGCGACCAACCGCGACGCGCGTCCCAAGCGAAGGTCCCAGCCACGACGGCGATCGCGAGCAACACGACCGGAAACCGAGGCCAAGCAACGACGCGGCTCGAATCTTCTTGGGAAAACCACATATCCATGTACTCCAGGTACGGGCCCGCATGTTTCGGGGCGACCCGAGGCTAGGGGAGTCTTGATCGTCGCGATGTGTCTTGGTTTGGCTCGGCTCGACTCAACGCAGCTCAGCTCGGTCGATTCAGCAAGCTTGACGAGTCTCATTGTAGGAGGCTTTGCTCCAGGTCGAAGCCCCCGGATGCTCCCTGGCCAGGGGCGGCTTGGCAAGCGACAATGGCGCCCTGATCCGCGACGCGAGGCCCGCGATCTCGGACACTTCGTTCCTGTTGATTCACGAGTCTCATGGTCGATCACAATTCCCCCGCATCGTCTGGCCGCGATCCCTTTGAGGGCTGTCTCTTTCTCACGGGCGCCACCGCGTCGGGGAAGACGCAAGTGGGCGTGCGACTCGCCCAGACGCTCGATGCTGAGATCGCGTCGGTCGATTCCATGGCGATTTACCGAGGCATGGATATCGGCACGGCCAAGCCGACCGCCGAACAACGCGCGGAGGTGCCTCACCACCTGATCGATATCGTGGATCCGTGCGATTCGTTTAGCGTCGCGCAGTACCGCGAAGCCGCGTTGGCGGTCGTCGACGATGCTCGTCAACGAGGCAAGCGGGTCGTCTTCGTGGGTGGCACGCCTCTCTACTTGAAGGCGTTGCTGCGTGGCATCTTCGAAGGTCCGCCGGCCGATTGGGAGTTTCGCCGCGCGATCGAGAGCGAGGTGGAGGAGCACGGAGTCGAGGCGTTGCATGAGCGACTTCGGCTCGTCGATCCCTTGAGCGCCCATAAGCTGCATCCGCGCGATAAGCGACGACTCATTCGAGCGCTCGAAGTCCATCACGTGACCGGGAAACCGATCAGTCACTTGCAGTTGGAGTTCGACGAGCCTCCCGCGTTTCCCAATCGACCGGTGTTCGCGTTGCATTGGGAGCGGTCTCGGCTCCATCAACGAATCGATGAACGAGTCGAAGGAATGTTCGCGGCCGGCTTGATCGACGAAGTCGAATCGCTGTTGGCTCGGTATGGTCAGTTGGGACAGACCGCCGGACAGGCCGTGGGCTATCGCGAAGTCATTGAGTTCCTGCAAGGGACTCGCGACCGCGAGGAAACGGTGGAAGCGGTCAAGGCTCGCACTCGCCAGTTCGCTCGGCGGCAGGAAACCTGGTTTCGTTCGCTCGAGGAGTGCCAATGGATCGAGCGCGAGGAAGGCGATTCGACCGACGCCTTGCTCGAGCGACTTCTGGCGGCCAGCCAATCCAAGGCATGACGCGTCGCGGCAATCGCGAATGTCTTCCATGGAAACCGGAAGCGTGAGTTTTGATGTTGCGCTTTTCACGCTCCGCCCTAGTCGACCATGCCAAAAGCGTGGCAAAACCAAAGGAAACCCGAAGCGTGAGCGAGGGATTCTTCTCCTTCACGCCCGTGGCGGTTCCATGTTGAG
This sequence comes from Planctomycetales bacterium, assembly GCA_020426595.1. Classification (GTDB taxonomy): domain Bacteria; phylum Planctomycetota; class Planctomycetia; order Pirellulales; family Pirellulaceae; genus UBA11682. The sequence continues at coordinate 32,834 of JAGQPS010000009.1, forward strand.
TCGCCATCTGGACAACGCCGCAAGAGTGTCGGCTTTTGCTCCGCAAAAGCACGTTCCCCGCGTAAGCCAGCCGCGCCGACGGCAAACCTAGGACTCGCTTTTGCGGAGCAAAAGCCGACGATGTCGTGTGCCGCCGGTGTGCCCGGCTCGGCCTCGAGAAATGGCTTGGCACCTGGTATGGGGCTTTACGGAATTGTTGGTGGCGTCACGGGTTTTGGCGTTGTTTCAGAACGTGAAGCATCCCTCGCTCACGCTTCGGGTTTCCTTTGGTTTGCCACGCTTTTGAATTGGTCGCTGGGACTGAGATTTGAATGACGCAACATCAAGAATCTTGAGCGAGGGATACTTCACCGTTCGCACATCGCCTCGACTCGAGGACTCACCGCAGCGTCTCCAAGACGCGGATGACCTTTTCGAGTTCCGCTTGGTCCTCGAGGCAATCGTGCGCGACGAGCAGCGTGCGTTCACTTGCTCGCTGGCATTCGGTCAACGGCATCGAGATAGCGCAGCGACGGGCCGATCGTTTCCAGAAACCGCGAAACGGCTCACCGGCCGATACCTGGGCCGACCCAAAAAACGCGAGCCATGTATCTCGTGTCGCTTGGTCCGGTGCCGTGATCGGCAGCTTGTACCAAGCTGGTGAGGTTGCCTGTTGGGACGCTCGTTCGCCGAAAAGCAACTCAGCGATGGGAGACGTTGCCAATTGAGAACGGAGTTGATCAACCGCGGAAGCGCGAGCGTCGTGGCGATCGGCGAGGTGATCGAGTTGCGGAATCAGCACCGCCGCCTGCAATTCACTCATCGGATAGGCCAGGTTGCCGCGGTCGTTGAGAATCGTGATCCGCTGTGCGAGACGCGGATCGCTCGTGAGCACCGCCCCGCCCCGCCCCGCCGAGAGCAGTTTGCTCCCGCCAAAGCTCAACACCGACACGTCCCCAAAACTCCCGAGCGGTCGGCCGGCCAGACTTCCACCAGGGACCTGGCAGGCATCCTCGATCAAGGCGACTCCGCGCTCGCGCAGGCTCGGCTCGAGCGAATCAAGTGGCGCGATCGAACCATGCAAGTGAGAGACGAGGACCGCCTTGGTCTTGGGCGTCAGCGCGGTGATTACTTGCTCCTCGCCAACCGTCCAGGCTCCGGCGGACAGATCGGTGAGTACCGGGCGAGCTCCGATCGCCTCGATCGCTCGAAAGTTGCCAGGGAAGTCGTACCCAGCAAGAACGACTTCATCTTCCGCTTGGACTCCCACCGCGCGCAGCGCGATCTCCACCGCGACAGTACCCGACGAAACACAATGGACCAGGGGGCGCGCGAAGACTTCCTGGAGCCGCTCGCGCAGAGTGGCCAGTTGTTCGCCTTCATACGAGCGCCACGCGCCTGACTCGGCGAGCGCGATCAATCGCGATTGAATGGCTTGGGCTTCGAGTCGGCGGGCGGACTCGAGCGACCGATGAGACATCATGAGAATCCTCCGCTAACAGCATGAGCGGAGGGAGTCGCGTTTGCCAGAACCCCGCGACTTCGCGACCGGATAACAGCAAAGGGCGCGAGCGGATGTTGGGGCGTAAGTGGCAACGCCATTGTCAGCAGGCGTTGCCACGAGCCACCATGAGCCTTTTGGTTCCGCGATCGGTTTACTTGGGCGAGCGGTTGGAACGCACGAAGCCGTACTTTTCCAAGGCGCTGAACACCTCTTCGAGCGTCTTCTCGCCGAAGTTCGAGATCGACAGCAAGTCGGCTCGAGTCGTGTTGAGCAGATCGCGGACCGTGAAGATGCCTTTCTCTTCCAGGCAATTGGTCGTGCGGACGGTGAGACCGATTTCGGCGGTGCTCATCTCAAGACGTTCTTGACGGAGACGAGCGGCTTCCTCGGCGGCGCTCAGCGGAATTCGGGTCATGCTCATGGGGTTCCCTCCCTGTCGGATTGGTGTCTCGACCGAACCGTCGATGGCCTCGGCCGTGTGTGGCTCCTTCCCAGGTGCCACGTGCGGAGCGGAGTATAGGCTGAACCTCTCATCGCATTGGTCGCTGCTAGCACTGTTGGAGCGATTATGCGGAGTTTGCTAGCGGATGACGAGAAGATCGTGAGGCGGATCGAGTGTGGGTCGGTGGCGGAGCGACAAACTCTGGAGGTGCGCTCGGTGTCCAGCGATCACAGGGGTTGGAATGGAAGGCGGGAAGGCTTGCGGTGCGGGCTAGGCATCGAATTGGGCCTGAAGGATGATGGGAGGCTGGTGGTCGGTCGCTCCCCCTTGCTCCAAAAGCGGAGTGGGGCTTTAGGTGAGGCGGAAACGCGGGTGACTCGGCCAGCGTCTTGCGAGTCGTGAGTTACGGACTGGAACAAAGCTCTATGGTCAATTGGGAGGTCATCGTCACGCTGGGAGTGGTCGGCTTGATCCTCCTGACGTTGCTCAAGGACTGGGCTCCGACCGACCTTGTTTTCGTCTCGGCGACGGCGGTTCTCGCCGGTCTCAAGATCATCGAACCGAGCGAGGCGTTCGCCGGCTTCTCCAATTCCGGCATGCTGACCGTGGCGATGCTTTTCGTCATCTCCGCCGCGCTGCGGGAGACCGGGGTCCTCGACCGGCTCGGCACCTATGTCTTGGGCAACGCGCGGACCCTGAGACAGGCTCTGTTGCGACTCGCGGCGGTCGTGGTGCCGATGAGCGCGTTTCTCAACAACACGCCGATCGTCGCGATGTTCATGCCGATGGTGATCGACTGGGGCCGAAAGAACTCCGTCTCGCCGAGCAAGATTCTCATTCCTCTCTCGTACTTCGCCATCCTGGGCGGCACGATCACGTTGATCGGGACGTCCACCAACCTGGTCGTGAATGGCCTATTGCTCGAGCAACTCGGTCCCGATGCCGGCATGGGGTTGTTCGAGTTGGCGTGGGTGGGCATTCCCTACGCGGTGATCGGCATCGCCTTGCTCGTGATCGCCGCGAACTGGCTGTTGCCCGAACGCAAGGAGCTGATGGAGCAGCTCGGCGAGTCACGACGCGAGTACCTCGTCGAGATGCGAGTCGACGCGGCTTGTCGCTTGATCGGCAAGTCGGTCGAGGATGCCGGACTCCGTCACCTGCCCGGTTTGTTCCTGGTCGAGATCGAACGGTCGGGAACGGTGCTCGGACCGGTTGGGCCCGATGAGGTGTTGGTGGCCGAGGATCGATTGATCTTCACGGGAATCGTCAACAGCATCATGGAGCTCGAGCGCATTCCAGGGCTCGTTCCAGCCGTCGATCCTTCGTACGAGATTTCCGCCAAGGGGCAGCGACAGCGAAGATGGTGCGAGGCGGTGGTTTCCGAGACGTCACCCCTGATCGACAAAACGATTCGCGAAGCGGACTTTCGAGCGACCTATGGCGCGGCGGTTCTGGCCGTGCATCGGGGAGGCAAGCGAATCGCCGGCAAGATCGGTGACATTCGCATGCGGGCGGGTGACACATTGTTGTTGCAGGTGGGACGCTCGTTCCTCAGGCGACATCGCCACGATCCAGCTTTCTATCTGATCAGCGATGTCGAGAACCCGCGCCCGCTGCGGACCGACCGCATCGGCATCGCGTTGACTCTGTTCGCCATTCTGTTGGTCCTCATGACGACCGGCGTGATGGATACGCTTGTCGCTTGTGGATTGATCGCGGTCGCGATGGTGGCGACCGGTTGCTTGAGCATTGGGCAAGCGCGCGAGAGCGTCGAGTGGCAAGTCCTCATCGCCATCGCCGCCGCCTTCGGTGTCGGCACCGCCATCGACAAGAGTGGCGCCGCCGAGTGGGTCGCGGGAGGCTTGGTCCAGCTGAGTCAGACGCTGGGAGGACCGATCACCGCGCTGCTGTTGATTTACTTGACGACGATGTTGGTCACCGAGCTCATCACCAACAACGCCGCCGCGTTGTTGATGTTCCCCTTCGCGTTGAAGACCGCCGAGATCTACGAAGTCGAACCACGCCCGTTCATTATCGCGCTGACCCTGGCGGCCTCCGCCAGCTTCGTGACTCCGATCGGCTATCAAACCAACATGATGGTCTACGGCCCAGGTGGTTATCGATTCTCCGACTTCATGCGCGTTGGCCTCCCCATCAGCCTGCTACTCGCGGTGGTCGCCATGATCCTGATTCCGTGGATCTGGCCGCTCACTCCCGTGACCCCTTAGGAGCCGCGTTCGTGCCGCCGCGGCTCCGCGATGTAGCCGCCTCATTGATCCCATGGTGCAAGTTTTCAAGGCGACGACCATGTCCTCTTCCGCCTCGCACGATCCGCCTCCGGTGGGCATGTCATTGCCGAACTGGCGACCCGTCGCGGTCCCGCCGCGCGAGCCGCGGCGCGGCCGTTACATGACCCTCGAACCGCTGGACGCCTCGCGGCATGGAGCATCGCTCGCCAGCCTCTTCGCCGCCGAGGACCCGGCCACCTGGACCTACATGGGATACGGTCCCTTCGAGTCTCCCGCGACATGCCTCACTTGGCTGCGAACGATCGACCATGGCGACGACCCGATATTCCTCGCCGTCCTGGATTCGCGTGCCCGAGAGCCGCTTGGTGTTCTCTCATGGAACCGAATCGATCCAGCCAACGGAGTGATCGAGATCGCTCATGTCGTCTTCTCGTCGCGACTCAAACGGACGCGTGTGGCGAGCGAGGCGGTGATTGAGATGATCCGCTGGGCCTGGGAATTGGGCTACCGTCGCATCGAATGGAAATGCGACGCGCTGAACGGACCAAGTCGTCAAGCCGCGACACGGTTTGGCTTTGTTTACGAAGGGACATTTCGCCAGGCTGTCGTCGTCAAGCAGCGCAACCGCGACACCGCGTGGTTCTCGATCATTGACACGCAGCGCCCACGGCTCGAGAAGGCCTACGAGGCTTGGCTGGCCGACTCGAATTTTGACGAAGCCGGTCGGCAACGATCCAAGCTAAACGAGGGTGGTCGTCACGAGGAGTAACTTCAAGCCGGTTCGTCGCGAGCCACCGCGCCTAGCGCCTTTCCAAATAGGCTCGGGCCAGTTCCTCGCCCAACGCCACGATTCCACGCGTATCAATGACGAGCTGCTTCTCCTGCGGCGGAAGATCAAACACCGGTACATGGACCGAGTGTTCGTCGCCGTGGAGGACTCGCTTGAGCTCGGCTGTCACGTCGATATTGTTGACCGAATCGTCGTCGGTCGGAGGCTGTTGGCTGACGAACCAAGTCAGCTCTGGCCGCCCCAAATCGATCCGGCTTTGATTCACGATCGACATCAAGCGGTTAGGGGCCTCACGCCGAAACGGGCTCCATGACATGTCGTTCTCGCCGACGTGATAGAAGATCCCCGCGAGCTCGACTCGGTGCCCTTTCGCCTCGAGTTCCTCGACGGCTTCCTTAACGAAGGCAATGAAGTCGGGGTAGAGATTTCGCGAGGGCGCTTCGCTACCGGCTGGCGTCCAGTCGATGATCTGTGAGCCGCTATGAGTGAACTTGGCGATCGCCACCGAGTCCTCGCCATTCGCACGCAGCGCCGCGGCGAAGCTGAGTTCCGGGCCGAACGTGTCGTAATATCCGGCGGGCCCCAGCGGTTCCCAGCCGTCCGAGACTCGGTAACCTCCACCCAGCGAGTACTTGAACGCGATCGCGGGCTGGTCTTGCCGGAGCGACTCGCCGCCGGGGAGATCAGCGAGATCTTGCACGAACGCTCGTTCGCCTTCCATATTGCGATGGCCGGCCATCACAAACAACTTGATGGTGGATCCGGCCGGATACGGCCAAGCTTCCAATGGACGAGGTGACGCGGGAAGCTCGCCGGTGTTGGTTAGATAGGCAGTGGCGTAGTTGACGCCATGTTCGAGTTGGCCAAGCGTCCCGTAGTGGTAGTGCAGCCCAACGCCTCCACCGATCTCGACTCCGACATGCGAAGTCGGTACGTACTGAGCCAATGGATCGTTGTTGGTCACCTCTCTTTGTCCGAGGCTGATGGCGTACATCCGAGGCCGGAGATCCATGCCCCAAATGGTCTTCGTGCACAGTTCACCGACGTAGAACCGCAGCTCGGGAGCCTCGAGGTCGCGACGCCAACTCGCAATGAAGTTCTTCAGGTTGGGGCCGTAATTGGCCATGTACTCTTCGTTGAACATGTCATTCTCGCCCTGGTGCCACATGAATCCCTCGATTCGATAGGCGACGCCCTGTTCATCGAGTTTCGCGAGCGCCGCGCGAACCTGTGCCAGCGCTAGCGGATACATCTCGAATCCGATCGGATCGTCCGGGTTCCAGTCGCCTCCCAAATGAGTTCCACCCGCGGCGACCTTGATGATGGCGACCGGGTCCGAGGTGTGACGCGTGACTTCTCGAGCAAAACTCAACTCCGGACCGACGACATCATCGACCGGCGCGAGCGGCACCCAGCCTTCGGATTCGGTTTTGTTTTCGCGACCGAGACAGTACCAGAAGCGAACGTTTTCCTGGGGAGCCTCGAGGCCCGCGAAGGGTGGGAAACGCTGAATGTCCCGCACCTTGGAATCCGACCCGACCATGTTCGATTGGCCGGCGAAGATGAAGACCCGCACGGTCGCTTCGTCCGCGGCTCGAGCCGCTAGCGCGGGAAGCACGCTCGCTATCAATGCGACGACGGCCAAGGCACGGAAGGCGAGAATGGGGAGTTGGCGTTGGTTCCAACGATGCATCGATCGATTCCTCTTCACCATGGAACGAAGCAGCAGCGGTGCGATACCAAGTCGATTTGCTGGGACCTCGTCAAGAACATCGAGGCGGGACGGAGCCCGGCCCGTCATCGCTTTTCAAGACAATAGCCGCACTCGAGTTTCAGCCACTAGTGTGGCGCACGGCAACCGTGGAAACGAGCCCCAAACGCCAAGGGATAGCGCGAGGTCGACTTCCCAAACGCAGGCGGAGACGGTCGTCGCTCAAGCGAGACTCGTGTTAAAACCGTTCGTGGGCGCGACTCTAGTTCCTAGGCGCGACTTTGGTCCTAGGCGATGGCGCGGAGCGCTTCACGAGCCGCCTCGATCGTCGCTTCAATGTCGTCCTCGGAGTGGGCCGCGGATACGAACAACGCCTCGAACTGCGAGCATGGAAAGTACACGCCTCGCTCGATCAGCTCCCAAAAGAACTTGGCATAGAGCGCCGTGTCACTCCGGGCCGCGCTCTCCCAATCGGTCACCGGGCCGGCCTGGAAAAACAGAGTCATCATGCTGCCAACTCGTTGCAGCACGGTGGTGACACCCGCGTCGGAGGCGGCCGTGATGAGCCCCGTGGCAAGACGCTCGGCGAGTTTCTCGAGGCGAGCGTAGGGAGAGTCGCTCTTTAGAAGTCGCAGTGTCGCGCAGCCGGCGGCGGTGGCGACGGGGTTACCGCTCAACGTTCCGGCTTGAAAAACCTTGCCGGCGGGGAGCACATGTTTCATTAGCTCCCGCTTGCCGCCGAAGGCTCCTAGCGGCAATCCGCCTCCAACGATCTTGCCCATCGTCGTCAGGTCGGGATCGATCCCCAATCGCTCTTGGGCTCCGCCATAAGCCAATCGAAACCCAGTCATCACTTCGTCACAAATCAAAACCGTCCCGGCTTCACGAGTCAGCGAGCGCAGCGCGTTCAAGAACGCATCCGTTGGCTCGACCAACCCCATGTTGCCCACCACCGGTTCGAAGATGACGGCGGCGAGCGACGGTCCGTGCTCCTGGAACGACTGCTCCAAGGCCGCGACGTCGTTGTACGGGAGCACGATCGTATCGCCAGCCGTCCCCGCGGTGACTCCCGGACTATTGGGCACGCCCAAGGTCGCCGCCGAACTGCCGGCGGCCACGAGCAACGCATCGACATGTCCGTGGTAATTGCCGGCGAACTTGATCACCTTCTCCCGACCGGTGACTCCCCGAGCCAACCGCAACGCGCTCATCGTCGCTTCGGTGCCTGAGTTCACGAGCCGGACCATTTCGACACTGGGCACCGCCTCGATAATCAACTCGGCCAAATCGTTTTCACCCGGCGTCGGAGCGCCGAAGCTCATCCCTTTCGCCGCCGCTTCTTGAACCGCCTCGACGATGACCGGATGACTATGACCGAGGATCATGGGGCCCCAGGAACCGATGTAATCGATGTAGCGATTGCCATCGACGTCGACGAGCGTCGAACCCTGCGCCGACTCAAAGACGATGGGCGTACCACCCACGCCGCCGAACGCACGAGCCGCGCTGTTGACGCCTCCTGGCATGAGCTCCTTGGCCCGCTCGAACAGCTTGTGACTTTGGACTCGGCGCGATTGCATGGCGGGGCCTTCGACTGGCGGTGTACTGAGCGAACATAAAAACGGCGGGCACGGTCGCGGCCTAACGAGGGCCGATCCGATCCATCCCCATCCAACCTCGCAATACTTCGGGAACGGTAATCGAGCCGTCCGCTTCCTGGTAGTTCTCGAGCACCGCGATGATCGCTCGGCTCAGCGCGATCGCCGTACCGTTGAGCGTGTGCACGAAGTGAGTTCCCTTCTCCCCCTTGTTCTTGAAGCGAATGTCGAGTCGGCGGGCCTGGAAGTCGGTGCAATTGGATGTGCTCGTGACTTCCCCGTATTCTCCCGCTTCGCCTCGTCCAGGCATCCAAGCCTCGAGATCGAACTTTCGATAGGCCGGCGCGCCCAAGTCGCCGGTCGCCGTGTCGACGACGCGATACGGAATGCCGAGCGCGTCGAACAGATCGCATTCGATCTGACAGAGTTCGTCATGCAATGCGTCGCTCTGTTCGGGTGTCGTGTACGCGAACATCTCCACCTTGGTGAATTGATGAACGCGGTAAAGACCGCGCGAGGCTCGACCCGCCGCCCCCGCCTCGGTCCGATAACAATGGCTGATGCCGCAGAGCCGGAGTGGGAGTTGATCGGCGTCAAAGACATGCCCGGAGTACAAGCCCCCCAGCGTGATCTCCGCGGTCCCGATCAAGCTCAGGTCCGAATGCTCGATGCTGTAGACCTGAGTCTCCGGGCCACGCGGCATGAAGCCAATTCCCTCGAGGATGGAATTCTGCGCGAGGTCGGGAGTGATCGTTGGTTGAAAGCCACGCTTCATCAGTTCGGCGATCGCGAACCGCTGCAACGCCAAGTCCAGCAGCACTCCCTCGTTCTTGAGGAAGTAGAAACCAGCGCCACTCGTGCGGGCGCCACCCTCGAAGTCGATGAGGTCGAGCCGCTTGCCGAGTTCCACATGGTCGAGCGCGGGAAAATCGAACGAACGAGGCGCCGTGCTACCCTGTCGCACTTCCAGATTCGACGTGTCATCACCACCGATCGGCGCGTCGGGATGAGCCATGTTGGGAATCGTGCGTAGGATCGCGTGGACCTCGGCGTCGAGTCGATCGTGATCCTGTTGCGCCGCATCCTTGGCATCACGCAGGCGGCGGCCTTCGTCCTTGCGTCGTTCGCGTTCGTCCGGATCCTTGGCTTGTCCGATCGTCTTGGAAACCTCGTTGGCCTGACGGTTGAGTTCCTGCACGTCCGCCAACTTGGCTCGCCGTTGTTCGTCCAAGGCGACCAGTTGATCCAACTCCGCCGACATGCCGCGGTGCTCGCAGTTGGCTCGAACGGCGGCGAGGTTCTCGAGTACGAACTTACGGTCCAACATGCGGTCAGCTTTCTATACCAACGGGGATGGGGATAAGGAGTGCCGGTAGGACGAAGGACTGGCGTCGAATGCAGCGTGAGGATCAGGACGAGAGTTGGGCCAACCGGGCCCAGAGAGCGGCGCTCGCCTTGGTCCCGCGATGAAAATCGGCGAGCGAGAACTTCTCGTTGGGGCTATGAGCCGCATCGTCGTTTTGTCCCCAGCCGAGCAGCAACGTGTCGACTCCGAGGATCTGAGCGAACGACGTCACGACCGGGATCGAACCTCCCTCTCGAATCATCACGGGAGGCGTGCCGAAGCCGGCCTCGATCGCTTGCTTGGCGGCCGCCACGTACGGACTATCCAACGGGACGACAACGCCCGGCGCGTGATGCATCTCGGTGAGTGTCCAGCGAATTCCCGCCGGCACGCGGGCCGCGACGAATTCCTTCAAGGCCGCGGTGATCTTGACTGGATCCTGGTGAGGCACGAGGCGGAAGCTGAACTTGGCTCCCGCCTTGCTCGGCAGCACCGTCTTGGC
>JAGQPS010000009.1:43053-45338 GCA_020426595.1 Planctomycetales bacterium
CCTTGATAGCCGCCCCAGATCCCATTGATGTCGCAGGTCGGTCGGGCCCACTTGCGCTCGAGCGTCGTGTAGTCCGCCTCGCCCGTCGTCCCCTCGACACCAATCGACTGACAAAAACCACTCTCACTGAACGGCAACGCCGCGAACGCGGCGCGCTCCTCGTCGCTTAGCGGGAGCACGTCGTCGTAGAAGCCAGGGACCTGAATGCGGCCGTCGGAATCGACGAGATCACCCATGACCCGCGTGAGGGCATTGATCGGATTGGTGACGGCGCCGCCAAACGAACCGGAATGGAGATCGATATTCGGCCCGACAAAATCGAGTTGGAAATAGGCGATACCCTTGAGCCCGTAAGTGATCGCTGGCTGCCCGGGCGCGAATTGACTCGTGTCGCTAATGACCGCGATGTCGCACTTGAGGGCGTCGAGCGCCGGTTGACCCAGGATCTGGTGCTTGCCCGCGAGCAAGGCATCGAGGGCTTCACTCCCGCATTCCTCTTCGCCCTCGATTAGGAACTTGATTTGAATTGGGAGCGGCCCAACGGTCTCGAGCCACGTTTGCACGCTGAGCACATGCGTGAGCACTTGTCCCTTGTCGTCGGTCGAGCCGCGAGCGTAGACGTTGCCATCGCGCACGGTCGGCTCGAACGGAGGCGATTGCCATAGCTCGAGCGGGTCGGGCGGCTGCACGTCGTAATGGCCATAGACGAGCACGCATGGGGCGCCGGGTACGGCGGGACTTTCGGCATAAACGATGGGATGAGTCTCGGTCGCGATCCGATCGACGGTGAGTCCCATCGAGGTGAATCGCTGGACGAGCCAATCGGCGGCATCCTCGATCCCCTGCCGGAACGCGGCGTCCGCGCTGACACTCGGGAGCCGCAGGAGCTCGAACAACGCGGCCTCATGTTGGCTTTGCCGAGCATCAATCGCATCGACAACGACTTGGGTATCCGACATCGGAGCCTCGATTCAAATCGCAAGCTGGATCACGGTCGATCGCGTCACCGCGACGGACCCGACTAAATCGCACATCGCCGAGGCGGCTTGTGCGGGTGGGAAGGAAACCGAGCCGGCACCCGTGTTAACCCACACGGAGCCCGTCTCTTTCCCTCGCTCTCGAATGTATCGCTCTGGCCGAGTAGCCGAAAGTCGGGGGCAAGCTCACCCCTGGGGGCGAGCACGGCCAGGGTTTGGCGAATCGACGCCGACAAAGCGACTTGACCAAACGAGGCTCAGCTTGCCCAGTTTGACCGATGGGCGAATCTCCCATGCCAAGTCGACTCACGATTGGAAGCAGCGACCCTAGTTGGCGAAAAATCCAGGCCTTAAAACCTTGCCGATCGCCCTGAAAACGACCACAGTAAGAGGCAGTTGGGGGATCCGCCCCGCCGAGTTAGTGTCTGGCTGACTTGGCTCGGGGCGTGGCCATTGAGCTCGGTGTCACGGCGGGTCCAGTCGAGCTACTTCGCGGTGGTCGTGGCGGTCGGTTGGGTCGACTTTCCGGCTGTGATCGCGCGGGCCAGCGGATCGAGCGAAGGGTTGTTCGGAATCGATGCCGCGTGGAATAACGGATTGGGTTTGCGAGAGGCTCCTATGAGCGCCGTACTGGAACAAGCTGTCGCGGACGAAGCCGATACGGTACCGGTCTCGGCGGCCGAGTCGCCGGCGAGCGAGCGAAAACTCGACCGGCGCGAGAAGACCAAGAAGCAACCGCGGTACCATGTCATCTTGCTCGATGACGACGAACACACCTACGCCTACGTCATCGAGATGTTGGGCAAGCTGTTCCATCACCCGCGAACGCGGGCTTTCAAAATGGCTCGCGAGGTCGATCGCACGGGCCGGGTGATCTGTCTGACCACCACGATGGAACTCGCGGAGCTCAAACGGGATCAAGTGCTTACCTACGGGCCGGATCCGTGGCTCGACACGAGTCCCGGTTCGATGCGAGCCACGATCGAACCGGCCGATGAGTAATCGGATCGTGAAAAGCCGACTGACCGAGCTGGCATGATGCTCCGCCTAGCCCCGTTCCCCTGTCGGCCAGTACACGGTACGAATTGTCCGTGAGCTCAATCATCGGCCCGCCCTGGCCAGGGTGAGGTCGAACCAGACGTGGGGCGATCGACTCCTTCAATTCGCCGGTTTCCGTTCATTCCTCGCCCTTGTTGGTTTGTGCCAAGGAGCTGTGACGTTGGCCCGACTCCGAACCGTGACGCTCGGCTGCAAAGTCAACCAATACGAGACTCAGTGGGTCCGCGAGGGGCTCGTGGCCGCTGGCTA